>PKYM01000292.1 GCA_003132645.1 Actinomycetota bacterium | reverse complement strand
GCAATGTCGGTGCGCTGCGAGTCACCCACGTGCACCACCTCGCCGGGTCGCACACCCAGCTCGTCGCACACGCGGTGAAAGGCGCGCGCGTCGGGCTTGCTCGTGCCGCGCTCGTTCGAGAAGTAGGTCGTGCTGAAGAGGTGCAGGAGCTCGTTGCGCAGCAGAAGCTCGCGCAGGACAGCCCCAGGGGCGTAGCCGGTATCGCAGATGATCGCCAGCTTGTACCGGGTCGCCAGCCGCGGCAGTATCGCCGACACGCCGGGCACGACCGCGGGTGCCAGGTCGAGCGCAAGTTGCTCGAAGAACTCCACGACGCGCGCGACCACCGGGGCGGGCGGACTGACCCGGAGGGTGGCGAAGGCGAACTGCAGTGTCTGCAAGGCGCCGGGGGTGCGGTGTTCGGTGCGCCACACGCCGTCGAACCAGTCGTAGGCGCCCAACAACGCGTCGCGGATCGCCGCTTTGCTGCGCGGCTCGCCGAGGGCGCCGAGCTCTTCGAAGAGACGTTCGATCTGGCGCCGATCGTGTTCGGGGCCGCCGTCACTGACCACCAGCGTGTCCCAGAAGTCCAGAGTGACTGCCTTGAGCATGCGATGAGCTTAGCAGGGTTTCTGCTGGTCGCCCGCCTCTCTTGCGATCAGATGCGTGAGCGCCTCGCGCGCCTGTTCCAACGCCGCCCCCAGATCGAAATCGGGTGAAGCGACGACCATCTGCATGAAGATCCCGTCGAGCAGGATCGAGGCGAACTGGCCGAGCACCGCCGAGTGCCGGGGGCTCGGCGGCGAGCCGGCGACCGGCGGCGAGAGGACCTCCGCTGCCCACTCGTACCACCTCTCATAATAGGCCATGAGATGTTTGTGGAGCTCCGCGTCTCGAGAGGCCTCAGGGAGGAGCTCGTAGAACGCCGCGTAGCGCCGGACTCGCTCGCCGACCTGCTCGGAGCTGCCCACGATCAAGTAGACGCGCTCGGCAAGCGTGGCGCCGGCGGGCGGCAGAGCGCCGAAGTGGTGGGACTCGCGAATGGCGACGTCGTCCAGCAGGGCAAGCACGAGCTGCTGCTTGCCGCCGAAGTAGTACCAGACCCCCGACTTATTGACGTGCGCTTCGGCCGAGATGGCCTGAAGCGTCAGGCCCTGGTAGCCGCGCTCGGTCAGAATGCGCTTGGCCGCCGCCAGAATCTTCTGGGCGGTCGGGTGGAGCTTGTGCGAGATCGGGCTGCGCACGCCAAGACCGCCCTCCTGGGCCGCTTCTCCTGGCTGTTCCGGCTCTTCCGGCCCAGATGGCGCTGCCTGCGACACATCGACCCCTGGTTCGTGCGCTCCAGCGAGCTTACCCGCCCGGGTGAGCAGCGAAAAGGCCGACCGAGCGACCGCCCGACTACGTTCCGCCACGAAAGGCTATACTCACCCGGTCGGGTGAGTTGGCGACAGGTGCCTTGCCGTGCACAACGTTCCAGTCGAGCAAAGGGAAGCCGCTGAACCAGACGGGTCCTCAGACGAGCGCCTCGGACACGCCGTGAAGGTCTTGAGCCCCGTGAGCCGCGAACCGCGGGGTCTCGACGACCCGCAGGCGGCGTCGCGACGCGCCCGCGTGGGCATGCTCGTGGCGTTGCTGAGCGGAGCGCTCTGGGGCGCCTCCGCCGTCATTCTGGGTGAGGCGCTGACGCGCCGCCCTCTGGTGGTCGCCGGAGCCCTTTTTGCCGCGCCCTTGGCGGCGGCCGCCCTGCACGACACCTTCGCCTTCGTGTGGGTGAGCACCGTGAACGCCGCCGCTGGGCGCTTGCGCGAAGCGGCTGCGGCGCTGCGCACGAGAGACGGCCACGTGGTCTGTCTTGCGGCGCTGATCGGCGGACCACTGGCGATGTCGACCTACCTGCTGGCCATCGCCTTCGCCGGCGCCCCGTCGGCGGTCGCCGTCTCGGCGATCTACCCCGCCCTGGGCGCGCTGCTCGGCTATCTGGTGCTCGGCGACCGCCTGGGCAGCCGAGGGTGGGCGGGTGTCGTTCTGGCCGTGGCGGGCGCGACACTTGCGAGCTACGCACCGCCCGCGGGTGTGTCGTCGCCTCACTACCTGCTGGGCGCCCTGTGCGCGGTCGCGTCGGCGATGGGCTGGGCGGTAGAGGGCGTGCTCGTGGCTCGTAGCCTGCAGCGCATGCCGGCTCTGGCCGCGCTCAACATACGCGAGGGGATCTCGGCGCTGGTGTTCCTCGTGCTCGTCGTGCCGCTGTTCGGCGCGGCTGTGGTGGCGGCCCGCACGGTGGGCTCACCGACGATCGCCATCCTTGTCGTCGCCAGCCTCTGCGGAGCCGGCGCGTACCTGCTGTACTACCACTCGCTCGACCTTCTGGGCCCGGCCCGCGCCATGCCGGCCAACAGCACCTACGTTCTGTGGACCATCGCCCTCAGCCTGCTGGTGACCGGCCAGTCGCCCGGCTGGCGGCTCGTGCTGGGCGGCATCGTGGTGGTGGCCGGCATCACCCTGGTGGCGGCCGACAGGCCGCGGCAGGCGCAAGAAGATGGCGGCGAACGACCGCTCGGCGAGACAACCGGCCATGCCTAGAACGTCCAGGTGACGCCGGTTAGTTCCCCTGAGACCGCCTCCCACGCCGAAGGCGTCCGCAGACCCTGATTCACCCACAGCCAGAGACTTTGGCGCAAGCAGGGTGCGTCCCAACGCGTTTGTTCCTCTTGGGCCCGGAAACCCTCGCAGTAACCCTTGGACAGACCTCTGGGAGGGTCA
>PKYM01000136.1:2973-12020 GCA_003132645.1 Actinomycetota bacterium | reverse complement strand
CTAGATGATTGATTCCACGCCCGCAGCCTCAGGCGCAGTAGCCGACCAGGGCACGACTCGGTCGTCCCAGCCGGTGGTTGAGGCTGATGCAGGCCGCCAGACAGAGGAAGCGCGCCAGCACACGCTCACGCAGCCCGGCCATGGTGCGCGCCCCGTGGCGCTCCAGGGTGAGCGGGTCCTTGGCGCTCCAGAAGATCGATTCGATGCGCTGGCGGATGGCTGCCAGATGAGGACCACGGCCGGGCTCATCGGCGCGCTTGGGGCGCACCACGGTGACGCCCAGGCGCGCGGCCGCCTCAGCGAAGGCCCGGCCGGCGTAACCTTTGTCGCAGAGCAGCGTCTCGCCGCCACGCCGCCGGCAGCGCTCCAGCAGCTCGAGGGCGACCTCGCGCTCGTCACGCGAGGGGCTCGCCAGCTCAAGGGCCCGTGGGGTGCCGCCGGCAGCGCACACCGCGTGCAGGCGCACTCCCCAAAAGAAGCGCGAGTGAGCCGCGCAGTAGCCGTAGCCGGCGACCTCGCCGAGCGCCGAGCGCAGGGCAGTCTCACGGCTGCGGCCGCACTCGACGGGCGTCGAGTCGCAGAGCAGCAGGTCGTCATAGAAGCCTGGGCTTGCGGCGGCAAAGACGCCCAGAAGCCACTCGAGCGCGTCGACCAGACGGCGGCGGCGCTTGAAGTAGCCAGCCTGGCCGGGCAGGTCGGGAAACAGGTGCACCAGACGCTTGCGGGCCACCGCCAGGAACCTGCGGTCGGAAGGGATACCCATGATCGCCTGGGCCACGCAGAGCGTGACCACCTCGGCGTCGCTGACGCGCCGGCGAGCGTTTGGCCTTGCCTCTGGCAGAAGATCGTCGGCTGTGCAATAAACCACGGTGCAGAGAGTGTCGAGGTCGGCGTCCATCGTGGCCTCCGGGCAGACGGTGTTAGGAGCACCGTCGGCTTCGACCTCTCTGCACTTGCTTCCTTGGACACAGTCGATCTCGTGGAATCAATCATCTAGGAAGCCACGCGCGCAGAAAGCAAGGTGCGGGGCTGCACTGCGCACCAGACTGCGGACGCTCGAGTCCGAGTTGGATGGAGCGGGAGCTCGGGCCGTCAGTCCTGGCTGGGTGGGCGAAGTGTCGGCGCGTTGAACAGCGCCATGGTCAGTCGCTCGCGAAGGGTCTCGTCTTCGGGGTGCGTGGCGCACAGTGCGCGCAACTCATCAAGCAGAGCCTCGCGGCAGGCGCGGTCCTTCTCCTCGCAGGTGTGGATCACAGTGTTGTGCAGTGCCGTGGCCAATCGCGACCGTACGGCCACATCTGCGGGGTGTTCGGAGTACAGCCCGCGCAATTCCCCGAGCAGGTCGTCACGGCGGGTTCGATGCCCTTTCCAGAAGGCCTGACGCACGCTGTTGACCAGCGCCATGGCCAGCTGGACGCGCACGGCCGCATCTCCCGGGTGCTCCGTGTTCAGCCTGCGCAGCTCCTCGAGCAGGGCGTCGCGGCAGGCGCGATGCCCTTCCTGGCTGGCTTGACCCACTGCATTGACCAGCGCCGCGGCCAGCTGGACGCGCACGGCCGCATCTCCGGGGTGCTCGGTGTACAACCCGCGCAACTCCTCAAGCAGGGCGTCGTGGCAGGCCCGATCGCCTTCCTGGCAGGCCTGATTTGCGGCATTCACCAGCGCCACGGCCATCCTCCCGCGTACGGCCGCATCTCCGAGGTGCTCGGCGCACAACCTGCGCAGCCTCTTGAGCAGGGCGTCGCGGCGAGCCCGGTCCTTTTGCCGGCAGGCTTGATTCACACTGTTGACCAGCGCCACGGCCAGCTGTTCGCGTACGGCCGCATCTTCGGGGTGTCTGACGCACAACTCGCGCAACTCCTCAAGCAGGGCGTCGCGGCGCGCCCAATCCCCATCCTGGGAGGCTCGGTTCAGAGTGTTGACCAGCACCACGGCCAGCCTCTCGCGCACACCCGCATCGTCGGGGTGCCTGGTGCACAACTCGCGCAACTCCTCAAACAGGGCGTCGCGGCAGGCCCGATCCCCTTCGTGACCGGCGAGATACTGAGCGCTGGCAAGCGCCATGCCGACAAGGGTTGCCGCGTGCGGATAGTCCTGGGCTGTCTTGACAGCCTTGCCACGGAAAGCGTGGACGTCGGGGGGCTCGGTCCGCGACGGGAACAGACTCGCCGCGCACTCACAAAGGAGCAACAGACCGCCCTTGAGCTGCAGATCCGCCTGATGCTCAAGGATGGCTGCCAGCGCAGCAGCAAAGACGAAACTGTCCCACCCAAGATCAGTGACGTGCGCGGCCAGTTCGGGGATGAGCCGCTTGATCTCACTACCGGCGATCGTCTGCAGGATGCGCTCGTCATGCCTCAACCAGGTGCATCTGGCGGCATCGTGTCGTGTGTCGTGGCCGTATGACGGCACACCGTCGACCCCGTCGCCATTCTCAAGGATGCCATCCGCCTGGAGTGCCCGCACTGTCTCCTGGTCCAGGTCTTTGAGGAGCAAGAGGGACAGCGGACGCCAGACCGACTCATCGTTTTGCTGCGGCAGGACCGCCAGGGCCGCGAGGAAACGGGCAGTCCGCGGTGCCCAGAGGCATTGCTCAACGAAGAACCCGCGAAGTTCTGGGTAGCGATTGCGTTGGGCGTCCTCGGCGAGCTGCTCAAGTTCTTTCAGCGTCTCAGGCTTCATCTTGAGCCACCGGTGCAGAACGCCGGGGTGCCCGTCAAGAAGCCTCAAAGTAAGAGTGTGCTCGATCTCACGAGTGGCTGGGACTTCGTCTGCCAGATAGCTGACGAGACGCTGACTTTCGGCGGAGTCACGCAAGTCCATGCGCCCAAGCTCTCGGATCTCTGCCAAAGGGCTACTTCTGTCCAGCTCGGCCAAGCAGGCCTTCGCGTCTTGGCAGGACGGGTCGTCAGTCCCGACTCCGAGGAAGAAATGGCAGGCGGGCCAGGCGTCAGAGTGGTCGAGGAAGCACTGGAGCGGGGCGGCCGCCTCGGCGACGGGAGAACACTTCTGCCACGCGTCCAGGAACAGCACGACCGGGTGCTCGCTCGCTGTGGCCAGGAACGAGACAAGGCTGAACGCTTCGTCGTAGGTCAATCTGGTCAGCTCCGACCCGATCGACTCGACTTCGGCAACGGTGCGCTTTGTAAGGTCGAGAATCCTCTGGAGTGAGTCGGGCAGGATGACCGCGAGTGCCGCCACGGACACCCCGGCGAGGACGCCGACGGGGTTCTCTTTGGCCTTCTCCAGCAACACGCCCAGCTTGTCTGTAGCAGAAACGTGTGCGTACGCATCCCTCAGAGCGCGAAGCAGAAGGTTGGTGTACTCCCCCGTCGATTCCGCATAGCCGACGATGAAGCCTCGCTCCATGAGGCTGTCGCGCGTCTCCTGGAGAAGCCGCGTCTTGCCCCCCTGCGCACGCCCGACAATGGCGGTGAGACCGGTCGCCTGCGCCCGACCGATCAGGCGGTCGACATCGGCCTGCCGACCAAAAAACGGTCGGGGCTGCGCTTCTACCGCGCTGGCCGAGGCTAGAGCCATGCCGCTTCGCTTTCCCGCGTGGCGCGACCGCCACCCCAACGCGTCGTCCGGTTCGTCCGGCCACGCATCGACACCGGTGCGGCCATCGCCCCACTCGCCTGTCCGCAAATTCAGAATACACCGCAGGCACGACCCCCGCATCGGGCCGACGGGCGGTTCTGTGGTCGGTCAGTCGGCCGATCTTCCCGCCGATCTTCCCGCCGGTCGGCGGGCCGCGGCGGGCCAAGACGGGGCAGTGGCGCACCGTCCACACACCGGTCCCGCCTTGACATGACCGGCCTGAAGGTCGACCCCAAGCCGCGAAAATGCGCCTGTGGTCTGTCCATTGTCTGTTTGCGAGTGGTACCTTTCATAGGCAGGTCACTGGTGGAGAGCGTGCGTCGTTGCTTCGAGAATCGCCGCGGACACGCTCCTGAGACGAGGAGCATGAGTTGACTCAAGGCAAGGTAAAGTGGTTCAACGCGCAGAAGGGCTACGGCTTCATCGAGCAGGATGATGGTGGCAAGGACGTGTTCGTGCACGTCAACTCGCTGGCCCCTGGGATTGGCACCCTCTCTGAAAACCAGGCAGTCGAGTTCGACATCGAGGAGGGCCAGAAGGGTCCGCAGGCGGCCAACGTGAAGCCCGCCTGATACGACATCCCCGAGCGCCCGCCGCCGCGGGCTCTACGCAATCACTGACAGGCTCATTCCCGGGCATGGTCGAGTGCGCGCCGTGAGACCCGATCGCGCCTCACTACGGCCATCATAGTACCGCTTTCTCCCTACATGCCGGGCAGGCACGTGAGACGCCCGGCAGCATTTCGCGCGAGGTTGTCCTTTTCTGCGTCTGCCGTTCGTCTTAGGGGCGACCACTGTTCAGAGTCCGTTGTGAAGCTCAGTATCGGCGACCAGATTCGTCTCACGGCGGACGAGTTCGAACGCCTCTCAGCGGCGTTCTTCGAAGAGTTGGAGCGCAGGTTCCTCTAGTCTTGAGTGTCGTCGTCGGTCGCACGCCTCGTGAGCGCATCACGCGGGCGGCGAACCCGGCTTCCCTTAGCCAGCCGGTCCGACGGCGAGCTGCACCGTGGTCGCGTGGCGCTCGCCCGCCAGGTCGGCCCAGCCCAGTGTGACCCGCTCTGCGGGGTGACAGCGGTCGAGCACCGAGGCCAGCGTGGTCGGCGAGTCGACCCGCTGACCGGCGAGCGACGTGAGCAGGTCACCGGTTTCCAGTCCCGCCTGGTCGGCCGGAGATCCCCTCACGACACCGGAGATCGTAGCGCCCGAGACGGCCTGAGCGTCCCCCTTGGTCCCGCCAGCGGCCAGCCCGACCCCAAGGAAGGCGGTCGGGCCGATGTGCACGCCGGTCGAGGGCTTGCCGCTCGTGACCTGCGCGGCGACCCAGAGCGCTTGCCGGATGGGGATGGCATAAGCCCGACAGGCACCCGATGAGCGGCCTGGGTGTGCGTTTCCTGCCGTGTCGATGCCGATCGTCAGCCCGCCGGCGTCGACCAGCGGTCCGCCGGAGTCGCCCGGCTCGACGGCGGCATCGACTCCGATCAGGCCGGACAGTCGTTCCGCATTGCCGCCGCCCTTGTCTTCGGCAGTGATTCGCTGATCGAGAGCCACCAGCGAGCCTACCGCCGCGCTCGGCGCTCCCCCGCGGCCGTGGGCGTTGCCGAGTGCCACGACGCCTTCGCCGATCTTCAGCCTGGACGAGTCGCCCAGCCGGATCGTCGGCAGCCCGAATGCGCCGGTCAACTGCACGACTGCGATATCGAGGCTGCGGTCGTAGCCCGCGACGCTGCCCTGGTAGCGCAGGCCGTTGCTCAGGTCGGTGACCGTGATGGTGGTCGCCCCGTCGATGACGTGGTTGTTGGTGAGCACCTCGCCTCCAGCGCTGAGCACGATGCCCGTGCCGTCTCCACGCATCTGCGGGTCGCTCAGCGTGATGCTGATGTCGACCATGCCGGGGGTGACCGCCGAGGCGATCGCTGAGACCTGCGACGCGGATGGCCGGGATGCGGCAGTGGACCATGCCAGAGAGGGGGACCGCTCGTTTGCCAGCCGGAACACCAGAGCGACGCTGAGGGCGATGATCGCGATGCCGCAAAGCAGGGCGATCTGGGCGGGGCGGTTTCGGCGCGGACGGGATGCCTGCACGCCTGGTCCGCATCCCGGTGACCGGGCGACCTCTTCGATGCCGGCGAAAGCCGCCTGCGAACCAGCGGGTCGGCCGCTCGTCTGCCTGCCGCCGTGCAGGTTCTCATGCACTTGGGCGAAGAAGGCCTGCACGTCCGGCGGAAGCTGGGCTTCGCTGGGTGGCAGCTCCTCCGCCGGCGATCGGTCGCGGGCAGAAAGCGGCAGTGGCTCGCTGCGCCAGATCTGCCGCTCAGTGCCGACCGCTGAGCTGAGGCTGAGCCAGTCGGAGCGCGCGAGGGTCAAGACGAGGCGCCGCTGAGTTGGCACGGACTGTCCGAGCGGACCGTCCTCATGCTCGAGTATCAGCAGCGTGTCGTCGTGGAAGAGGTTGCGCTTGCCCTGGGCGGCGAGCGCCCGCGCGATGGCCTCGTCGTCTCGATAGCAGACCCCGCCATCTGCGTAGCGCCACTGCCCCACGTTTGCTCCCACAGCGATCTGACGGCCCCGTTCAGAACGGGGGCACGCTGCTTGCATTCATCGCCACGAGGGTTGCTTCTCTTGAGCTTCCGTCGGAAGCGCTGATTGCGGTTGCACACGCGTCTATCTGAACGAGCGTCTGACCGGCCGAGGGTCGCAGGGCCTACGCCCGGACTGGCCATGGGACTATCATGAGAAGGGGATCGATGAGTATCCCGCTGCCATCGATCCTGTCAAAACGCTCGTCCGTTGAGAAGGAGTTGCGCGCCATGGCAGAGCCAGTGCAGCAGGACACCCGGCAACTCGAGGACGACTTTCTCGGTCACCTCTGGCCGCCGTTCACGCAGCTCGCCGGCCTCAAGCCGACGATCATGGAGCGAGCCGAGGGCGCGGTCGTCTACGACACCGAGGGCAACGCCTACATCGACGCGTTCGCGTCACTGTGGACGGTCAACGTCGGCCACGGGCGCCGGGAGATCTTCGACGCCATCGCTGAACAGGCCGAGAAGCTCGCCATCTATCACATCTTCCAGATCGGGAACGTGCCTTCGATACGGCTGGCCGCCAAGGTCGCCGAGCATATGCCCGGCGACCTGAACCATGTGTTTCTCACGCTCGGCGGCGGCGAGTCTGTGGAGACCGCTGTCAAGATGGCCCGCCAGTACTGGCGCAACAAGGGCCAGGGCACCAAGTACATGGTGATGTTCCGCGACCGCTCCTACCACGGCACCACGATGACCGCGACGAGTGCGCAGGGCTTGCCGATGAACCGCGCCAAGTTCGAGCCCCTGCTGCCCGGGTTCATCAAGCTGGGCGCGCCCTACTGCTACCGCTGCGCCTGGAGTCAGACCTACGGCGAGTGCGACCTGGAGTGCGCCAGGGCGGTCGAGCGCGAGATCGCCTTCTACGGCGCCGAGAACGTCGGCACGCTGCTCGGCGAGACGATGATCGGCACGGGCGGCGTGATACCGCCGCCGGCCGAGTACTGGCCCATGGTCTGTGAGGTCTGCAAGGCTAACGACGTCCTCGTGATCAACGACGAGGTCATCACCGGCTTCGGGCGCAGCGGCACCTGGTTCGGGTTCGAGCAGTTCGGCTCCGAACCCGACTTGGTGACGATGGCGAAGGGGCTGTCGTCGGGCTATCTGCCGCTCGGCGCGGTGGGCGCTCGGGATCACGTCTTCGACGCCTTCCTGGGTGGCGCCGCCGAGGCCTTCATGAGCGGCGCCACGTACGACGGGCACCCGCTGTGCTCGGCCGCCGGCCTGGCCAACCTGGAGATCATCGAACGCGAGAACCTGGTCGAACGCTGCCGCGACGTGGGCGCCTACATGCAGCAGGGCTTGAAGACGCTCCTCGCCCATCCCATCGTCGGCGACGTACGGGGCGTCGGTCTGGTCGCCGGTATCGAGTACGTGCAAGACAAAGCCACCAAGGAGTGGTTTCCGCCGTCGGTGGGTGCGGCGGCCAAGGTGCGCGATGAAGCGTTCCGGCGCGGCGTGTTCGTGCGGCTTCTCGGCGGCGGCCACTGCCACGCAGTCGCGCCACCGTTCATCATCACCACGGAGCAGATCGACCAGATCGTCGCCGCGCTGGACGAGTCGATCACGGCGGTCGAGAAGCAGCTTGGTTACTAGAGGTGGTTGCAGGCGGGTTGCAGAAAAAATGCGAGCCCCGCTGGGGGGCGGGGCTCGCTAAGGGCTTGGGTGCCCTTGAGGGGGGTCGTACATAGTGTGCCCCCGGTTCCTTAAGTGCGTGTTACGGACGTGGGTCGCCATGTTAAGGGCCACTCCGGATGCCGGCATGCTTGAGCGTGGGCGCTTGCCGGGGTCCTGTTCTGGCGGATCGTGTGATGATTCTCGGAGTGCGCCGGGTAGGCAGCTTACGCGGCGCGCGCGCCGCAACGGACGGTTGCGCTGATCTATGTGGCAGAGTCTGAATGAGCGGCGCGGCGTCGCAAGCGTCTTCGAAACGGAGGGGCAATGGCAGACGAATCTCGATACGACTCGATGCAGTATCGCCGCTGCGGACGTAGCGGTTTAAAGCTGCCTGCGATCTCGCTTGGCCTCTGGCAGAACTTCGGCGGCAGCCGTCCGCTCGAGACGAGCAGGGCGATCGTGACGCGGGCGTTCGACCTCGGGGTCACGCACTTCGATCTCGCCAACAACTATGGCCCTCCCTACGGCTCGGCGGAGGAGACGTTCGGCCGCATCCTGCGCAATGACCTTGCGGCCTACCGTGACGAGCTCGTCATCTCGACGAAGGCCGGCTATGACATGTGGCCCGGGCCTTACGGCGACTGGGGCTCGCGTAAGTACCTGCTGGCCTCGCTCGATCAGTCACTTGCGCGGATGGGGCTCAACTACGTCGACATCTTTTACTCGCACCGCTTCGACCCCGAGACGCCGCTCGAGGAGACGATGGGCGCCCTCGACACAGCCGTGCGTCAGGGCAAGGCGCTCTATGTCGGCATCTCCTCGTACTCGGCCGAGCGGACGCGCGAGGCGGCGGAGATCTTGCGCTCGCTCGGGACGCCGCTTCTCATCCACCAGCCCTCATACTCGCTGCTCAACCGCTGGATCGAGCCCGAGCTGCTCGGTACGCTCGAGTCGTTTGGCGCCGGCTGCATCGTGTTCTCGCCGCTCGCCCAAGGCCTCCTCACTGACCGCTACCTCGACGGCATCCCGCAGGACTCGCGCGCGGTTTCGAGCGAGTCCTTCAGCAAGAGCTTCCTGGCCGAGGAGAACCTCGAACACGTGCGCGCGCTGGCCAAAGTAGCCCGGCTGCGCGGCCAGACGCTCGCGCAAATGGCACTCGCCTGGACGTTGCGCGACACGCGCGTCACCTCGGCCCTCGTGGGGGTCAGCGGGATCGAGCAGCTCGAGGCGAATCTCGCCGCTCTCGAGCAGC
>PKYM01000136.1:699-2968 GCA_003132645.1 Actinomycetota bacterium | reverse complement strand
CTGATCGGACTAACGCTCCTCGTTGGAGTCGATGGGTAGACGCGCCACCGACCACCGCCCATGACTCAGCCGGCAAACTTCCGGGTCTCGAGCGTCGAGAGAACGAGTTCCCTGATCGACGGCGGAAGCTGCTCGAGTTGCCAGGCACGTTCCCGTTCTGCCGCCTCGACTCCGGCCGAGGCCCGAACAGCACGAACCCCGTACCATGTCGGGCCCAACGAATGGTCGGCCATATGCGCGGTTGCGACAGCATGTCCGGCGGCCCGCGCGGCTTCCTGCGCGGCGACGTCGGTCGCCTCCCTTGCGGCAGCGTGCGCGGCAACAGCTGCCGCGCGAGCCGCGCCGACACTGACCTCTCCAGCCGCCCACGCGCGAGCCGTCTCGATCGCGAGGCGGGGCCTGTCGTCGAGGGGACGGTGCCGGCCGAACAGAAGGAGCACGTGCTCTGCGCAGTCAGCCGCCCAGAGGGCAAGCTGCCGATGCCGGTCCAGATCGAGTGAACCGCCCCTGTGGACGGCCTTGAAGCGATCGTCTCTCACGGGAACTCCCTTATGCGACTACCGTGTTGCAGGAATGAACGGCTTGAAGAGGCCCCACGATGAGCACGTATTCCTCGCAAGCCAATCAAGGACACGAAAAGGACCTAGCCATGGCACTCGGGTTTTACTTCGCGCCGGCCTCGTTCACGCAGGCTCGCTACGACGATACGATCAAGCGGCTCGAGGCGGCCGGTGCAGGAGCGCCGGCCGGAAGGATCTATCACGCCGCACTCGAAGCGGACGGCCTGATCCAGGTGTTCGACATCTGGGACTCCAAAGAGTCGTTTGAAGCCTTCGGAAAGACGCTGCTGCCGATCATGGCCGAGGTTGGGGCCGACCCTGGCGAGCCGCAGGTCATGCCCGTTCACAACATCATCAAGGGCTAAGGGTGCGGCCCGCTTCGCCGGGGGGCCGCGGGCCGCGGGTCACGAGATCCTCAACGAGGTCGTCCTGAATCAGCTGCTCGTCTCGTTCGGCGACGACGACACGACACGTCGCGTCGTCGCCGCGGTGCAGGCTGACGGCACCTGATAGGCCGGGCGCACGGTCTGGCAAGGACGAACGGCGATGCGCATCAGCGTCTCGTCGTGGGCGACGACGCACGACGACGTCGAACGCAGCCTGGCGGCGATGATCCGCATAGCCGGAGAGGTTCGCGACGGAATGTCGCGAAGTGTCGGACCGCGTACCGACGCAGATCTCGCGTGATCTGACCTGGTGTCACGAACCAAGGAGTGAGAATGGCACGCGGCGACCATATGGGTGGGGCCGGTGGCGGGGCGGTCTACGGACTCGGTCTCATCGGAGCGCTTGTCTACTACATCCAGACTGCGACTTCATTCTGGGACGGGATCTATGGTGTCTTTCAAGCATTGGTCTGGCCGGCGTTTCTTGTCTACGGACTGCTGCACTCACTGAAGCTGTAGGGTCCCTGCCAGCTACGCGGAGGGTGTGATGGCCGCCAAACAGAAGTGGAGAGATCTCAGCGAGCGCCGGCGCAGGCTGGTCCTTGTCGCCGCAGTTGCCGAAGCCGGCCTTAAGATGGCAATGCTCATCGACATCAAGCGTCGACCAGCAGACCAGATCCGAGGCTCGAAGTGGATGTGGAGAGCGCTGGCCTTCATCAACGGTGTTGGACCCATCTCGTACTTCGCCTTCGGGCGGCGACGGCAGCCTTAGGTCCGGGCGTTAACAAGCGTGCGTTTCGAGCAGACGCCCAGCGGCGCTGCGATGTCCTTCGTCGTCAGCGGGCGCTGCTCAAACGCTAAGGGGAGGGCCATGGACGCGCTTTCGTGTGCTGCCTGCGGACAAGCCATCGACGGTGAGGCGGTAAGGCGAGGAGTCTGTCCGAAGTGTGGCAGTGACCCAGTGGCGCTGCCGACCGGCGCACCACCCGACAGAGCGTGGCTTGTCTCGCGCGTCATGTTCGTCGTCATGGTCTTCATCTTTGCGATAGTGCTTCGAAACCTGCCGTTGTTCGGTCTCGGCGTTCTCGTCCTCAGCGTGGTCTTGGTGCGGTTTTGGTGGAAGCGCAGGCGCTGGAAGGTACTCGCGCTCCAGCAGCCTGTGTTATCCTCGGCCCCTGTGAGCACCGAGACGCCATCCTCGCCCGAGCGCGGCGACTTCATTCGCGAGATCGTGGCCGCCGACCTTCGCGAGGGCCGGCACCAGACCATCGTCACCCGCTTCCCCCCCGAGCCGAACGGCTACCTGCACATCGGCCACGCCAA
>PKYM01000136.1:0-677 GCA_003132645.1 Actinomycetota bacterium | reverse complement strand
TGGCTGGGGTTCGACTGGGGCGAGCACCTGTACTACGCCTCGGACTACTTCGAGCAGCTCTTTGAGTGGGCCGTCGAGCTCATCAAGGCTGGCAAGGCCTATGTGGACGACCTTACCGCCGACGAGATCCGCGAGCACCGCGGCACGTTCACCGAGCCCGGCAGCGAGAGTCCGTGGCGGAACCGGTCGGCCGAGGAGAGCCTCGACCTCTTCGAGCGCATGCGCGCCGGCGAGTTCCCCGATGGGGCGCGCGTGCTGCGGGCCAGGATCGACATGGCCGCGCCCAACATCAACCTGCGGGACCCGGTGTTGTACCGGATCCTCCACGCGGAGCATCCGAGGACGGGCGACGCGTGGCGTATCTACCCGACCTACGACTTCGCCCACGGGCAATCCGACGCGATCGAGGGCATCAGCCACTCGGTCTGCACGCTCGAGTTCGAAGCCCACCGGCCGCTCTACGACTGGCTTCTCGACAACCTTCCGGTGCCGTCGCGACCCCACCAGTACGAGTTCGCGCGGCTCAAGCTCACGCACACCGTCATGTCCAAGCGCGTGCTCCTGCGCCTCGTCAACGAGGGGCACGTGCGCGGCTGGGACGACCCGCGCATGCCGACCCTGTCGGGCCTGCGCCGGCGCGGCTTTCCCGCCGAGGGGATCCGCGACTTCGCGACGAT
>PKYM01000060.1 GCA_003132645.1 Actinomycetota bacterium | reverse complement strand
GTGGTGATCGGCTCGAGCCTCATCGCACAGAACTTCACGGCGGCCAAATACTTCTGGCCGCGCCCCTCGGCGGCGGGCAGCGGCTACAACGCCATGGACTCGTCGTTTTCGAACCTGGGTCCGACCAACAAGAACCTGGCCGATCGCGTCCAGGCCGCGGTCAAGACCGACATCGCCGCCGATCCTGGGCTCACGTTCGGCCAGGTGCCGATCGACATGGTGACCACCTCGGGCAGCGGGCTCGACCCCGACATNNCCGACCGTCAACGTGCTGCAGCTCAACCTGGCGCTTGACGCGGGGCAGGGCGCCGCGGGCCCCTGATGTCCGGCGCCGACCCGCCCACGGGCGAGGCACCGCAGGCCGAGCCGTTCGCGCTCAAGACGCTGCGCAATCGCGGGCGGCACAAGATCTTCCTGGGCTACGCCCCCGGCGTGGGCAAGACCTTCACCATGCTGGCCGAAGCGCAACGTCGCCTCCAGCGGGGGGAGGACCTCGTCGTCGGCTTCGTCGAGACCCACGGACGCGAGGCTACCGCCGAGCTGGCCGAGGGCCTGCCCGTCGTGCCGCGTAAGGAGATCGACTACCGCGGCAAGATCTTCGAGGAGATGGACACGGCGGCGGTGATCGCCCGCAAGCCCGAGTGGGCTCTGGTCGACGAACTGGCCCACACAAACGTTCCCGGCTCGGTCCACGAGAAGCGCTGGCAGAGCGTTGACGAGATCCTCGCGGCCGGCATCAACGTCATCTCGACCGTCAACGTGCAGCACTTCGAGAGCCTCAACGACACGGTCTTCGAGATCACGACTGTGCGGGTGCGCGAGACGCTGCCCGACTCGGTGCTCGATCGCGCCGACGAGGTCGTGCTCGTCGACCTCACCGCCGACGCGCTCATCAACCGGCTCAACCGCGGCGTCGTCTACGATCTCGACAAGATCCCCGGGGCGCTCAGCAACTTCTTTCGGAAGGGCAACCTGGTGGCGCTGCGCGAGCTCGCCCTGCGCAAGACGGCCGAGGAGGTCGACGAGACCCTCCAGGACTACATCGACGAGCATGAGATAGAGACGCCCTGGGCCACGGAGGACCGCGTGGTGGTGTGTATCAAGGCGGGGTCGGTAGCCAAGAAGCTCGTGCGCCGCGGCTATCGCATGGCCAAGCGCATGCAGGGCAAGCTTTTCGTCGTTCACGTTCACACTCCCGGGGAGACGCTGGGCCGCCACCACGACGAGCTCGCCGAGCTCTTCGAGCTGGCCCGCAATCTCGGCGGCACTGTGGTGGAGCTGAGCGGCGACTCCGAAGCCGACGTCATCCTCAACTTCGCACGCGAACACCGGGCGACGTTCGTCGTCTTGGGCCAGTCGCGGCGCTCGCGCATGGAGGAGATCCTGCGCGGCTCATCGCTGATCGCCCGCATCATGCGCGAGACGGAAGAAATCGACGTGCTCGCGGTGGCAGATCCAAGCAAGGCCGGCAAGGAGGCCGGTTAGGGCGCGCGCGGACGATCAGCCGCGTCCATTCATGCGCCGGCGAGAGGGTCACGACGCGACGGCCCGTCTCACGTCAGACTCAGGCGTGAAACGGGCATCTCTTTATATCTTCTTTATAATGGTGCCCATCATCTTTATGGATTCTTAACGGTGGGCGGCGTATCGTGCTGCGGTCGGCCTTGAGGCCGATGCGTCGGCTTGGTCGTCGACGACGGTGGCTTGAGGCCAAGCCGTTCGGCAGGCGTTTCCACGAGCGCGCTGGGCTCGTGATCGCACGGGCCTATCCCATCTTGNNGTTCAAGGCGAGACGGCGACGACCCACGACGCCAGCCGCGCGGCGGAGTCGCTCGATACCGCCCAATCCTCCCTTTCCGACGGCATCTGGGCGCTTCCCGAAGGCGAGGTCTTCGACCGTCTGCAGACTTCGCCCAGGGGCCTGACCGAAGACGAAGCCTTCCGGCGCCTCAAGCAATACGGCCGCAATGTGCTGCCGGCCAAGGTCGGGCGGCCGATCATCTTCCGCTTCTTCGACCAGTTCAAGACGCTCTTTGCCATCATGCTCGAGGTCGGCGCCCTGCTGTGCGTGATCGCGGCGGTGCTCTCGACAGGCTCTGGTCGCCAGGACCAGATCAACGTGACCATCGCGATCATCGGCGTCGTCGTGCTGAACGCGACCATCGGCTTCTTTCAGGAGTATCGCGCTGAAAAAGCCACCGAAGCACTGCAGAAGCTGGTGCCCCAGAACGCCAAGGTGGTGCGCGACGGCGAGGTGACGATCGTCGCCGTCGCCGACCTCGTGCCCGGCGACCTCGTGCAGCTCGAAGAGGGCGACAGCATCTCGGCCGACGCCCGGCTCATCCGTCAGTACGAGATGTCGACCATCAACATCGCCCTCACCGGCGAGTCCGATGCGGTGCGCAAGACCGCCGACTCGATCGTCGAGGAAGAGCTCGCCACCATCAACATGCCCAACCTGGTGTTCATGGGCACGAGCGTCGCCGCGGGTACGGGCCAGGCGATCGTCTTCGCCACCGGGCTCAACACCGAGTTCGGTCACATCTTCACGCTCACCGGCGGCGTGTCCGACGAAAAGTCGCCGTTGCAGAAAGAGATCGACTCGATGGCCCGCACCGTCTCGATCATCGCGTTCGCCTGCGGTGTCGCACTGTTCTTCATGGGCCGCCTCCTCAACCTCTCCTGGGTCAACGACCTGCTCTTTGCCCTGGGCGTCATGGTCGCGCTCGTCCCCGAGGGTCTGCCGGCCACCCTGTCGGTCGCCCTCGCCATCGGCGTGCAGCGCATGGCCAAGGAGAACGCGCTCATCAAGAACCTGATGGGCGTCGAGACCCTCGGCTCGACCAACGTCATCTGCACCGACAAGACCGGCACGCTCACCAAGGCCGAGATGACGGTCAAGGAGATCTATGCCGGAGACACGGTAGTCGAGGTGACCGGCGTCGGCTACGAGCCGGTCGGCGACTTCGTCATCGGCGACACGACGCTGCCCAAAGACGAGGCGCGCAAGCGCCTCGAGGTGCTGCTGCGCGCCATGGCCTTCGCCAACGACGCCAAGGTGCTGGCGCCCAGCGACGACAAGGGCTGGCGAGTGGTCGGCGACCCCACCGAAGGCTGTCTGCTGGTGGCCGCTCAGAAGGTCGGCTTCGACCTGTCAGACGAGCTCATCGATCGCCCCAAGATCTACGAGCTGCCGTTCGAATCGGTGCGCAAGCGCATGTCGGTCGTCCACGTCGAGGGCGATGGGCAGAAGGCATTTGTCAAGGGAGCGCCTTCCGAGACCATCCCGCGCTGCACGAGCGTCCGGCTCGACGGCAAGGTCGTGCCGATGACCGACGAGCTGCGCGAACAGATCATCGCGCGCAACGACGACATGTCGCGCCAGGCGCTGCGCGTGCTGGCCGTCGCCGAGCGCGACCTGCCGGTCGCCCTCAGCGACTACACGCCCGACACGGTCGAGACCGAGCTCACGTTCCTCGGTCTCATTGGCATGATCGACCCACCCCGGCCCGAGGTAAGCGAGGCCGTCGAGAACGCTCTCACCGCCGGCATCCGCATCATCATGGTGACCGGCGACTACGGCCTCACGGCCGAGGCGATCGCGCGCCGCATCGGCATCGTGCGTGGCGACCGCGCGGTGCGCGTGATCACGGGTACCGACCTGCAGGACATGTCTGAGGACGACCTCAAGGACGAGCTCAGCAGACCCCAGGACGTGATCTTTGCGAGGGTCGCACCCGAGCACAAGATGCAGGTCGTGTCGGCTCTCAAGGAGATGAAGCAGATCGTCGCGGTGACCGGCGACGGCGTGAACGACGCGCCGGCCCTGAAGAAGGCCGACATCGGCGTCGCCATGGGCCTGTCGGGCACCGACGTCTCGCGCGAGGCGGCCGTCATGATCCTGCTCGACGACAGCTTCGCCAGCATCATCAAGGCGGTCGAGCAGGGCCGCGGCGTCTACGCCAACGTCAA
>PKYM01000012.1 GCA_003132645.1 Actinomycetota bacterium | reverse complement strand
GCCGGCATGGTCTGTCCCGATCCGCTGCAGGACGAATCCGGCTTTCTCGCGTACCTCGAGACTCTCGGGCGGCAGCTGCCGCGCAAGGCCGTCCTCTTCCCCACGCACGACGAGTTCATCTGGCCGATCTCACGCCATGCGGAACGTCTCGAGCAGTGGTTCATCATCCCGTTCTCGCGCTGGGAGACGATGCAGCGCCTGCACGACAAGAAGGCGCAACTCGAAGCTGCCCAGCGCGTCGGCGTCGGTATCCCGAAGACCGTGTTCATCGACGCTCCCGCCGACCTCGAGCGCGGCATCGCCGAGATCGCCTTCCCGGCGATCTTCAAGCCGGTGGAGTCGCTGGCGTTCAAAGTCCGCTTCAAGAAGCACGTGCTCGAGATCCAGTCGGCGGATGAACTCGCCGACGCTTACGCGAAGGTCGACGACTGCGGCACGCTGATGCTGCAGGAGATCGTCCCCGGCGGCGACGAGGAGCTCTGGACCCTGGGGTCCTACCTCGACGCCGCCTCGCGGCCGCTGGCCGTCTTCACCGGCCACAAGCTGCGCCAGCACCCGCGCCGGTTCGGCTACTGCCGGTTCGCCGTGAGCAGCTGGGACGCCGACCTCGCCGACGCCGGGCTGCGCCTGCTGCAGGAGCTTCGCTACCACGGCGTCAGCCAGGTCGAGTTCAAGCGCGACACGCGCGACGGCAGCTTCCGTCTGATGGAGATCAACGCTCGCCACTGGATGTGGCACTCGCTGGCCGCCGCCAGCGGGGTCAATCTCTCGCTGGTCGCCTACCGCGACGCCGTCGGCCAGCCGTTCATCGCCCCGCGCCAAAAGGACGAGCGCAAGTGGTCGGTGGCGATCAAGGACTTCTCCGACGGCGTCCGCGAGGTGCGCCGCCACGAGCTGGGCGTCGTTCATTGGCTGGGCTCGTACCGCGGCCTGCGGGTCGACGGCGTGCTCTCGTTCAGCGACCCGCTGCCGGGCGCGATCAGCGCCGGCCGCATCGTGCGCAAGGGGCTGGCGCGGCGCGCACGGCGCGGCGCGCCGGCGACCCCGGATGACGCGGGCGACGGCGTGACGGCCGCCGGCGACACGGAGCGGCGATGAAGTTCGACCGCTTCCTCGCTGCGGCCGCGAGCGCGCCGCCCGCCGTGGTCCTGCAGGTGAGCTACGCCTGCGGCCTCGGCATCATCCGCGATCTGGCACCTCACGGTGTCCCCGTCCTCGGCCTCGACAGCAATCCTCGGGCCGTCGGCCTCTCCTCGCGTCTGGCTGGCGCCGCCATCTGCCCGGATCCGCGCGCCGACGAAGAAGCCTTCCTCGTCTTTCTCGAGGACCTGGGCCGCCGGTTGCCACAGCGCGCAGCCCTCTTCCCCAGTCACGACGAGTTCATCTGGCCGCTCTCGCGCCACGCCGAGCGGCTGGAACCGTGGTTCATCGTGCCTTTCTCGCGCTGGCCCGTGATGGAACGTCTCTACGACAAGCGCGCCCAGCTCGAGGCCGCTTGGCGGGCGGGGGTGGACACGCCGCGCACGGTGTTCGTCGACGGCCCGGACGACGTCGCCCGGGCCGTCTCGGAGGTGCCCTTCCCGGCCATCGTCAAGCCGGTCGAGTCGCTGGCCTTCAAGGACCGCTTTCGGCGGCACGTGCTCGACGTCGCGACCGCACGCGACCTCGAAACGCTCTACCCGCAAGTCAACGACTGCGGCACGCTCATCGTCCAGGAGCGCGTGCCGGGCAGCGACGACGAGCTCTACACGCTGGGTTCATACCTGGACGTGCAGTCGCGCCCGCTGGCCGTGTTCACCGGTCACAAGATCCGCCAGCACCCGGCCGGAGCCGGGAGCTGCCGCCTGGGCGTGAGCCGCTGGGTGCCCGAACTGGCCGACGCCGGCCTCGCCCTGCTCACCGAGCTCGGCTTCCACGGTGTGAGCCAGGTGGAGTTCAAGCGCGACCCGCGCGACGGGCGCTACCGGCTCATGGAGGTTAATGCACGTCACTGGATGTGGCACTCGCTGGCGGCCAGGTGCGGCGTGAACCTCTCGCTGGCCGCCTACCGCGACGTCATCGGACGCCCCTTCACAGCGCCGCGCCAGGCGGACGGGCTCAAGTGGATCGTCGCCACCAAGGACGTGCCGCTCAGCCTGCTCGAGATCGCCCGCCGGCGCCAGACGCTCGCCGGGTTCGCGCGCTCGCTGCGCGGCGTGCGCATCGACGGCGTGCTCTCGCTGCGCGACCCGCTGCCCGGCGTGAGGTGGGCGGGCAGAGTGGCCCGCCTGAGCCTCCGCGGCGTGAACGCGACGCGCTTCGAATGGTGAGCGCGGCGTGCAGCGAGCATCGGGCGAGCGATGAGCGCCGCTGACGACGACCGCACGCTGCTCGTCTGGAGCGACGCGCCAGGGTCGTTCGAGTCGCGCACGCGCTGGGTGCTCGAGACGCTGCTCACGGCCTGCGGCCGGCGACTCGCGCTGACGCGCGACGCCGCGCGCCTGCCCGAATGCGCGCTCGCCTACGCGAGCGTGCCCCAGCCAGGCGTGCCGACCATCCCTTGCTCGGCGACGGCACTCGCGCTGCTTGCCGCCGGGCGACCGCTGCCACCGGGCTCGTTCGAACGCCTGCTCACGGCCGGCGGCGAACTGGCCGGCGCCTGGCCGGTGACGGCGGCGCCGGCTGCAGCCGGCGCCGCCGCAGCCGCCTTCGCCGCGCCCTTCGACCTCGTCGCCGCGGCCTTCGTGCTGCTCGCCTGCTGGGACGAGCACACTCACGGCGAGCGCGACCGCTTCGGCCGCCTGCCGTACAGCGCCAGCGTGTTCGCCGAGAACCCGGCGCTCGACATCGCCGTCCCCACCGTGGACGGCTATGTGCGTCTGCTGCGCGTCCTCCTCGCTCCGCGCCTTGCCGCCCTCGGCCTGGCGTCGCTGCCGACGCCCGGTTGGCTGTGGGACAACGGCGCGACGGGCGGCGGCTCGGCGGGCGGCGGAGTGAACCCCGCCGGCGCCGGCGCCGGCGGCCGGCGCTTCGCCGTCGCCCTCACCCACGATGTCGATAACCTCTGGCGCTGGACGCCGCGCGGCTTCGTCGCCGCGGGCTACCGCAGCGCCCGCGCCCTGCGCCAGGGCGACGGCGCCGCCCTGCGCCGCGAGCTGGGCGACGTCTGGGCGTGGCTCACCCACCACCTGCCGCGGCGCAGCGACCCCTACTGGACCTTCCCCCAGCTGCTTGCCAGTGAGGACGCGCGCGGGCTCCTCTCGACTTTCTTCGTGATCGCCCGTCATACGCACCGGCAGGACGGTGTGCAGCCCGGGACTTACGCGCGCCGTATCCCCGCCGCGCTCGCGCTGCTGGCGCGCCACGGACGCGAGATCGGCCTGCACGGCAACGACGCCGACCGTCTCGGTGTCGACGCGCTGACCGGCGACCGCGACCTGCTCGCGCGGCGCGCCGGCTGCTCCGTGGACGGCGTGCGCTACCACTATTTGCGTTGCCTCTACCACGAGACGCTACCGCTGCTCGAGCAGGCTGGCCTGAGCTACGACTCGAGCCTCGCCTTCGCCGAGCGCGAGGGCTTTCGCTGCGGCTGCTCCTGGCCGTTTCGCCCGTATTCGCTCGCCGCGGAGCGGCCACTCGACCTGGTCGAGCTGCCGCTGGCGATCATGGACACCGGCTTGCAGGGGGCGCACTATCGTGCCCTCGACGGGCAGGCAGCGGAGCGCGTTTCGCTGGCCGTGCTCGAGCACGTGGCCGCCGGCGGCGGCGCGGTCGCCGTCCTATGGCATAACAACCGCTTCGACCGCCGCAGCGCGCACGGTTACGACGACGTGTACTGGCACCTGCTCGACTGGATCGCCGCGCACGAGGGCCTGGCGACAACGGCCGGCGACGTCGTAGCGCGCTACCGGGCGGTGGCCGGCATGGGCGCAGCCGGTTCGTCGTCCGCGCTCGCCGCGATGGCGGACGCCGGGCCGGCCGGCACCGGCCCAGCGCCGGAGATCGGCGCGTGACCGTCGTCCTGCACATCTCGGTCGTGCACCCGCACGACGACGAGCGCATCTTCGGACGCGAGTGCCGGGCACTCGCCAACGTGGGCTACGACGTGAGCTACCTCGCGCCCGACGACAAACCGTTCGCGGAGATCGACGGGGTGCGGCTGCTGCCGCTGCCGCGCCGCAGCCGCACGACCCGCTGGCTCGACTACCGCGAGATCGTCGCCGAGGTCCGCCACCTGCGGCCTCACGTCGTGCACGTGCACGACCCGGAGCTGCTCACCTTGCTGCCGCGGCTGCGCCGCGCTGTGCCACGACTCGTCTACGACATGCACGAGTACGTGCCGCAGCAGGTCGCCGCCAAGCCCTACATCCCGGCGCGCCTGCGGCCGGCGGCGGCGCGCGCTGTCGGCGTCGCGCAGCGCTCGCTGGCGCGCTGGACCGACGCTGTCGTAACCGTCACCGAGGCGCAGTTCGACGCGCTCGGCGCCAAGCCCGCGCTGCGCCTCGCGCTGCCGAACTACCCGCGCGCCGCGCGCTTCGCCGGCGTCGAGCCGGTCGCCGAGCTCGCCGCCGACCCGCGGCTCAAGCTGATCTACATCGGCAGCCTCTCTCGCACGCGCGGCTGCCTGCTGATGCTCGACGTCATGAAGCGGCTCGAGCCGGGCGAGGCCGTGCTCTACCTGGGCGGCGTCTTCGCGAGCGAGGAATTCGAGGCCGAGGTCGCGACCCGGGTCGACGTGGGTCTGGCCGACCGGGTCGTCCTCCTCGGCCGCATCCCGCAGCCCGAGCTGCCGCGGTACCTGGCGGCGGCCGACGTCGTGTGGTCACCGAGCCTGGCCGGCCCGCAGTACGATTTGCCCACGGTGGACACCAAGATCTTCGAGGGCATGGCCTCGAGGCTGGCCGTGCTCGCCACGGACCTGCCGGGGCGGGGCGAGATCGTGCGCCTTGAGGAGTGCGGCCTCGCCGTCTCATCCGGCATGGACGGCCACCTCATGGGCGTACGGCGCCTCTTGGCCAACCGACGCGAGGTCGGCGCGATGGGCGAGCGCGGCCGCGCCGCCGTGCGCGAACGCTACTCCTGGGAGGTGGCCCAGAGGCATCTGGTAGACTTCTACGCCAGGCTCTGCAAGGGACTCCCGAGGGGGACATCGGCCCGATGACAATCTGCCAGTTCGCGAACGTTCTCGTGTTGGCGCCGCACACCGACGACGG
>PKYM01000028.1 GCA_003132645.1 Actinomycetota bacterium | reverse complement strand
CACGAGGCGCAGGTCAGAAGCTCGGTGAGCTGTTGAGTGAGGTCGATGGTCTCGAGGGTCGCGTCGAAGGTCTCGACGCCGGGGTCGGGCTGGTCTGCGGTCGCCGTCATTGGCTGGTCCTTGCGGAAGTCTCTGGAGTTACTGACTAAATGAGTCTACCGCATAGTGAGTCTCTACCAACATGACTTGGCACGGTCCGTGACCGGGTTTTGAGCCACGCCGCGCGGCGGGTCACGCGGGCACGAAGTGCGCGACGTCGGGCTCGACGAGCGGCTCCCAGATGCCGCTGACGCCCTCGTGGGCTGCTCCCAGCTCCACGTGGAGTTGGGCGATTCCCAAGTCGAAGGGCGCGGTCCAGTAGAGCTTCTCGGCGCGCGTGAGCACGAGGCCGGGGCCGGCAAGACGAAAACGCCAGGGTTGGCGGTTGACGCCCGAAGGCGCCAGGCGCGCAGCTTCCACGGCCGTCCGTGCCCAGGCCGGCCACTGCGCGTCACCGCCAGTTGCCGCCGCGGTCTTGCCGCCGGTCGGGCCGCCGATGCCTGGGGCGATGGTCTCGAGCGGCAGCCGGTGCGGCACCTTGAGCACCCGGCGCAACAGCCGCTCGCCGGCTCCGCGTCGCTCGACCGGCGTGCCGACCGGTGTCAGAGCCATGACGCGCTCGCCCGCCCTGAGCTCGACGAGGTCGCCGGCTCGTTCTTTGTCGAAGGTCCCCGCGATCCAGCACGTGCCCAGCCCCAGGGTCGTCGCCTCGAGGATGAATGCCTCGCCCAGATAGCCGACCTCACCTTCGTGTCCGTCACGCCCCACGAACGCGGCCACGAGCGGCGCCCCCTCGACACGCCCGTAGCTGCCCGCGAACTTGCCGAGGACGCCTATGAACAGGCGATCGGTCGCGCCCTCGATGATCGTCAAGCGGGCGCTCGAGGAGGGTCGATCGGCCTCGCAGAACGCGCGCAGCCGGGCGACGATGTCGTCGGCCACCGCCGTCGGTTCGTAGCGACGCTGCGAGGCTCGCACGGCGATGGCGTCGTACCAGGCGGGAGTAAGGTCCATGACAGCACATGATAGCCGCGAACCATGAGGGTGGCGTTAGCGTCGCCTTGCCAACACGGACCGACGCGGCGGAGGCCTGAGGCTCGACGCGGCGGAGGCCTGGGGCTCGACGCGGCGGAGGCCTGGGGCTCGACGCGGGGCCCTACAGATCGATGTTGTCGGGCAGCGCGCGCAGGTCGGCGAACCAGTCGCGCTGATCGAAGTCGCCGTCGGTGATGGCGTCGAGCGCCATCTTCATGTACTTGCCGCGGGCTTCGACGGCGACGACGCCGTCGGCAAGCACGATCTCGCCGGTGCCCTCGAACAGGCGCGGCGTGTCCCTCGTGATGCGGCCCACCGCCCTGATCTCGCCGTCGAGCGGCACCGGCTTGCGAAAGCGCATGGTGATCTCCACGGTCACGCCCCAGGTGTCGGGGTGGGCGATGGTGATCGCCCGGCCGATCGTCTCATCCAGGACGGCCGTGGAGATGCCGCCGTGCAGACGGCCGGGGTAACTCTGATGCTCGTTGCGCGGCTGAAAGACACCCAGCAGCTCACCGTCGACGAGCTCATAGAAGCAGGCGTGCAGGCCGGAGTCGTTCTCGGCTCCGCAGACCAGGCAGCTGCGGCTGATGTTCTGGGCGCGGCGCACCTTGCGTTCCACGGCAGGCTCCGGTTCGATCGACTTGTCGANNCGCGAGGGCGCCTTTCTCACGTGTGTCGTTCTGCCTGCATCTGGGCACTATTGCGACGTCCGACAATCACGTGAGCCAAGGAGTGTTTCATGGATCCACGTGCAACCAGAGGGGCGGGCTGGATCGCCTTCTCTACGGCGGTGCTGATCATCGGCGGCGCCTTTGCGATCATCGACGGCCTCATGGCCGTCTACCGGGCGCGGTTCTTTTCGTCCAGCGCCGTCTATGTCTTCAGCGACCTGAAGACCTGGGGCTGGATCGTGTTCGGTCTCGGCGTCGCCGCCGTCGTGGCGGGCTTCGCCGTGTTCACGGGAAGCGGCTGGGCTCGCTGGTTGGGTGTCGCGGTCGCCGGCCTCAACGCGGTCGCGCAACTGATGTTCGCCCAGGCGTATCCGCTCTGGTCGCTGATGATCATGTCCGTCAACATACTGGTCATCTACGGCCTGACGGCGTACGGCAGCCAGATCGCTGCGATCGAGCGCGCCGAATCCCAGGAGACGAGTCGCGAGCGCCAGGGCGCCGTCCAGCGCAGCGAGACGCTCCGCGATGCGACCGACGAGGAGTCGCGCGCGGCGTAAGACCGCGAGTGGCGTAGCGCCGCGAGTGGCGCAACGCCGTAGTGGCCCGCGACGCTCGTGGCTTGCCGCTCAGGCGGTGGGGCAGATACGGCGGGGTGCGGCTGCCGGCCGCACCCCGCCGCCGCCTGGAGGCCGGTATGCGTCCGCCGTGGAGGCCGGTATGCGTCCGCCGCGTGTGGGCAGGCTTGGGCTCCGCTTGAGAAGCTAGGTAGTCCGCGCGCCCAGAAGGCCCTGCATGGCCAGCGCCAGCGCGACGAGAAACATTGCCAGCGACAAGCCGCGCACCAGGGCGGTGATCTGATCGGTGTGGCCGAGCAGCCCCAGCTCGCCGAGGATGTTGTGCCAGTCGTGACCCGATCCCGAGCCGTCGTCGTTGAACAGCGGCAGGACCATTCGCGTGGCATCGTGGATGTAGACCGAGACGTTGTTCAGCGACTCGGCCGCCCAGGCGAGGGTTACGATCACGGCCGCCCGATCGCCGCGCCGCCAGAAGTAGACACACACCACGAGCGGCAGGGTGACCTGCATGAAGGATCCGGCGAACTGTTCCCAGATCCGCGGCGACCAGAAGAACACAAGATGACCGAACTCGTGCACCCCGAGGTCGGCGCCTGAGAGTAAGGGGATCCAGCCGTCTCGCGTGTAGGTGAGCCATGCCAGGGCGCAGGCGACGGCAGCCGCCAGACACCAGCGCAGCGTGGTGGTCCACAAGCTTGCCGGGCCGCCGTCCGCGCCGCCGCGAGCGGCGTGCCTGCCGCGGGCGTGTCTGGACTCGGCGGCGCGCAGAGCCTCAGTCCAGGCGTCGAGGTCGGGCCTCGCCGGCGGGCGCCGGCTGCTCTCGTTGATGCCGTTCATACGAGGGTTCATCGGCAGCGGCTCGCGCCGGCTGGACTGTCGGCTTGCCGCAGGGCCGCCGTGCGGTGGGGCGGGCGCTTACGTGTGTCGCGCCGCCAGCGCTCCGCGAGGCCGGCCGGCGCGCGATCGCCGTGTGGCCGAGCGGCGGGCGCCCCGCTCGGTTCGCGCGGGTAAACTAGCGAGTCGGCCGAGGCGGGGCCGGGGGTCGAATGGCGCCCCGAGCCGTGAGCGCCGGGTGCGGCTGGGTTGTCCGTGCCTGCGCGGCGGATGGGCGAGTCGGCGCAGGCGGGACCGGGGGTTGAGGGACGCTTCGGGTCGTGAGCGCCAGGAGCAGCCGCCTTGTCGTGTTGCGCGACGGATAAGGGAGTCGGCGGAGGCGGGGCCGGGGGTTGAGGGACGCTTCGCAGCGTGAGCCCTATCGGCAGCCTCGGCTGCGGACCCCTACTCTGGTTTCGCGGAGCGCGTCCCGAGCCCCCGGCCCCGCCTCCGCCGACGACCCGCAAACCCCGCAGTCGGCGCCGTTCGCTGCGTCAGGCCGCCGCCTCGACCACCGCCGGAAACCCGAGCGTCGTGCGCAGCGAACCGTCTTGTTCGACCACGAGCGCGCTGTAGCCGCGCAGCCCGGCGATGCGTGCCAGGGCCTTGCCGCCGGAGGCCAGAAGACCCGTCGCCAAGGCATCGGCAAAGGCCAGGTCCGGGCCCACGACGGTCGCGGCCAGCAGTCCTTGGGCGGGCTCGCTCGTGCCGGGCTCGAGCACGTGCGGTCCGCGCTCGTAGGCGCCCGATGTCGCCACGGCACGGTCGTGGCCGCCGAGGGTCACGACGGTGAGCAGCCGATCGGCGGCCAGCGGATCGCGGATGCCGACTCGCCACTGTTGATCGGGCTGCGGCTCGCCGAACACGGCGATGTCGCCACCGGCGTTGATCATGGCGGCCGCGGCGTCGCCGCGCAGCTCGGCCAGCGCGAGCTCCGCGGCCCAGCCTTTCACGAGGCCGGTCGGGTCGACGCCGCCGGGCAGGCCCCAGGGGTCGAACCAGCCGCCCGAGGCATCACGCGCCCGTCGACAGAGCTCGAGGACCCAGGCCACCTCAGGCGGCGCGGCGTCGAGACCTATCTCGCCGCGCCGCAGGCGGCTGACGGGGCTGTCTGGCTGCCAGGTGCTGAACACCTGATCGACGTGGTGCAGAACGGCCAGCGCGCGCTCGACGGCGTCGGCGAGGGCTTCTTCGCTCGCCGCCGCCGATCCGTCAGTCGTCTCCGCTGCCGCCGTCTCCGCCGCCTCCCGGATTGCTAAGGACACCACCGTTCCCATTACTTGTTCCGAGCGCTGCATTGGTGCCTCCTGTGGCGGCGATCTTGTCGAGCGCGGACTGCAGTGACGCGGCGTAGGCCTGGCTTGTGTAGGTGGCGCCGGAGACGGCCTGGATCGGGCCGCCGTTGGCGCTCAGCGTCTCCTTGATGAGCTGCGGGACGACGCTGCCGGTGATCTGGGCGGACTGTGGTCCGTGCACGTTGAGCTTGGCGAGGCCGACGCTCGTGATCTTGCCGTTCTTGGCGCTCACCCGGACCTGGATGTCGCCGAGCCCGCCGGCCAGCGCCTGGTCGGTGCCGACCGCGCTGGCTCCCGCGCCGACTCCGGCCGTGGCGCCGACCTTCACGCTGGCGGGCAGGCTGGCCGTGGCGCCGCCGCCGCTGGGGTGATAACCGAGCACGGCGCCGAGTCCCACGGCGGTAGCCAGGATGGCCGCCGCCGGAACTACACTGGAGCGCTTCATGGTGGTTCCTCCGTCTCTAGAACGCGAAGTCTTCGTGATGGATGCGGCCGTCGGGGACGCCGAGCGCGCGCGCCTGGTCTGCGAGCTGCGTCATGAATCCGCCCGGGCCGCAGACATACAGGTCGCGGCTGACGATGTCGGGCACCAGCCGTTGCAGCCGCCGAGCGTCGAGGTTCGCCTGCGTGCGCGACCCGACGACCTGGTACAGTTGGCCGCCGCGCTGCTCCACGAGTTGGCGGATCTCGTCGCGCAGGATGAGCTCGCTCGCCTGCGAGGCGCGCAGGATGACGACCACGTCGACGCGCCGCGGCAGGTCTTCGAGCATCGCCCGGATCGGTGTCGCGCCGACCCCGGCACCGACCAGCAGCACCCTGTCGGTCTCACGCGCGTGCTGGGTGAAGGCACCGTAGGGGCCTTCGATTGCCACCCGCGTGCCCGGCTCGATCTGAGCCAGCGCGGAGCTGTGCCCGCCGGCGCCCTTGACCGTGATCCGCATCTCGTTGCCGCCCGGTAGGGCTGAGAGCGAGTAAGGGTGTCCGCGCCACCACATGCCGCGCGTGAGAAAACGGAAGGTCAGGAACTGGCCGCCCGTGACGGGCAGCCGGTCGAGGCGATGACCGCGCACGACGACTGACACGACGCCCGGCGCCTCCTGCTCGACGCGGACCACCTTGATCCGATGAGCGAGACTGCGCACGATCGGCAGGCCGATGCGGTAAGAGGCGACGACGCCCACGGTCAGAAGCCAGAGGCTGATCCAGTAGGCCCGCGCCAGGGGGTGGCCGAGAAACGGCGCGCCGGTGGCGAGCTGGTGCGAGAAGGCGACCGCCGCCCCGAGGTAGGTGTACAGGTGGACGGTCCACCAGGTCTCGGGACGCAGGTGCTTGCGCACGTTGCGATACGAGGTGGCGCCCGCCAGCACGATCAGGCCCAGGCCGACGACCGCGCCGAGCATGCCCGGGAAGTGTGTGACGAGCACGGAGAGCTCGTGTGCCAGACCGGTCTTCACGCCCTGCGCGTAGCCCAGGGTGATAAACAGCGCGTGGGCGCCGAGCAAACCGATGACCCAGGGTCCGAGACGGCGGTGCCAGGCAACGAGTGTGTCCTGACCCAGAGCCCGCTCGACCGCCGGTATGCGGCCGACGAGCAGTACGGTGACCAGGAGCAGGTACGTGCCGAGCATGCCGGTCACGCGACCGACGGCGGTGGCCAGGCCTCCCTGGACGAGCAGGTCGTGAGCGGTGATCGTGGGAACCACCAGCGCGAGGGTGACGATCGACCCCATCCACGCCAGAGTGCGAAAGAGGCTCGCCCAGGCCCTGCTCGGCTTGGGCAGAGTGCGCACGCGCGAACGCGTCCGCGATCGCCGCCCGACAAGCTCCTCGGTGACCTCGATCGCGCCCGTATCCCAATCTTCTCTCACTGCCGTTCGACCTCCCGCCGCGCCGGCGTTGCTCAAAGCCCCGCGGTTTTGCCTTGACAAGCGAACTGCACCGTAGATATCCGGTGAACGTGAAGGGGGGATGAAGAAACGCTGTGCGAGAGCTGAGAATCGACGGGGACGGGCCGAGCGGCGCGGCCGGCTCAAACTCACGGCCCCCTCTCTCAGCGCGTTCGGCGGTGGTACTATCGAAAAAGACCGGGACTTGGCATGTTCCGGGAGCGTCAGGAGATGGCCTTGGGACTGTCGGCTTTCTTCGAGCTCGGCTGAGGCAGGGGGACTGCCGTGACAGCGGCGCGCGCTCCGCGACGCTCCGCCAGGGCGACCGGCGGCACGCCGTCGGCCGACCCCTGGCCGGCTATCATGCGCGCCTTCCCCGGCGACCCGTCCGACCTCGTACCCGTGCTGCAGCGGGCCCAGAACGCGCTCGGCTACCTGTCGCCCGACACGGTGCGACGCGTGGCTCGCTGGCTCAAGCTCTCCGAGAGCGACGTCTTCGGCGTCGCTACCTTCTACGGCCAGTTTCGTTTCACCCCGCCCGGTCGTCATCGCCTGCGGGTCTGCCTCGGCACTGCCTGCCACGTAAAGGGCGGAGTCCAGATGCTGGAGACCCTCGAGCGCCGGCTGCAGGTGGGCGCGGGGGAGACCACGCCGGACGGCGAGTACGACGTCGAACGCGTGCTTTGTCTAGGATGCTGCGCCCTCGCCCCCGTGGTGACCCTGGACGAAGCGATCTACGGACAGATGAGCGTGCTGAGGCTGCAGGAAATGCTGGATGGGCGCACGCACGCTTGAGCGCCGTCGTCACCGCGCCGCGGCGCGCTGGGCGGCCTTCACGGCCGGCCCGCGTCCGCTGGTCTACGTCGGCATGGGGTCGTGTGGGCTGGCCGCCGGAGCCGGCGAGGTGCTGGCCGGGGTGCAGGCTCACATCGCCGCGCGCCGGCTCGACGTGGAGACCGCCTCGGTCGGCTGCATCGGACCCTGCTACCTGGAGCCGCTCCTCGACGTGCGGCTCCCCGGCCGGCCCCGCCTGAGCTACGCGAACATGACCGCCGAGCTGGCTGTGGCGACACTCGATGCCCTGCTGGCCGGCGAGCTGCCACGGCGGCATCTCGTGGGGCGCTTCGCTGCCGACGACGGCTGGGACGGGGGCGCCGTTCCGGCCGACGACGACCTGCCCGCCGCGTTTGCCGCTGTGCCGCGCCTTGCCGACCACGCCATGCTCGCTCACCAGGTGCGCATCGTGTTGCGCAACTGCGGCATCATCGACCCCGAGGAGGTCGACCACTACCTCGCCCGCGGCGGCTATCGGGCCTTCGAAGCCTGTCTCGGCACGCCGTGGCGCGACGTTGTCGATACGGTCAAGCTCTCGGGTCTGCGCGGGCGTGGCGGCGCCGGGTTTCCCACCTGGGTGAAGTGGCTGGTCTGCCGCGAGGCCGGGAGCGGACCACGCAACCTCATCTGCAACGCCGACGAGGGCGATCCAGGCGCCTTCATGAACCGCTCGCTGATCGAAGGCGATCCGCACGCGGTCCTCGAGGGCATGCTCATCGCCGCCTACGCGATCGGCGCCTCCCACGGCTACGTCTATATCAGGGCGGAGTACCCGCTCGCCATCCGCCGGCTGCGCTCCGCCATCGGGGCGGCCCGCAAGCTCGGCCTGCTCGGCGAGTGCGTCCTCGGCTCCGACTTCTCGTTCGACGTCACGCTGAAGGAGGGGGCCGGGGCTTTCGTGTGCGGCGAGGAGACGGCCCTGATCGCCAGCATCGAAGGCCGCCGCGGGATGCCGCGCACGCGTCCGCCGTTCCCGGCGGTCTCCGGTCTGTGGGGCCGGCCCACGATCATCAACAACGTCGAGACGCTGGCCACGCTGCCGGCGGTCATGGCCCGCGGCGCCGATTGGTATGCCGCCCACGGCACCGAGCGGTCGAAAGGCACGAAGACCTTCGCCCTGGTGGGCAAGGTGCGCCGCGGCGGGCTGATCGAGGTGCCGTTCGGGACCACGTTGCGCAGCGTGATCTACGACATCGGCGGCGGGCCCACGAAGGACTTTCGAGCAGTGCAGACCGGAGGGCCGTCGGGAGGCTGCCTGAGCGAGGAGTTCCTGGACACGCCGATCGAATACGAGACGCTGGCGGCGGCTGGTTCAATCATGGGCTCGGGGGGGCTCATCGTCCTGGACCGCGACACCTGCATCGTCGACACGGCGCGCTATTTCCTGCGCTTCACACAGGCTGAGTCGTGCGGCAAGTGCGTGCCCTGCCGAGTGGGCACCGGGCACCTGGTCGGCATCCTCGACGCGATCTGCTCGGGTCGCGCCGAGCTCGCAGACCTCGAACGCCTCGAGCGCCTTGCCCGGGTCATCAAGGCAAGCTCCCTGTGCGGCCTGGGACAGACCGCACCCAACCCCGTCCTGTCGGCGCTCAAGTACTTCCGTGACGAGTTCGTGGAACACATCGTCGACAGGCGTTGCCGGGCGGCCGTCTGTCGCGATCTCGTCATCTACCGCGTCGTGCCCGGCCGCTGTACCGGCTGCGAGCGCTGCGTCCAGGTGTGTCCGACCGGCGCCATCACCGGTCCGCGCGCCGAGGCTCACAACCTCGACGTCGACAAGTGCATCAAGTGCCGGGCCTGCTACGAGGTCTGCCGCTTCGACGCCATCGCCGGCGACGCGATCGTGATCGAATCGAGGGGGCAGCGTGCGGATTGAACCTCTTCTTCGCCCGGACGCCCGCGCGCTGCGCGTCGAGGTCGACCACCTGGCGGTGACCGTTCCCGAGGGTACGACGGTCCTGCGCGCCGCGGAGGTCGCTGGCGTCTCTGTGCCTTCGCTGTGCTCGCACAAGGAGCTCACGCCGTTCGGCGGCTGCCGCCTGTGTACGGTCGAGATCGAGGGCGTGCGGGGCTATCCGCTGGCCTGCAGCACGCTGGCTCAGGACGGCATGGAGGTGACGACCGACACGGTCGCCCTGCACGAGATGCACGCGGAGATCCTGCGGCTGATCCTCTCGGAGCATCCGTCGAGCTGCCTGCTCTGCGACGAGGCCGACGACTGCCGCCGGAGCCTGACGACGATCCGCAAGGCCGGCGTCTCGACCGGCTGCCGCAGCTGCCCGAACGACGGCGCCTGCGAGCTGCAGCGGCTGGTCGAACGGCTGGGCATCACCGAGATCGGTTACCCGATCGCCTATCGTGGGCTCGAAGCCGAGCACGACGACCCGTTCTTCGACCGCGACTACAACCTCTGCATCCTCTGCGGGCGCTGCGTGCGCATGTGCCACGAGGTGCGCGGGGCCTCCGTGCTTGCCTTCAAGTACCGCGGGCCGCGGACCCTGATCGGTCCGGCCTTCGGCGCCTCGCACGTGGCGGCCGGCTGCGAGTTCTGCGGCGCCTGCGTGTCGGTCTGCCCCACGGGTGCGCTCTCTGACAAGGTGTCGAAATGGGACGGCCGGCCCGACGGGATCGAGACCTCCACCTGCCCGTTCTGTTGTCTCGGCTGCCGGGTCGAGCTCGCGCACCGCGACGGCGCCCTGTCGTCGGTGGGCGCCGCTCACGACGCCGAGGTAAACGACGGGCAGCTCTGTGTGCGGGGCCGCTTCTGTGCGCCAGAGGCGACCCACCACCACTCGCGGGCGCGCCAGCCGCTGGTGCGCAAGGGCGCCTACTTCAGGGTGGCAAGCTGGGACGAGGCGCTCGACGAAACGGCCGGCAAACTCTCGGGCGTCGCCGCCGACGACATCCTGATGCTCGTCTCCGGCGATCTCGCAAACGAAGGGCTCTACGCCGCCCAGCGCTTCGCCCGCGGCCTCCCAGGCGGCGCCGGCCTCGACTCGACTGCACGAGCTCGGCTGCCGGGCGGGCCGGCCTTCTGGTCGCGTATGTTCGCCCTGCCGATCTCGATCAAGGCGCTGGGCGAGGCCGAGATCGTGATCGTGGCCGGCCTCGACACGCGCTTCTCGTTTTCTGTGGCGGGCGTCCAGGTGCGCCGCGCCGTGCGGCGCGGAGCGAAGCTCATCGTCGTCGATGCGCGCGAGTCGAACCTCGCGCGCGTCGCCGACCAGTGGCTGCGCCCGCGCCCCGGCGACGAGGCGCGGGCCCTCGTGGGCCTCGTGCGCACGCTCGGCGACGGTGAGCCGGGCCCCGACGGGTCCGAGCCGACGCCGAGCGGCGAGCCGGCAGAGGCTGCCGGCCGGCCGGGTGGCGAAGCGAATGAGATGGCGCGCGGCGCCGCGACCACGGCCGTCGTCATCGGGCCGCGGGTCTTCGACTGTCGTGGCGCCGAGGAGCTGCCGTTCGAGCTCGAGGCCCTGGGCGCTCGCAGGGCCGTGTCTATTCTGCCGCTCGCGCACGGCGCCAACGTCCGCGGGGCGCTGGAGCTCGGCGTGCTGGGCGAGGTCCTGCCCGGCCCACGGCGAGCCGCGGGCCGGGGCCCCGGCCTCGCCCAGCTCCGGGCCGGCCGTCTGCCGAAGGTGCTCTACCTCGTCGGCGAGGCGCCCTTCGCCACCCGGCCCGCCTGCGACGTCGTGATCGCCCAGGANNTTCTCTGACCTGGCCGCCCGGCTGGGTCGCTCCGACCTGCGGTACGCTGATGCCGCCGCCGTGCGCGCGGCCATTCGCATCGATGTGCCCGGGTTTGCCGCCGAGCTCGACCGGTCGCCGCGGCGCATGACGCCGATCGCGCCAGACGCGAGCTCGACGGCGGCTGGCCTCGAGTCGGACGACGCCGGCCGCGGCCCGTCCGTCCGCCCGCAGGAGGGGCTTGCGGGCCACGGCCGCTTCATCCTCATCTCTGAACAGGCCTCGTTTCGCCACCGGGGTATCGACCTCGCCGACGTCGTCGAGGGACTCGGCGAACTGCATCTGGAGGAAGGGCTCGCCATGAACCCTGACGATCTCGCCCGGCTCGGGGTCGAAGAGGGCGGCACGGTGACGGTCACCCTGGACGGCGGTGACCTCGTCTGTGCCGTCCGCTCCGACTCCGAGTGTCCGCGCGGGGCCGCCTTCCTGGCGCGAGACGAGCTGTGGGAGTGGTCGACGCATCCCGTCCGCGTGCGCATCCGGGCCGGTGACCGGTCGCCGGCCGGCGCGAGCCGGTCGCCGGCTACGCGTGGTCGTGATCTCGCTGGGCGGCGGGAAGGGGGGTAGGCGTGGTCACCGTCGTGGAGCGGCACATGATCGTGCCCAACGTGCACGTCCTCACCGTCGAGGCGCCTGAGGTGGCCGAGTCGGTGCGGCCCGGCAACTTCGTCATTCTGCGGCCCGACGAGCAAGGCGAGCGGATCCCGCTCACGGTGGCCGACTGGGACGCCGGCGCCGGTACAGTCACCTCGATCTTCGTGCAGGTCGGGGCCTCGACGGCCAAGCTCGCGCGTCTCAAGCCGGGCGACACCATCCCCTCGTATGCCGGCCCGCTCGGCAACGAGACCGAGATCGCGCGCTTCGGCACGGTCCTGCTGATCGGCGGCTGCTACGGCCTGGGGAGCCTCTTGCCGATCGCCCGCGAGCTCACAGCCGCCGGGAACCGCGTTTTCGTGCTGGTCGAGGCGCGCAGCGCCTACCTGCTGTATTGGGAGGAGCGCCTGCGCGCCGCCTCCGAGCGGTTGATCGTCGTCACGCGCGACGGCAGTCGAGGCTACAAGGGGCACGTGACGCGCCTGGCTGAGATCCTCGCGCTTGAAAAGATCGCGCCCGACCGCGTCATCGCCCACGGCTGCACCTTCCAGATGATGACGGTCTCGCGCCAGACCCGGCCGCTCGGCATCAAGACGATGGTCAGCATGAACCCGATCATGATCGACGGCACCGGCATGTGCGGGGTGTGCCGCCTGACCGTGGCCGGCAAGACGAAATTCGCCTGCGTCGACGGGCCCGAGTTCGATGGCCACGAGGTGGACTGGGAGGAGTTTCTGGCGCGCCGCGAGAGCTACCGCGCGGAGGAGGCCGAGCCCCTCCGTCGCAGCGGCTGCGCCTCGCATTTCTGATGAACGAGACGAAACAGGAGATGAGGGGACGGTGAGCAAGGTCGACCTGATCCGGCGGCCGATGCCCAAGCAGGAGCCCTGGGAGCGCGTGCGCAACTTCGACGAAGTGGCC
>PKYM01000250.1:5576-5704 GCA_003132645.1 Actinomycetota bacterium | reverse complement strand
CGGCACACGGGCTGCTCCCGGCCGGGCGACCGCCGTCGGCTCACGGTGCCGTGTCTCGTGCGTTGTCTCTCCACCGCGACACCTCCCGAAGTCCAGCCCGTCCTGCGGATGGGCTCGCAATCTACCAG
>PKYM01000250.1:4082-5489 GCA_003132645.1 Actinomycetota bacterium | reverse complement strand
CAGGTTCGTCAGGCGTTCAGCTTGCCCAGCACCCAGGCCATGTTGATGCCCAGGTTGTGCATGGTCCGCAGGCCCTCGGCGTCGCTTTCGACGGCCCCCGCCTCGCCGCCGATGCCGAAGTTCCAGTAGCTCGAGCCGACCACCACCATGGCTGCGATCTGGAAGAAATGGTTCACCGAATCGAAGGCGTGCATGGCGCCGCCCCGGCGCACGGCGATCACGGCGGCCCCGACCTTGCGGGCCAGCGGATTGCCGTTCTTGCGGGTCGCATAGCCGGTGCGCTCGATCAGGGCGCGCATGGTGGCGTTGGCGTCGCCGAAGTAGACCGGCGTGCCGAGCAGGATGCCGTCGGCGGCCAGCATCTTGTCGATGCACTCGTTCACGCCGTCGTCCTTGACCCCGTGGCAATGGTTGTCTAAAGCCGTGGCGCACTTGAGGCAGCCGGTGCAGCCGGAGAGCGACTTTCCGGCGAGCTGGACGAGCTCGGTCTCGATGCCGGCGACGTCGAGCTCGGCGAGGACGTGTCTAAGCAGGATGGCGGTGTTGCCGTCCCGCCGCGGGCTCGAGCTGATCGCGACGACCTTCATGTGGGCTCCTTATGACGCTAGACGGCATTGGACGACGGCTGAGCGACGAGCGCTGCGGTGGACCAGTCTACTCGCCGGAGAGGAAGCGGCGCAGCCGCACGAGCGCCAGGGTGTCCTGGGCGCAGTAGGCAAGCAGGCCGTGGGCGAGCTCGTCGGCGCGCTCGGAGGGGGTCTCGGGGTGGACGGCTTCGGCGAAAGCGGTCTGCGCGGCGGTGCCGTCGTGGACCTCGCCGAGGTCTGCGTAGTCGAGCTCGGGGGCGACCGTGGGCAGCACATCCTTGATCGACCACGAGCCCTTCATGGCCGGGTGATACCAGGTGTCGCGCGTGACCGGCAGCAGGTCGACCAGACGCCCGGAGAGGGCGCCAAGGGGCCCCGCGAGGTCGGGAAAACGCGCTGCCAGAGCCGCCAGTACGCCGTGTTCGAAGCCGCTGTAGACGAACACCGGCCCCGCCTCGCCCAGCGCGGCGAGCAGGGTGTCGGCGCAGGAGCGCATGGGCGCCTCGCCGCTCGTGTCGAGAAACTCGCGATGCTCGAGCTCGCCGGGAGAGCGCTCGACATGACACGACCACTGGAAGGGAAGCTGCTCCCAGGGCCGCGTGCCGGCCCATACCGGCACGGCAAACTGGATCGTCTCGAAGTCGAGATAGAAGCGCGGATAGGGCAGAGCCGCGAGGTGATCGGCCGCGCCGGGCACGCGATCGGCCATACCGCTGCGGCTGGCCTGCCAGACGCGCCTGTGCAGCGCGTCGAAGGGCCAGGTCTCGGGCACCAGGCTCAGGTCGTCGTAGCCGGCGGCTCGCAACTCGGCGGCGACGGC
>PKYM01000250.1:0-3969 GCA_003132645.1 Actinomycetota bacterium | reverse complement strand
CGTCGCCGCGGTAGACGAAGTCGCGGTCGATGCAGGCCAGGGCCACCTGGTCGAGCGCCAGGCCGGCGCCGCGCGCGACCCACGTCTGCACGGCGATGTCGGCGACGTGGTAGGGCTTGACCTGGGTGGCCGACTTGACCTCGACCATGCGCGCCCGGCCGGCGCGGCGAGTCAGCAGGTCGGCGCGGATCAGCACGCCGCCGTGGCTGAAGGTGGCTTCGAACAGGGTGAGGTCGCCGCGCCGGCCGAGCAGGCGCGCCGTGTCGCGCAGGGCCTGACCCAGCGTGGGCGGGTCTATGAGCACGCCGCCCGGCTGCAGGGCGCGGGCCACGGCTCCGACCTCGTGGCCCATGGCGAAGCGCCGCTGCGTGGCGGGCGGGTAGACGACGAGCTCAGGCCGGTTGATCTCGAGCCAGAGTCGTTTGGGACACTGGCGCCAGGCCATGATGCGCGACTTGGAAAGACGGACGGAACCCACGAGCTGATTGTAGCGCCCCGGCCCGACGGAACCACCTGGGCCCGCCGGCTCTACTGCTGTTTGACCAGGTACCCGAAGGCGGCCAGCGCGGCCCGGGCGCCCTCGCCGGCGGCGACCACGATCTGTTTGTCGTGGTTGTCGGTCACGTCGCCGGCCGCGAACACGCCGCGCACGCCCGTGGCGCCGTTCTTGTCGACCTCGATCTCGCCGACCACGTTGGTCTCGAGCAGGTCGAGGGCGAACTCGCTGTTCGGGTAGAGGCCGACCTCGATGAACACGCCGTCGACGTCGATCGTCTTGGTCTCACCCGAGCGCACGTCACGCAGCGTCACGGCAGAGACCTTGTCGTCGCCGTGGATCTCGACCACCTCGTGGAAGCGCAGCGACTCGACCCGCTTGGCCGCCGAGACCTTGTCCTGCAGGATGGCGTCGCCGATCCAGTCGCCGATCGACACGAGGTAGACTCTGGCGGCCACGCCGTCCATCTCGATGGCCGCCTCGAGACCCGAGTTGCCGGCGCCGACCACGGCGATGGTGAGTCCCTTGAACAGCGGCCCGTCGCACGTCGAGCAGTAGACCACCCCGCGGCCGGACAGCCGGCCCTCGCCGGGCACGTTGAGACGGCGCTTCTGCACGCCGGTGGCCATGATCACAGTCGAAGCGCGCACGCTGCGGCCGCTTTCGAGCTCGACGACCTTGCAGCGGCCGTCGATGCTCAGGCCGGTGACGCGCTCGCCGATCAGCTCGGTGATGTCGTACTTGGCGGCCTGCTCGTGGTAGCGGCCGGCGAGGTCGGGGCCGGTGACGGAGTCGAAGCCGGGGTAGTTGGCGACCTCGCGGGTGAGGCCGACCTGGCCGCCGATGTCCATGGCGACGACGATCGTCGAGAGGTTCTTGCGGGCCGCATACATGGCGGCGGTGAGNNGCGGGACCGGCGCCGATCACCGCGACGTCGTAGACGTCGAGCAGCGGCGCCTCCTCGCCACGCCCGAGCCGCCGGTCGAGCTCGCCCGTGGCGTTCAGGCGCGCGAGGTCGTCGTAGCCGCCCACCGACTCGCCATCGAGGAAGATCTGCGGCACGCTGCGCATGCCCGAACGCTCGACCATCTCGGCCTGCCGCGGCTCGTCCGAGGTCACGTCGATCTCGTCGTAATCGACCGCCTTGGAATGCAGCAGCGCCTTCGCCTTGAGGCAGTACGGGCACCACTGTTTGGTGTAGATCTCGATCTGGGCCATGCGCGACTTCCCCCTCGCGAGCGCGTGCCAGGCAAACGCCCGCCTGATCAATCCTTGCGTACGAGTGATTGCCCCAGCACGGGCGGCCCAAACGGCGACGGCCGGGAAGCGGAAAGCCCCGCCCGGCCGGCGCCCGACGCCGCCAGACCCGCAACGCCACGCTTCACGCCGGCGCCACGACGCCGTAGCATCGCGCCATGGATGCTCCTTCGGAACGGTCGCGCGACGGCGATCTCACGCCCGCACGGGCGCGCGAGCTCGAGCAGAAGCGACGCACGTTCGACGTAGCGCGGTTGTTCGCCGAAAAGGAGCGCATCGCGGCCAGGAGCCGCATCCGTCAGTTCATGTTCGGCAGCCTCGACGGCCTGCTGGTGCCGCTGGGCGTCGTGTCCGGCGTGGCCGGCGGCACCGCGAACAGCAAGATCGTGGTGATCGCCGGTGCGGCCGAGGCGTTCGCCGGCGCCCTTTCGATGGGCGCCGGCGAGTACCTGTCGGGCAAGTCCGAGGCGCAGGTCCAGCAGGCGGCGATCAGGGACGAAGAAGAGGAGATCGCCGCCATCCCCGACATCGAGAGGCTCGAGATCGAGCTCCTGTTCGAACATGAGGGACTGTCGCACGACGACGCCGGCCTGATCGCCGACAAGGTCACGAGCAGCCACCGCTCGTGGGTGAACACGATGGTCGAGAAGGAGCTCGGCCTCTCGACCGAGCCCGAAGGCAACGCCGTCAAGGACTCCCTCGCCATGGGCGCCTCGTACCTGCTCGCGTCGCTCGTGCCGCTCGGGCCCTACCTCTTCCTGGCGGTGCGGCCGGCGTTCGTCGTGTCGGTCGTCCTCACGATCGTCGCGCTGTTCGTGATCGGCCTGGTCAAGGGCCGCCTGGCCGACATGAGCCTCTGGCGCAGCGCCCTCGAAGTGGTCGTGATCGGCGCGGCCTCGGCGGCCGGGGGCTACCTGCTCGGTTCGCTCATCCCCCACCTGATCGGCACATAGCCGCCCCGCGAATCGTGCTACCGTGGGCGCAGACGACCCACCCGGATACCCAAGGAGGTACTCGTGCAGCCCGACCCCTCGTTCCTCCTCGACAAGCTGAACATCACCATCCCGCCGACGGGCCTCTACGACGCCCCCGACCCGGCGGCCTTCGCGCCGCTCGTCGCGCCCGCCCCTGACGCCAAGCGCGGCGAGTGCGTCTTTTCGCACTTTCGCGACTGGCAGGCGGGCAAGACGGTCCACCTGACCAAAGACAACTACGGCTGCGGCGGCGCCGGCGGCTCGCTGTGCGGCGTGCAGCGCACCGACCGCGCCGGCTTCATCCACTTTCTCGCCATCGACGAGGGCCTCAAGGCTTCCGAGGAGCTCATGGGCCGCTGGATCGACGCCCGGGTCAACTTCGCGCCGGCGCAGGGTCACGTGCTGATCGGGCCGCTCAACGCCGACCAGTACGAGCACCTGAAGACCGTCACGTTCTGGGTGAAGCCCGACCAGCTCGCCGCCCTGGTGCTCGCCGCCCAGTACCGCAACGCGCCCGGCGACCCGGAGCCCACTACCGCCGCCTTCTCGTCAGGCTGCGGCCAGCTCGTGAACTTCGCCGACCTGAGCGTGCCCCAGGCGCAGATCGGCTCGACCGACATCGCCATGCGCCAGTGGCTGCCGGCCGACGTCATGGCCTTCACCGTGACCAGGCCGCTGTTCGAGCAGTTCTGCCTGTTCGACGAGGCAAGCTACCTGAACAAGCCCTTCCTGAAGCGGCTCAAGAAGTCGCGCGGCGGGGCATTGTGAGGTAGCGCTGCCGGTCGCGGCGGCGCGGGGCGTGGCGGCGACGACGCGTTATGCTGCGCGGGCTGCGGTGCAAGAGGCGCCACGTGACGCCCGTTGAAGCGGTGATAGGATGCTGCTCAGTCACGGTCCAGGGGAGTCCCACGGCAGGGAGGCCGGCATGGCAGGCAAGGACACGGCAAGCAACGCGGTCAACGCGGTCACGTTCAACGCGGCGCTGGCCAAGAAGGTCGCCCAGGCGCAGCTCAAGCGCCGCGGCCTCAAGCGCGAGCTGACGACCTCGGAGACCCAGCTCGCCCAGGTCACGCTCTACCTGGCCGAGCAGGGCAGCGTGGCGCACCCCGAGCTCGACGAGCCGGTGCGCCGGGCGCGCGCCGCCCAGGACGAGCTCAACGCTTTGGACGACGAGATCGCCCGCCTGATGGCACAGTTCACGACCAGGCCGCCGTCGACCGGCGACGCGGGCGAGGCGTCGGC
>PKYM01000019.1 GCA_003132645.1 Actinomycetota bacterium | reverse complement strand
TCCTGACCTCGTCGATGCTCAGCTCCGGCGATTCGCTCGGCTGGCGTTCTTCTGGCATGTCGCGCAAGGTCTTCTCTTCTACTCCTCTACTGGGATGAGGCGGATGGCTTCGCGGATCTCGCGGCGCATGGTTTGCAGCCACACCGCAGCGGGGGACGGAGGTCCTCATGAAGCCTATCCAGTCTACGCTCCTAGAGGCAGGGCACAAGGAGCCCAGCCAGACTGGCGGCGACAACAAGAAGCGCCCGCTGGACCGGCCAAGCCGGCCCAGCGGGCGCGTACGAGCCTGTGTCAGGCGGGCTTCACGTTGACGGCCTGCGGGCCCTTCTGACCCTCGGTCACCTCGAACTCGACGGCCTGGCCGTCAGCAAGGGTTCGGACTCCCGGGGCGAGCTCGTTGACGTGCACGAACACGTCCTTGCCCTCTTCCTGCTCGATGAAGCCGTAGCCCTTCTCGCCACTGAACCATTTCACCTTGCCTTGAGCCAAGTTGTACTCCTCGTCTCACGAGCGTGTCCGCGGCGACGGTCGAGGCGACGATGCGCGCTCCTCACTAATGCGCTGCTTACGACGGGTGGCACACGGCAAACAGATGCCCAGTCTATGCGCTCTCTCCGCCTGAGGGAATCAAGTGGTCCAAGCAATGACCTTAAGATGAAGAGTCGATGCATCCGCAAACCGACGGCTGTCGACGGGGTGGAAGCTATCGCCATGTCGGCATCCAGTCGGCTCGTGGTAAGAACACGCCGCTCAGTGCTGTCTTCTGGCGCCAGCACAGGACAACAAGTCCGGTGCGCTCCTCAACGGCAAGCTGCAAGACGACCTGCTGAACGGCGAACTCTTCCTCACGCTCAATGAAGCGCAGATCCTGATCGAACAGTAGCGGCGTCAGTACAACCATCTGCGACCGCACAGCTCGCTCGGCGGACGTCCGCCGGGGCCGGAGACGCTCGTCTGGCCGGGCTTCTCGCTCTCAAAGACTTCGCGCCGCCGGCACGCACACAGGAACCAACTCTTGCACTATCATAAAAAATGGACGACTGAATGGGGGCAAGTCACTCGTGCAACCGCGGCCAGCGCCGGCCACATCACTGTGAGAGACCGGGAAACGGCCGGTCACCTGACCCTGCCGGACGGAGCCACGGTGGTGATCGTGGGCGGAGGCCCTGCTGGGTCGTTTTTCGCCATTCGGGCGCTGAGGAAGGCGCGGGAACTTGGCAGGACGCTGAATCTCACCATCCTAGAGAGGAAAACCGAGGTCTGCTTCTACCGGCCCGTGGCTTTCTGCTCGTGGGAAGGCTGCAACTACTGCGCTGGCGGCATTTCCCCCAGGCTGGCCGACGTCCTCAAAGAGAACGGAATCAGCCTGCCGGAGGAGGTCGTCGAGGGAAGAGCGACCGAGATCACCGTCCACGGGGATTGGAAGAGCATCGAGCTGCCGGTTCCCGAGGGCAGGGAGATGCTCACCGTGTTCCGCGGCTCAAGGCCCAAGCAGCGACCGGGCCGATACACGAACTTCGACTCGTTCTTGCTCCATCAGGCGGCGGAAGAAGGCGCGCTGGTGCTCACGGCAGAAGTCCGCGACATCCGTCGGTCTCCCGGCGGGAGACCAGTGGTCAGCTACCGGCTGGTGACAGAAGAAACGAGCAGGGAGATCGAGGCTGATTTCGCGGCGTTCGCAGCAGGCGTCAACCGTACGCCCGGAATGGACTTGGGATCCGATCCCCTCTTCGGGGCGCTCGCGAAGGTGATGCCGGGGCTCTGCCCGCCCAAGATTCGCAAGGCCGTCATCTGCGAGATGCAAGCGCAAGAGGATCTCCTTCGCACCATGGAGGGTGAGGTGCACTTCGCACAATATGGTTCGAAGGAGCTCTCCATCGAGATGTCCTCGCTCATCCCCAAAGGCAAATGGCTTACCGTCGTGCTGCTCGGCAAGAGCATCGACCGCGCCAACCCCTCTCAGTATCTGCAGATCGCGGAGAGTTTCATGACGTTGCCCCACATCAGGCGCCTGCTTCCGAGAGGAGCCCAGTTGCGGACCGTGTGCGCCTGCCATCCCAACATGGCGGTCGGCGCCGCCCGCAATCCGTTCGGCGACCGGATCGCCCTCGTGGGAGATATGGCCGTCTCCCGACTCTACAAAGACGGCCTTTTCTCTGCGTACGTCACGGCCTCGGCGCTGGCGGACTGCATTCTTGCGGAGGGCGTCGACCGGGCGAGCTTGAAAAAGCGCTATTGGCCGGTCGTCAGAGGATTCCATGTCGACAACCGATTTGGGCGCACCGTATTTCTGCTCAGTCGCGTCGTCTTCTCGCGCCCGGTGCTCAGCCGGATCCTTTATCAGGCGCTTCTTACCGAAAGGAAGACGAAGCCTGAACAGAAGCGTCGGGTGGCAGACGTGCTGTGGAGGATCGCGAGCGGAGATGATAGCTACCTTCGCGTCCTGAAAGCCATGTTCCGTCCCGCCTCGGTGGGGTCGATCTTGACGGGGGGCCTGCTGGCGACCGTCCGGAACTACGCTACCGAGCGGGTGTTCGGCCTGGTGTGGGACGGTTTCGGGCGGTACCCCACCGGGGTGGCCATCGAAGGAGTAGAACGCAAGCGCCGCGAGATCCTGGCTGTGATGGGAGTCCCTGAACCGGAGCGGCCGCCGCAGGTGGAGAAGATGTACTCCATCCGGATCAAAGCTGACGCCGCGGCGATACTTCGGCAACTGGGAAAGTTCGGCGAGCCCGATCGGGAATACTTCACGCCACGGTTCATTCAGGTGCACCGCACCGCGGGTACGCCGAACGACGTTGGCGGCACCATCCGCTACGACGTGACTCCCGCTTGGCTGTCGTTCAGCGTGGTCCTGGAGAAGCTGGTTCAGGGACGCTATCTGCTGTACCGGGTCGCCGACGGGTTCGCTCGGGGCGGCGTTCTAGCCTTCGATATCGATCACGTGAGGACGGGGGTCAGCCTACTCACGATCTACGTGGCCTTCGACTTCCCCAGAGGGACCGGCCCCTTGGCGAGATCGGGCTGGTATCTTGGCCGGTCGATCTTTCCGGCATTCGTCCACGACGTGCTGTGGAATCACTCGCTGTGCAAGATGAAACACCTCGCCGAGTTCGACGAAGGCACCAAGCAAGACCCTGAGGGGTGCGTTTATCCCGGTTCACGCTGCTGATGACGTGATGTGGGGTTCAGAAACTCCGTCACGCGGACTGCTCGACACCAACGGCAACTGTGCAGAGCGGCTTCCTGCTCTGCCACGGTCAGCGCCTCGAGAGCCGCAAGCCTGAGGGGTTGAGGGGTACGTTTATCCCCCATTTACGCTGCAGCTCGCTGGTATTCGTGAATCAGCCCGCCGAGTCGATCAACGCGGACGACCACGTCGTCACCCCGATTCCGGGAGGCGGCTCCCGGCTCCGGCGTCTGAAGCGACAGTCCACGGTGCGGTCGTTCTT
>PKYM01000147.1 GCA_003132645.1 Actinomycetota bacterium | reverse complement strand
CGCGTTGAACGGCTACTGGCTGAAACTGGGCAAAGGCGTCACGCTGCGTTAGCGCTTCCGGCATCTGGCCGAGGCGCCGCCTGGATTGACGCCGTATGGGTGGCTTCCGCCCAAGTACTCCGACAGGGCCTCTGAGTGGCTGCCGAACAAGCACCCTCTTGGCGCGTGCTGCTAGTCTGCCGCTGCCAGCGCGGCCGCTCGCGAGGCGAACACGGTGAAGATGCGGTCGACGCCCACCATGGCGAAGACGTTCGTCATGGGCTCGTCGTCGCAGACGATCGCAAGCGAGCCCTTCTGCGCCTGTTTGGAGCCGCTGACGAGAACGCCAAGGCCGCTGGAGTCCAGGAAGGTCACCTTCGTCAGGTCGACGATGACCTGTTGCGTTCCCTGCTCAACGCTCGCGAGAAGGAGCGCCTTGAACTCCGGTGCCGCGTGGATATCGACGGCGCCCTCCAAGGCCAGGACGACCACGTTCTCTCGAGGGACCAGGATCTCGGTGCGGAACTGCTCATCGGTCTGCACGGCGGACCTCCCTTGCCGTCGGCGGGATGCGCCATCATGTCTTGCGTAGGGCTTGCCGGGGCAGAGCAGGTTCGCGGCAGGGTCGATGGCCTTGCGCGTCGGTCTAACACCAGGGCCTGTGGCCGCACTGGGGTCAGGCTGAAAGCTTCCTGAGAGTCCGCACATCGCACTCGCCGGTCCCCCGGCGGCAACTGAGGTCACTCCCGCCGCGTTCGGGCCGGCGCGACGGACCTTTGGCAGAAACGGAGGGTCCACCGTGCGTCGCGATTGGGCCGACGGGCGGCGGGGCGGGGCGTNNCGCCCCGCCGCCCGTCGGGGCTTACCCGATCGCCCGGATGCCCGAAGTGAGAAACCAGGTGGCGAGCACCAGCAGAAACGCCGCCGCCACCGACAGCATCGTGCGGTAGACCCGTGGAGTGATGAACCGCTTGCCGGCCGCCAGGGCGCCGCTGATCAGCGAATACCAGGTCAGGTCGCCGGTGATGTGGCCCAGGTAGAAGACGACGATGCCGGCGGCGCCGAGCGCGTAGGCCTTGGTGAGCAACCCCAGGCCAATCGTCACCCACCAGATCGTCCAGTAGGGGTTGGCCAGGCTCGAGACGATGCCCATCAGCACGGCGCGCATCTTGCTGCCGTCGCCGGTGCCCTCCCAGTCGATGCTCACGCGGTTGCGGATCAGCGCCACGATCATCGACACCGAGGTCCAGACGAGCATCAACCCGCCGCAGATCTGCAGCACGGCCTGGACCGTCTCGTGCTTGAGGATGGGGCCGAGACCGACGACGAGGGCGATCAGCAGGGTGAGCTCGAGGATCGCGTGGCCGAGCACCACGAGAGGTCCGGCCCGGGCGCCCTGACGCGGCGTCTCGGCGACTACGACGGTCAGCATCGGCCCGGGCATGAGCGCCCCGGAGTAGGCGATGCCAAGCGATGAGAGGAACATGATGACGAGGCTCAAACACGCACCTCGGGACTTCGCCTAGTGCAGGTCGAACAGGAGCCCCGTGAGGAGCTTGGGGTAGAAGTAGGTCGACTTCTGGGGCATCGCCTCGCCCAGTTCGGCCATGGCCTGCACGTCGGCCATCGGCGTGGCGGGGAGGAAGGCCGCGAGGCCGTAGTCGCCGCTGTCGAGATCGGCCACGGCGTCGTCGACGCTTTTGGCAAAGTCGACGTGGCCTTCGAGGTGTTCCGGGTCGAGGCCGAGCGCGTCGCGAAAGACGAGTTCGGCCAGCAGGGTGACCGAGAGCCGCGCCCGGACCGGCGACAGGCCGCGCCGCACGAGGTCGTCGAGCGCGGCCGTATCGCGCGGCCCGAGGGTGACGCAGCGCCGCTCGGCCGGAAAGTACAGGCCGAGCAGCTTGTTCGGGCCGCTCGAGCGACTCACGAGCTCCATCGAGGGAGCCCAGTCGCGCGGGCTGCCGCTCTGCTCTGAGACGACGGTGAAGGCGGCGCGCAGGCGCCCGATGACCTCGTCGGCCGGCGGCACGGCGACGCCCTTGAGCAGGCGGTGAGTGGGAAACACGGCGAGGCCCGGATCGTCCATGCTCGCCAGGCAGACCATGACCCAGTCGGCGTCGGTCTCGCCGGCGGCGCGGCGCTCGTCGCGGTAGGCGAGCGCCGTCTCGTAGCGGTGATGGCCGTCGGCGATCAGCACCTGCTTGCCGGACATGAGCGCCACGACCTGCTCGACGATCGGGCCGCTGAGCGGCTGCAGGCTACAGGGGTTGCCGTCGCCGTCGGAGGCTTCGAGGGCGGGCTGGGGCGGCGGCGCAGCCGCCGCCAGCGCCCGCCCGACCTCGTTGGCCGGGTCGGCGTAGAGCAGAAAGATCTGGCTTAGGTTGGCGTGCGTGGCGCGCAGCAGCTCGAGGCGGTCGCGCTTGGGCGCGGCGTGGGTCTTCTCGTGGGGCAGCACGACGCGGCTCGAGAAGTCTTCGAGTCGCAGGCGGCAGACGAAACCGCGCCGCGTGAGCTCGCGGCCGTCGGCGCCGGCGAACCGTTGCGAGACGAGGTAGAGCGAGGGCTCGTCGTCTAAGCGCAGCACGCCGGCGGCACGCCAGGCGTCGAGCAGTCCGGCGGCGGCCGTGTAGCGCTCGCCGGGGTCGGCCGTGGGCGAGACGGGCAGCTCGACGTGGACGGCGTTGTAGGGGCTGCGCCGGCGCAGGGCGTCGGCGGCGGCGGGCGCGATCACGTCGTAAGGCGGGCAGACGACGTCGGGCAGCGCCACGCGAGCGGTGTCGTAGCGCAGGCCGCGAAACGGGCGGATGTCAGCCAAGGGGGCTCACTTCGGGAGAAGGCACAGTCACTCGCGGGACTCCTACGGCTTGATGATGATCGGCATGCCCACGGTGACCCAGTCGTAGAGCTGCTCGACGTCCCATTCGTACATGCGGATGCAGCCGTGCGAGGCATAGGTGCCGATCGAGTAGTCTTCGGACGACGGGACGCCGTGGATGCCGACCCCCGAGAAGCCGGTGCCGATCCAGCGCATGCCCACGGGGTTGTTGGGACCGGGCGCGACCGGCTTGGCGCCCGCCGCCCAAGGCGAGTCGGGCGGCGTCCAGGTCGGGTTTTTGGTCATCCAGACGACGGAGGTGGTGCCGTTGGGCGTGGGGTAGGCCGCCTGCCCGGTCGCTACCGGGAAGGTCTTCTTGAGCTTGCCGTTCGAATAGAAGTAGAGCCGGTGCTCGGACTGCACGATGACGATGCGCCCCGACAGGCCGCCGAGCATCTGGGGCCCCACGACGCCGTCGACCGGAAGGCCGATCGCCGTCTGGAAGCGTTTGACGGCCTTCACCGTGCTCTTGCCGAGCACGCCGTTGGCCTTGCCGTGGTAGTAGCCCTGCGAGTGCAGCTTGCGCTGCAGGTCGCGGACGTCGCGGCCGCGCGCGCCGAAGATGAGCGTCGCCTTGCCGAGCTTCTCGGTGCTGTTGACCAGGAACGTGCGCCTGTCGATCGTTTTGTGGTGGCCGAGGTCGGTGGCCGTGACCACCAGCTTGTGGAGACCCTCGGGCAGCTTGTCGAACGGGATCCTGACTTGCGAGGACGCCTTCTGGGTGAGGATGGTGTGACCGTCGAGCACCATCTTGACGGTCGGCATGCCGGCGGCGTCGGTGGCGATCACGTCGGCCTTGGGACTGTCGTGCTTCTCGATCTTTTCGAGCCCGTTGACGGTGAGCTCGGGCGGCGTGGCGTCGACCACCAGGGCGCGCCGCAGGCGGGTCGCGTTGCCGGCCCGGTCGGTGGCCGTGATGGTTATTCTGGCGGGCCCGTCGGCGACGGCCAGGCTGAGCGAGAAGCTGCCGTCGGCGCCCGCCCGCACCTGCGCCCGGTGCGTGCCGGCGGTGGCCACCACCGTGGCGCCCGGTTCGCTCGTGCCGCTGAGCGGCACGGGGCTGGCCGTCACGACGGAGCCGGCACGCGCGGCGTGCACGGTGATCTTGGGCGCCACCGTGTCGACCGCGAAGCGCCAGCTCTTGGAGAGCCGCGGGCGCAAGACGTCGGAGGTGCGTGCCGTGAGGCTGACGGTGTGGCTGCCCTGAGAGAGACGCCCGGTCGGGAAGTAGAGGCGGTGGGCGGCGCTGCTCACGCTGAGGGTCACGTCGCGGCCGTCGAGGCGCACGGTGAGACCGTGCAGATGCTGGGTGCCGGGCACGTCGATCGTGACGACGACCGAGTCGCGGCTCTCGTAGGATCCGGGGCTTGGGGTCACGGCCGAGATGCGGGGAGCGGTGAGGAACTCGAACGCCACGAAGACGGCCACCACGGCCAAGGCGACGATCGCGGCGATTCGAAAGCGATGGTTGGCTGCGAGAGAGATCGGCAGTCCTTAGACTTGCGTCTGGACGGACCATTCAAGGATATAGGATTCGCCGGTCCCGCCGTAGTGCCTCTTTGCCGGGTGCGGACGCGGGCGTCTACGGGGTATGCTCACGCTCATGCGCGACGACGAACTTCGAGACGACGATCTGCGGGCCCTGTTGGCCGACGTTGCCGCCGGGCGTATGACAGTCGACGAGGCGGCCGACGGACTCGCCCGGCTTGGCCTTACCCAGGTCGGCGATTTCGCGCGCCTGGACCTTGGCAGGGCGCGTCGCAAAGGGGTGCCCGAGATCGTCTTCGGCGACGGCAAGACGGTCGAGCAGTTCGCCGCTATCGTGACCGCGTTTCTGTCGCGCGCGACCGCGGTCCTGGCCAGCAAGGTGAGCTCCGAACAGGCGGCGGCCGTGGCCGCCCCGCCCGACGGCGCCGCCGTCTGGCACGAACGCGCGCACCTGCTGGTCGTGCACCGCGGCGACCACCGGCCGGCGCCCGTGCGTGGCGTCGTCGGCGTGCTGGCGGGCGGCACGAGCGACACGGGGGTCGCCGACGAAGCGGCCATCGTCTGTCGCGAGATGGGCGTCGAGGTGCTCACCGCCTACGACGTCGGCGTAGCCGGCGTCCACAGGCTGGCGGCGCCGCTGCGCGAGATGGTGGCAGCCGGTGTCGGCGCGCTGGTCGTGGCCGCCGGCATGGAGGGCGCGCTGCCGTCGGTCGTCTGCGGGCTCGTCGAAGTACCGGTCATCGGCCTGCCGGTCGCGACCGGCTACGGGCTCGGCGGACACGGCGAGGCGGCTCTGCTGGGCATGCTGCAGAGCTGTTCGCCCGGGCTCACCGTCGTCAACATCGACAACGGCGTAGGGGCCGGCGTGACGGCTGCCCTGATCGCCCGAGGGGCGGCGCGATGAGGCAGCTCGCCCTGATCCTGCGCGACCGTCGCGACGAGCTCCATGCAAGCTGGATAGCCCTGCTGAAGGGCACCGTCGGCGCCGAGTACCTTGACTTGCTGGCGAGCGCTCTGGGGGTGCGGCTCGTGCGTCGCATCGTCGACGACATGGTGACGCTCTCGCAGGCCGAAGCTTACGAGGTGCCGGGCATCATCCGCCGCATCGAAAAGGAGACCGCGAGCGACGCCGCCCGCCGGGGCGCGCTCGGCTTCGAGCTGATGGACGTGGTCGCCGGCCTGCAGCAGGTGCGCGCCGCGATCTGGAAGGTGCTGATCGACGCGCTCGTGGTCGGCGACCTGCCGTCCTTTGGCGAGACCATGGACGAGATGCAGCAGCTCGACGGCTTCATGGACCTGCTCGTGCGCGTCGAGGTGCGGGGTTTTCTCGAGGGTCGCGCCCGGCCCTCAGCCGACGACGACGACTGGTGAACACATCCCGGATGAAAGCGGCCCTGCGGGGGGCCGCGCGTAGCAGGGTAGCGGCCTGATGCTGACTATCGCCCTCATCTTCGGCGGCCGCTCAGCGGAGCACGAGGTCTCACTGAACTCGGCGCGCTGTCTTGCCGCCGCGCTCGATCCCGAGCGTTACCAGATCGTTCCGGTCGGCATCACGCGCGACGGCCGCTGGCTGCTGCCCGACGATCTCGCGAGCGCTTCACGCGACGGGCTCGAGGTCGCACGTTCGCAGCCTGTCGCCCTTCTGCCCGACCCTTCGCGGCCCGGCCTTGTGGTCGGCGACGGCGAGCGCGTCATCCCGATCGACGTCGCTTTTCCCGTGCTGCACGGTCCCTACGGCGAGGACGGCACCGTCCAGGGGCTGTTCGAACTGGCCGGCCTGGCCTACGTCGGCGCCGGCGTGGCGGCCAGCGCCGTGGGCATGGACAAGGAGCTCATGAAAGCGGTCTTCGCCCACGTCGGCCTGCCGCAAGTCGACTACGTGGTGGCCCGCGACCGTGGCGGCGACATCGCCGGCGTAGTGGCCGAGGTCGAAGCCGACTTCGCCTATCCGCTGTTCGTCAAGCCGGTCAACCTCGGTTCGAGCGTCGGCATAGGCAAGGCGCACGACGCAGCCGAGCTTGCGGCCATGCTTAAGGTCGCCTTCAGCTTCGATCGCAAGGTCATAGTCGAGGCGTTCGCCGACGGTCGCGAGGTCGAGTGCGCCGTCATCGGCAATGAGGTGCCCGACGTCTCGGTGCCGGGCGAGATCCTGCCGGCCAACGAGTTCTACGATTACGAGTCCAAGTACACCGAGGGCAGGATGGCCTTCGTCGCCCCGGCTCCTCTCGACGACGCGCAGGCCGCCGAAGTGCGGCGCCTCGCGGCGGCAGCCTTCAAGGCGATCGACTGTGCCGGCTATGCGCGTTGCGACTTCTTCGTCGACAGAGCCGGCGGCCGAGTGCTGGTGAACGAGATCAACACGCTGCCCGGCATGACCGAGATGAGCGGCTTTCCCAAGCTCTGGCAGGCTACCGGGCTGGCCTATCCGGCCATGGTCGACCGTCTGGTGTCGCTGGCCGTGAGTCGCCACGCCGCGCGTAGCACGCTGCGCGCCTCGCGCAGCTAGACCACAGCTAGAACGCAGCTAGACCGCAGCCGCTAGCTGTTGGTCTGGGTCGACCTGGGGTTCAGCAGGTGGTGAAACCAGGGCCCGATACCCCACGGCAGCTTCTGGAAGTAGTGGAACACGTAGGTGTGGGGCGTCTTGGCGGCCGTGATCGTGACCGTCGCCTGCGCCGGTCCCTCGGTCGAGCGCTGCAGCGTACTGTTGGCCTTCAGCAGGATCGAGCTGTGGATCTTCAGGAAGGTCGAAGCGCTCTGCATCGCCATGTCCGGGCTCTCGGTCTGGACGAAGGTCGAGAGCGCCTGGTCGGCGGCGTCGGAGGCGTCCTGTCGCACGCCCATCGAGGCGTGGACGACCGAGACGGCGTCGAGCACCAGCACGCCCACGATGACCAGCACCGCGGCATAGAAGACCACCCCACGGACGAAGCCGTCCTGTCGACGCCAGCGGGAGATGCCCACGGTGTTCCTCCGGTCAGTTATCACTGGTTCTGCCACGTATCGCCTCTATATCGGCGGGCTTGCCCGACTGCTATAGCCCTTCGTCTCGGATATTGCTGGACGAAGCCTCCGCCGTGCCGGTCGGCGCCTTACTCGCGCCGGATGAGAACGAGGGCGACGTCGTCGGCCGGTGGGCGCCCGCCGAACGCGGTGGCGTCGTCGATCAGGCCCTGGAGCAGCGCGGCGCCCGGCAGGCCGCGTAACTGCACGAGGGCCTGGTCGAGGCGCGCGTCTTCGTAGAAGCGGTCGGCGGCGTCGCGCACGTCGGAGAGCCCGTCGGTGTAGAGCAGCAGGGCGTCGCCGGCGCTCAGTTCGACGTAGTCGGTGGGTAGCGCCTGAAGCTCGGCCTCCTCGGTGACGCCGAGCGCCGGGTTGCCGCACAGCAGCGGCCGCTCGATACCGTCGGGGCGGACGACGATGGGACTCGGGTGTCCGGCGGTGGCGAGGCCGACCGTACCGCTGCGGGCGTCGACAGAGGCGATGCAGACGGTGACGAAATCGTGCGGCTCGTGAGGCACGGCGAGCAGGGCGTTGTGGATGTCGCGCAGCGCCTCGCCGGGCAGCAGGGGCCAGCGTTGCGCGGCGAGCATCGCCCGGATGAGGTACTTGGCCATGAGCGCGCGGGCCGCCGCCCCGACACCCTTGCCGCGCACGTCGCCGAGCGTCACCACGAAATGGGCGAGCCCGCCCTGAGTGAGGAAGTCGATGAAGTCGCCACCGAAGCCGTCGATCTCGCCGGATCCCGACCGTTCGTCGCCGCCGCGCGTGCGGTAGAGAGTCTCGATCTCGAGCCCCGCCACCCGCGGCGGTTCGCCGGGGCCGAGCAGGTCGCGAAAGTCTGAGATGAGGCGCTGCACAGCGTCGGGCGCCAGGTGCCCGTCGCCCGCTTCGGTCGCGCTCATCGGCGCGTCTCCCGCGGTCAACGCCGTTTCTCCGGCAGCTTCGTGCCGCGTCGGCGCCCGCGTCGTGCCGCGTCGCGCTCGGCGACCAGCACGGCCTCATGCTGGGCGGCATCCTCGCGTGGGTGCGGCAGGGGCGCCAGCACCCCCCCACCGGCGTGCTCCAGAGCCAGGGCCAGCAGATGGTCGGTCAGCCAGGCGTTCTTGGGCAGGACTGGGCCGTGAAGATAGGTGGCGATCACCCTGCCGGCGCGCACTCCCTCGCCCCCGTCGGCGCCGTTGTTGCCAAAGCCGCAGCGCACGCGCCCCAGAGGCTGCGTCTCGCCGAGAAAGGTGCGGCCGCCGTGGTTTTCGAAGCCGACGAGGAGGTGCGCCGCGCCGCCCCCGGTCTGGGTGACGTCAGGGCCGCCGGTGCGGCCGCCACCGGCGAGGCCGCCGAGGTCGGAGACGTCGGCCACGACATTGCCGATCAGGCGCCATTCACCCGGCTTGGCGGCCAGGGTCTCCAGGTCGAGAAGGCCGAGGCCGGCCAGCTCGCTGCCGTCGGCGGCTACATAGCGGCGGCCCAGGAGCTGCAGCCCGGCGCAGACGGCAAACACGACGGCGCCGTCGGCGATCACGGCGGCAAGCCAGGGACGCAGCCGGGCCAGATCGGCCGCCAGCGCCTGCTGGACGCGGTCCTGGCCGCCGCCCATGAAGACGAGATCGCAGCGGGCCGGCGGCTCGTCACCCCGCTCCACCGCGTGCCACTTCAGAGCCAGACCGCGCAGCGCGGCGCGGCGGGTCAGGGCGGCGACGTTGCCGCGGTCGCCGTAGGTGTTCATCGTGGTGGGATAGAGGTGGACCGCCTCGAGGACGGTGGGGGAGGCCTCGACCGCCCCGCCGGCGCCGGTCACTGGCGGACCTCCTTCCAGCCCGCGAGCGCGCCGCGGACCTCCTTGAGAGCGGTGTAGGTCGGCAGCAGATAGATGGCGCGCGCCCCTCGCCCGGCCGCGAGCTCGAGCGCGGCGCTCACGGAGTCGACGGTGGCGAGCGCCTCGTCGGGCACCCCCGCGTAGCTCAGCCGCAGCGCCATCTCGTGCTTGCGCGTGCCGCTCGTCACGACCAGGGCGGCCGCCGGCAGCAGCTCCTCCATGTCGACGTCCCAGATCCACGAGATGTCGCGGCCGTCGGCGATATTGTCGTTCAACACGAACACGAGCGCCTTCTCACCCGACACCTCGCACAGGGCGCGCAGCGTCTGGTTCATGCCAGCCGGGTTCTTGACGAGGTTGACCTGCACCGCGGTGTCGCCGCGGGCCACGAGGCTCCAGCGACCGAAGACCGGCTGATAGGCGGAAAGCGAGCGCAGCGCGGCTGCTGGGTCGACCCCGAGCCGCTGGGTGAGGGCTACCGCGCCCACGGCGTTATAGACGTTGTGCAGGCCGGGCACGCGGAGGCGGAGCTTGCCGGCGGTGACGCCGGTTACCTCCGCCTCCGCGTGCCCCTCGACGGTCGCGAGGTCGCGCGCTTCGAGGTCGCGCGGCGGCCGGGCGAAGCTGCACGACGGGCAGCGGTAGTCGCCGAGCTGCGACAGCCAGCGCGACGAGTACTCGAGCATGGTCGCGCAGCGCGGGCAGATCGCGACATCGCTGACCTCGTGGTCGGCGCGCCCGTCGCGCACGTCGACGCCGAAGAAGACGGTCTCGCAGCCGGATTCCTGGGCGACCCAGGTGACCAGCGGGTCGTCGGCGTTGGCGACCAGCACCGATGAGCTCAGGCGGCGCAGAACGTCGAGCCAGCCTTCGGCCAGGCGGTTGACCTCGCCATAGCGGTCGAGCTGGTCGCGGAAGAGGTTCGTCAGAACGACGACCCGCGGCGCCCCCAAAAGGGCGACGGCGGCCGGCACGATCGCCTCGTCGATCTCGAGTAGCGCGAACGGCGCTGCCGGGCGCCGCGAGAAGGCCGTGGCGATGCCCGAGAGCAGGTTGGCGCCCTCGCTGTTGGTGACGAAGTCGCGGCCGGCGTCCGTCAGGGCGCCGGCCGCCATGTTGGCGGTCGTCGTCTTGCCGTTCGTGCCGGTGACGACCGCGAAGCCCTCGGTGAGCCGGCGGCCGTGGCTTGTCAGGTAGCCGGGAAAGAGGGCGTTGGCGACCTTGCCCGGCATGCTGCTCGCCTGGCCGGCGCCGCTCAGGCGCACGGCAGTGGCCACGGATCGGGCGGTGAGGCGGGGAAAGAGCTCCATGTCGGGCCTCATGATACTCGATGCGGTTCGGGAGGGCCGCTCGTCGGGCCGGCCGGCGCGCGGGTTCGACTCTTCCGCTCCTCGGGCCTTCCGTTCGTCGAGCCGACCGGCGCGCGGCGCGCGAGCGGAGCGCTCGTCAGGTGACGCGGTCCGACAGGAAGGAGCCGACCGCGGCCTGCACGACGAGGGCGATGACGCAGAGCAGCACGGCGGTCGAGAAGCTGAAGCCGAAGACCAGCACGAGGACCGCCATCACACCCGCCCAAAGCAGCGTGCGGGGAATGAAGTCGCGCAGCAGGCGGCGGCGAAAGCCCAGCCAGGCAAGCTGGCGGCCCATCGCTGAGCCGCGCTCCTCGTTATCTAAGTAGCTGCTCTCGGCGGTGCGCAACCGGGGGGTCAGGTCGGCGCCCTCGTCGGAGAACAGCCGGCACTGCAGCTCGAGGCCGAGGTTCTGCCGCATGAGCTTGCGCTGGCCGCGCCCGTAGAAGGCGACCAGCGAGAGAAAGCGCTCGTCGCCGGCCAGGCCGCTGTCGCGCACGGTGACGTCGAGCAGGAAGCGCCGGGCGCGGTGATCGTACTGCACCCGCGACTGCCAGCGCTTGCGCGGAAAGAAGTCGCGCAAGAACCGGTCGAGGTCGCGCGGCAAGCCTTCGACAACCTGGTCGGCCCGGTCCCTCACGACCTGATTGTACCCCCGGCCGGCGGCGCCGCACGCCGGCGTCCGTGTTCGCGACACGCCTTGCGCGCGTCAGTTAGACTTCGTAGCGTGAAAGCTCCGGTCGTACTTTCCGTGGTCGGCAACCGTCCGCAGTACATCAAGGCGGCCGTCGTCTCGCGCGTGGTGCGCTCGGTGGTCGACGAGGTCCTGCTCGACACCGGCCAGCACTACGACCACGAACTCGCCGGTGTGTTCTACGATGAGCTCGCCCTGCCACGCCCCGACATCGAGCTCGGGGTCGGCTCCGACAGCCACGCGCGCCAGACGGCGGCCATGCTGACGGGCATAGCCGACGCCATCGCAGCCGTGACTCCGCGGCTCGTCCTGGTCTACGGCGACACGAACTCGACCCTCGCCGGGGCGCTCGCCGCGGCCAAGCTGCAGGTGCCCATCGCTCACGTCGAGGCGGGCCTGCGCTCCTTCGACCGGCGCATGCCCGAAGAAGTCAATCGTGTGCTGACAGACCACCTCTCGAGCCTGCTGTTCTGCCCGACCGACACGGCCGTGGCCAACCTGGCCGCCGAAGGCATCGTCGCCGGCGTGGCGCAGGTCGGCGACGTCATGTTCGACCTCGCCATATCGACCCTGTCGGCGGCCCGCGAGCAGTCCGTGCTCGCGCTTCTCGGGGTGCGGTCCGGCGGCTACGTGCTGGCCACCGCTCACCGCCCGGCGAACACCGACGAGCCGGCCAACCTCGAAGCCATCCTGCTGGCCCTCGGCGCCCGCGACGAGACCGTGATCTTCCCGGCTCACCCGCGCACGGTGGCGAGCATCGACCGCTTTGGCCTGACCGAGCTGGTCACGCCCAACATCAGGCTGATCGCGCCGGTCGGCTACAGCGAGTCGCTGGCCCTGGTCAAGAACGCCCGCGTGGTGGCCACCGACTCGGGCGGCCTGCAAAAGGAGGCCTACTTCTTCTCGGTACCGTGCGTGACCATGCGCGACTCGAGCGAGTGGGTCGAGACCATCGAGAGCGGCTGGAATATACTGGTCGGCAGCGACCGCGAGGCGCTCGCCGCGGCTCTCGCCGCACCGCCGCGGGGTGCGCGGCACCCCGCGTTCTACGGTCGGGGCGACGCCGGGGAACATCTCGCCGTTGCTTTGGCCGGGTTCCTCGAAAAGACCGCCGGCGCCCCAGAGGCGGGACGGCGCGGCGCCCGGCCGTTTGCCGGCGACCAAGGAGGCAAGCGATGAGTATTCCCTACCTCGAGATCGAGGCGTACGGCAGTCATCGCGAGATCGGCCGCCAGATCGGCGAGGCGGCACGCCACCTGATCGTCGCCGGGATCGCCTACTACGAGGAGTATCACGAGGACATGGGCGGCCTGCCGTTCGCCGCCGCCGAACGCGACTGTCTGACCTACCTGCCGCCCGCCCGCCAGGCGCTGCCCGGGGTCGTCGAGGAGCTCGAGGGCATGGCCGAGGGCGCCGGTGTGCCGCTCAGCCGGTTGCTCGTGCCCAACCTCGGCGAGGAGCTCACCTGCAATGCCGATCCGGCCGTGAGTCCCTCGGGGCCGCCCGTGGCCCGCACCGAGCACTGCACCTCGGTAGCCGTGCGCGCCGGAGGCCGCTGCCTGCTCGGCCACAACGAGGACTGGTGGGCCGGCGACGTCGACAAGAACGTCCTGTTGCGCATAACGACCGACGACGGCACGCAGGTCCTGGCCATGACCTCGGCCTGCTTGCTGCCGCCCACCGGTATCAACTCGCACGGTGTCGCCACGGCGGGCAACACCCTGTATGCCGACGACCAGCGCGTCGGCGTGCCCAACAACTTCATCCGCCGCTCCCTGCTCGAGTCGCGCTCGCTCGATGACGCTCG
>PKYM01000284.1 GCA_003132645.1 Actinomycetota bacterium | reverse complement strand
CGCGGTCGCGGCGGCGGCGCTCGCCGAGGAGGCGCGGCGGATCGCGCTGCACATCGTCCCCGTCGCCGCCGTCACGGACGTCGGCCTCGTCGTCCTCGGCGGCGGCATCGGCGCGAACGCCGAGCTGCTCGAGCTCGTCCGCCCGCATCTGGCCGCGTGGCTTCCGTATCCGCCGCGCGTCGAGATCTCGAGCCTCGGCGACGCAGCCGTGCTCATGGGTGCACTAGCCGTCGGCGTACGCGCGGCGCTCGACAACGTCTTCGTCAGCCGGCGCTCTACCTGATCGTCAGCGTCGCGCAGCTTTTCTTGCTGACGTTGCCGGCCGCGTCGTGCGACGTGACGCAGAAGGTCAGCTTTCCCTTCATGCTCGCCGGCGTCCCCAACAGCTTGTAGGCGTACACGTGCCCGTTCAGGGCGGGCCCGAGGGTCGTCTTGTAGCGGCCGACGAGCGAGCCGCGGTAGACGGCCAGCTCCTCCCACGTCTTGCCGCTGCTGTCTTTGACGGTGTAGTGGAGGCTCGTCGTGCCGCCCACGGTGCCGGTGCTCACGAGCGCCTGCACGACCGGCGCGACGGTGTCAGCCGCGCGCGTGTAGCTGAAGCAGACCTTCGTGTACTTCTTGTCGCAGGAGAGCGTCATGCGTGTGGGGGTCGCGACGATCTTGATCGTCGCAACGCCTGGAACCCAGCTCGGCACGCAATTGTTGTCCCACTCGAACTCATCCTCGCGGTAGGTGCCGTTGCCGAGCGGGTGGTACCTGTAGACGTTGGTGTTCACGTTGATAACGCACCTGCCCGTACTCGTCTTGTGCTTCGTCAGCGAGTACTCGACAAAGCCGCCGCCAGGGAGCGCCTTCCAGAGATACATGCGGTTGGTCTCGGCCTTCCAGAGGCCGATGGGGGAGCCGGCGGCACGCGCGACCGCCGCCCCGGCGCCGAGCACGATCAGCAGCCCGGCGGCGGCGCACAACAGCCGGCGAGGGTTCAAGGGACCTCCTTCGTCAGTCGCCGGGAGGCCGCACGACGAGCGTGTGCGGGCCTGCTGGGATCGGCGCGAACGGCAGCTCGCGGCTCACGGCCCATTCGTCGAGTGCAAGCTCGAGCTCCTCGAAGACGTGACTCTCTTCGGCGGCGGCGCAGTCGACCTCGATCGACGACTCGTCGAGGTGCGCGCCGTCGAGGTGCTCGCACACGGTCGGGAACGCGTCGCGGGCATCGCAGGTGCGGCTGAACTCGACGCGGATCGCAGTCGTCATCGCGACGCCTCCAGAAGACGGAGGACGTCCTCGTCCTCGAGGGCAGTGAAGTCTCCGAACCACACCCCGCGCGAGCCGAGATATTCGAATTCGAAGAGGCAGACGACGAGATCGGCCGCCTGCCGTACGAGCTCGAGCCCGGCGAGACTGCCGACCGGAACGGCGGCGATGACGCGAGTCGCGTGCGCGGCACGGGCCCATGCGATCGCGGCGAGCATCGTCGCGCCGGTCATGATCGCCTCGTCCACGAGCACGACGTCGCGCCCCGCGAGCGCGGCCGCGCGCCGGTGGGGGTGCAGGCGAGCCTCGAGCCGGCCGGCCTCCTTGCGGGCGCGGGCGGTCGCGACTACCAGCTGAGCCTCGCTCAGGCCCTTCCGGTCGACGACGTGAGAGGCGCCGCCCGGTGCGACGGCACCGATCGTGTACTCCGGCTCGGCGGGATGGTGGATCCGCGCCACGACAGCGACGTCCAGCGGCGCGTGCAGCGGCCGGGCCACCTCGTCGGCGATCGCAACGCCGCCGAGTGTCAGGCCGATCACCAGCGGGGCACTGAGCTCCGCCTTCAGGCCGCCGCTCAGCCGCCTGCCGGCGTCCGTTCGGTCGTCGAACAGGACGGACTCGGCGAGCCATGCGGGCATGAAGCCCGAAGCCTCAGGGCCGACTATCGCCATTGCGCTTCCCTTCGACGTACTCGTGGATCGCGCCGGCGGCACGGCGGCCGGCACCCATGGCGAGGATCACGGTCGCCGCTCCGGTGGCGATGTCGCCGCCGGCATAGACGCCCTCGCGGCTTGTTGCGCCCGTCTCCGGATCGGTGACGACGCAGCCGTGCTTGTTGGTCTCCAGGCCCGCGGTCGTCGCGGGCACGAGCGGATTCGGATTGGTGCCGAGCGCGATCACGGCGAGGTTGCACTCGAGCACGAAGTCCGAGCCCGCGATCTCCACGGGCCGGGCCCGTCCCGACTCGTCCGGCTCTCCGAGCTCCATGCGCACGCACTCCATGCCGCACACGCGGCCGTCGTCGTCGCCGAGGAACCGCTTCGGCAGCGTCAGCCAGTCGAAGATCGTGCCTTCCTCCTCGGCGCGCCGGTAGTCCTCGGCCCGCGCGCCCATTTCGGCCTGCGTGCGCCGGTAGACGATGTGAGCCTCTTCGGCTCCAAGGCGGATCGACACGCGCGCGGCGTCCATCGCCGTGTCGCCCGCGCCGATCACGGCGGCGCGCGTCGGGCGCTTGACGGGCGTGTCGTAGTCGGGGAAGGAGTAGGCGCGCATGAGGTTCACGCGCGTGAGGTACTCGTTGGCCGAGTAGACGCCCTTGAGGTTCTCCCCCGGGATGTTCAGAAACATCGGCAGGCCCGCGCCGTTGGCCACAAAGACGGCGTCGAAGTCGGCCATCAGTTCCTGCACGGTGAGCGTACGGCCGATGATCACGTCGCACTCGACCACGACGCCCAGCCGGCGCAGGTTGTCGACTTCTTTGTCGACGATGGCCTTGGGCAAGCGGAACTCGGGGATGCCGTAGCGCAGCACACCGCCGGTGGCGTGCAGCGCCTCGAAGACGTGCACCGCGTGACCCAGGCGCGCCAGCTCGCCGGCCACTGTGAGACCGCCGGGGCCGGCGCCCACCACGGCCACCTTGCGACCGGTCGTTTCGACCTCCGGCGCCTCGAACTCGAGGTTCTCGGCCGCCCAGTCGGCGACGAAGCGCTCGAGCCAGCCGATCGCCACGGGCTCGCCCTTCTTGCCGCGCACGCAGACGCCCTCGCACTGGGTCTCCTGAGGGCAGACCCGACCTGTCGTCGCCGGCAGGGCGTTGTCGGTGAGCAGGATGCGCGCCGCCCCGGCGAAGTCGTCGGCGGCGACACACTCGAGGAAGTCGGGAATGCGCACCTCTACCGGACAGCCGCTCACACAGGGCCTGTTCTTGCACTGGATGCAGCGCTGCGCCTCGAGGATCGCGAGCTCGGGAGTAAGACCGAGGTTGACCTCTGAGAAGTTGCGGCTGCGCTCGTCGGCATCCTGCTCGAGCATAGCCACGCGCGCGATCTTCAGGCGCTCCTTGGCGGACAGCACCTTGTGCCCCAGCTCGGCTTCCTTGATCTTGGGTACGATCCGGCAGCCATGCTCGTCGAGCTCGTGGTAGGCGGCCTGACGCTCGGCGAGCTCGTCGAAATCGACCAGATGACCGTCGAACTCGGGTCCGTCGACGCAGGCGAACTTCGTCTCCCCGCCGACCGTCACCCGGCAGCCGCCGCACATGCCGGTGCCGTCGACCATCAACGGGTTCAGCGACACGATCGTCTTGACCCCGTATTTGCGGGTGAGGTTGGCGACGGCCTTCATCATGGGCACGGGACCGATGGCATAGACGGCTTGCGGCCGGCCGCCGTTCTGCTTGTCGAGCATGCGCTCGAGCGGCTGGGTGACGAAGCCCTTCTCGCCGAGCGAGCCGTCTTCGGTCGTACAGAGCAGCTCGTTCGAGATGGCGCCGAGCTCGTCGCGCAGCACGACGTACTGTTCGCTGCGCCCGCCGATGATGGTCGTCAGGTCGTTGCCGGCCGCGGCCAGCGCCTTGGCCAGCGGGAACAGCACCGCGGCGCCGGCGCCGCCGCCCACGCAGATGACCTTGCCGAAGTTGGCGATGTGAGTGGGCTGGCCGAGCGGCCCGGCGACATCGCGCAGCGCGCCGCCGACCGGTACGGCGACGATGTTCTGTGTGCTGCGACCGACAGCCTGGATGATGAGCGTGACGGTGCCGGCCGCAGCATCGTCGTCGGCGATAGTCAACGGGATGCGTTCAGCGCCCTTGCCGACCCGCACGATGACGAACTGCCCGGGCTTGCGGGCACGCGCCACGCGCGGCGCCAGGATGACCATACGATGGAGCTTTGGGGCGATCTCTTCGTTGCTGACGACTTCGAACATGTGGACCTCGTCCTGAGTGATCGAGCGTCGCGGGCTGGCGCCTGCGTGTTTGTAAGTGTGCGACGACTGGGCCGCGACTGCAACTAGCGCGCGGCTGGAGTGAGTCTGGCACAACGCATCTACGGAAGGCGGCGGCGCGGGGTAAGCTGCG
>PKYM01000319.1 GCA_003132645.1 Actinomycetota bacterium | reverse complement strand
GGCCTGAACGGTTACGAAAAGATTGCGCTGTGCAGGGGAAAAGCTGGTGGCGAGGGACAGAATTGAACTGTCGACACCATGATTTTCAGTCATGTGCTCTACCAACTGAGCTACCTCGCCACCGATGTGAGGGCTCCGTAGAGCGCGCTCTATCGTAGTGACGAGGCTCGCGGCGGTCAACCACCAAGCGAGCCCGGAGAGAGGCCCAAGAGCGCGCTTCTAGTGTCGCTCCTCGTCGATCTCGTCGAGCACCCGCTCCAGGGACGCGCCCCGTTCGGCGGCCGCGGCCTGCTCTGCCTGTAGCTGGGCCCGCTCCTCAGGGTCGAGCTCGGCCTTGAGGCGGCTGGCCCCAGACATGGCCGGCCCGATCAAGGTGACGACACACCAGACCACGAGGGACCACAGCGCGACGACCATGAGGATCGTGANNCCCGCAGCGTGCCGCCAGGCGAGCGCCCGGAGACTCTTCGCCCGAGCGGCGTGAAGACCATCACCGCCAGTGCGACCCAGGCTACTGCCAGGATCACGGCGGTGGTCGAGCTGTGAGCCCAGGCGTGGAACGTCTGCATCTGCTGCTGATTGTCGCCGCCGGCTGCGAGTACAGGCGCGGTAGCGGCCAGTGAGACGAGTCGACCCCGTTTTCTCTTCACCGTGTCACCAACTCCTCCCCGTTCCGCGGGGAGCGTCTGGGCCGCTCCCCCCAGCCGACGGCCCTACTCCCCGGAGTGAACGTCGATCTCGCCCTCGGCCTGGATCGCCTCGGGGCTCTCCTCGGGCAGGAAGGTCCTGATCAGCTCGGTCTCCCTGCCGGGCTCGAGCAGACAGATCACGTAGTCCCCTGGCAGGATCTCGCCGGCGTGGGCGGGCAGCAGCGCCTTGCCGTCGCGCAGGATGGCCGACAGCAACACGCCGTCGGGCAGCGTGATGTCTTCGATCCTCTGGTTGGCCAGCGGCGAGGTCTCCCCCACCTCGAGCTCCACGAGCTCGATGTTCTCGCGCTTGAGCGTGAGCAGCGGCACGAACTTGTGGGCCGGCAGCTCGTGCATGATGAGGCGCAGCATGTTGGCGGCCGCACAGATCGTGGCGTCGATGCCGAGCAGGTCGAAGGTGGGCTGGTTGAAGGGGTTGTTGACGCGCGCCACGACTTTGGGGGCAGCGTACTTGAGCTTGGCGATCTGCGAGATGATGATGTTGTCTTCGTCGTCGCCGGTCACGGCGACCACCAGGTCGGCGCGGCCGATACCGGCCTTTTCGAGCACCCAGATCTCGGTGCCGTCGCCGAACATCAGGCAGTCGCCGAGCTCCTCGAGCAGCAGGTCGTAGCGGCTCTTGCGCTGCTCGATGACGATCACCTCGTGGCCCATGTTGAGCAGGCTGCGCGCGGTGTTGACCCCCACCTTGCCGCAGCCGATGATCACGATGAACATGCTCTCAGCCTCCCAGCTTGCACGAGCCGATGGCTTCGTGCAGCAGCGCTCGCGCGTCTTTGGTGGGACAGACCGTGCGGATGCCGGTCTGTTCGAACAGGTCGGCCCGCAGGGGGTCGAACACCCGGGCCACGCAGCAGGGCACGCCGAAGTGTTCGCGCACAAGCTGGGCCGAGACGATGTTGGTGTTGTCGCCGTCGGTGGTCGTGACGTAGGCGTCGGCCTCGCGGACGCGCGCCTCGTTCAGTGTCTCCCAGTCGATTGCCTGACCGATCACGAACTGGCCGGGAAAGTCGTCGCCTAGCAGCGTCAGCGCCTCAGGGCTCTCGTCGATCACGCACACGTCGTACCCCTCGTCGACAAGCTGTCTGGCGAGGCTCGATCCCACCCGGCCACATCCTGCGATAACGATGTACATGGCATCACCTTCGTCGCGGCGCCCTCACGCAGGGGGACACCTTGTTTTAAGCATGCAGGCCACCCGGGCGACGGCGCCATCGGTCTTCAGTGGCATTCGAAGCACCGGCGCGGCGTCGCCGCTTGTCTCTGTGAGGGAGCATACCGCCAACCGCGCGGCGCGCGTCAACCTCGGGGCCGGCCCTCATTGTCGTCGTCGGCGCCGGGAGCCGCCGGCACCCGACGTTGCGCGGCCGCGGCCGCGGCCTCGGTGCGCTCGGCACCGTCGGTCACATAGACACCCTCGAAGGGCACGAGGTTGATGAGCACCTCGCACGGCGCATGCTGGAGCACGTAATCGATGGTGCTGCCGAGGGCGCGTTCGGTGAAGCGGCGCTTGCGGGTGGCGCCGAGGATGATGACCTCGGAGCGGCGCTCCTTGGCCTCGTCGACGATCGCCCGCCCGGCCGCCCGGGCGGTCACCACGATCGGGGTCATCGTCACTCCGAACTGGTCGGCGACCACCGCCGCCTGTTCGAGCAGGGCCTTGGCGTTCTCGCGCTCCTGGGGCAGGCGGGCGTTGAGCGGCAGGTTGAACGGCACCTCGATGACGTAGAGGGCGTCGACCGCCGACTGCTTCTCGGTGGCGAGCTGGCAGGCCAGCACCATCATCTCGTCGGTGATGCGCGAGCCTACGATCGGCACGAGGAGCTGATCGTAGACGATGTCCTCGGAGACCGCTTCGGGCAGCGGCACCGCCTTGACCGTCTTGGTCAGCGAATAGCCCTTGCGCTTGCGGTAGACCACGTAGATGACGAAGCCGACGGCCATCCAGCTCAGGCCCACGATGCGTCCTTCGACGTGCGTCAGGACAACGACCACCCAGACTGTCGCCGTGCCGAGCCCGCCGATCACCGCCGTCAGCGGCAAGATCCCCCCTCCTATGCGGACGTTGAGCGGCGCCTTCCAGGGGCGTTCGATGTCGGGGGCCTTGAAGCGCAGGGCCACCACGCAGACGTGCGCGACGGTGAATGAGATCATGGCGCCGAACGCATAGAGGTCGGCGAGCAGGCCGATCCGGCCCGGCAGTATGAGGATCGAGGCGATGGTGCCGAACAGGGCGATCGAGACATAGGGTGTGAACCGCGTCGGGTGCACGCGGGAGAGGATCGGTGGGAGCTGTTTATGGCCGGCCATCGAGTACGCCAGGCGCGACGAGCCGATGATGCCGGCGTTGGTGCCGATGATCAGGATGGTGGCCGCCAGCAGGGCGATCCAGGGCGCCAGCAGGATGCGCATCCAGGCCAGTCCGTGGGGCAGGTTCTGGACGATGCCCTGCAGCGGGTCGGCCTCCCAGACGGTGCCGAGCTGGGTGGCCCAGAGCTTGGTCACCCACTGCCCGTTCTGCCGGTAGACGGCGCCCGTGACCTTGAGCGGGGCGGAGGCCGGCGAGATCGTCAGATCGGCGGCATCGACAGTGACGTACACGGACGTGCTGGGATCGCTCTTGAGCACCCAGGGACCCGTCGCGGCCTCCTTGCCGGGCGCGGGCTGGACCGCGACAGGCAGCACCGTCTTGGTGGCCGGGTTCACGGCCAGCACGTTGTAGTGGACCGGCATGGCCGACAGCCCGACCATGGAGATCGCGAAGTACACGCCGAGCACGGCGACCAGCACGTACTTGACCGCCTTGGGCACGTCGCGGCCGGGGTCGGATGACTCCTCGGCCATGTTGGAGATCGTCTCGATGCCGGTGTAGGCCACCGTGCCGATCGAGATGCCGTAGATGAACTGGTGCAGCGTCGGCGCCGTGCCGAAGTGGATCTGGGTGATCAGCAGCCTGGGCGACAGAAAGACGAACAGCCCGACGACGGCCAGCAGCACCTGGGTGCTGAGGTCGGCGATGGCCAGCACGATGTTGAGGCGCGCCGCCTCTTTGATACCGAAGATGTTGATGATGACGAGGAACACGATGACGGTGATGCCGCCGATCGAGTTGTACGGCCACGTCTTGAGGATGGGCCAGAACGTGGCCAGGTAGTTGGGCACGAAGAAAGCCGAGATGGCGATCGTGATGATGTAGTCGAGCATCAGCGCCCAGCCGGCGCCGAAGCTGACGAACTCGTTGAAGGTGTGGCGCGCGAAGCTCGACGAGCCGCCGGCCTCGGGGAACATCGTGGTCGCTTCGGCATACGAGAAGGCGGTCATCACGAACAGCAGGCCGGTGAGCATGAAAACGAGCGGCGTGAGGCCAAGCGCGTACAGGGCGACGACGCCCAGGGCGTAGTAGATCGACGAGCCGACGTTGCCGTAGGCGGTGCTGAACAGGGCGGGAACGCCCAGCACCTTGTGGAGATGCGCTTCGCGTTTCTTGCGTCGGGCCATCTAGCGACTCAGCTCGTGAGTGGCAGCGCCGTCGGGCGCCCGACGGCGGGCCACCGCCGGTCGTTCGCGACGAAGGTCGAGCACCTAGGCATACATCCAGCGCAGCACGGCCAGGACAAGCATGAGCAGCCCCGCCAGGAACTGCAAAGACACGGGCCAGATGCCACCCGCGACCCCTCTCACGACCAGCGCCGCGCCCACGACGGCAAACACGACGGCCAGGATTTTATGTGCTCTCTTCATACGGACGCCCCGTCGCGAGACGAGGCAATGACGACACGATAGCACAGCGTGCAAGGAGTGGCGACAGAAGCTCGCCGGCTACACGAAGGCGGGGGCAAAAAGCGACCGGGCGCGGGCAAAAGAGCGGCCGGGCGGAGCCTGCGGCTTGCAGCCGCAGGCTCCGCCCGGCACGCCGTCGGTGCGCTAGTGGACCAGGAACGGGATGACAAGCAGGGCGACGATATTGATGACCTTGATCATCGGGTTGATCGCCGGGCCCGCGGTGTCCTTGTAGGGGTCGCCGACCGTGTCGCCGGTGACCGCCGCAGCGTGGGCGTCGGAGCCCTTGCCGCCGTAGGCGCCGTCTTCGATCAGCTTCTTGGCGTTGTCCCAGGCGCCGCCGCCGCTCGTCATCGAGATGGCCAGGAACAGGCCGGTGATGATCGAGCCCATGAGCACGCCGCCGAGCACCAGGTACGCCTTGTTCCAGAAGACCACGGCGATGATGATCGGGGTGAGCACCGGAATGGCGGCCGGCAGCATCATCTCGCGGATGGCCGAGCGGGTGACGATGTCGACGGCCTTGCCGTACTCGGGTTTGTCGGTGCCCTTCATGATGCCGGGGATCTCGCGGAACTGGCGGCGCACCTCTTCGACCACTTTGCCGCCGGCGCGGCCCACGGCCTGCATGCACAGGCTGGCGAACAGGTAGGGCAGCAGGCCGCCGATCAGCAGGCCGACCAGCACCCAGGGCTCGTTGACCCGGAAGAGGTTGACCACGCCGGGGCCGAAGTTCGTCTTGAGGTCGTTGGTGTACGAGACGAACAGGATAAGAGCGGCGAAGCCGGCCGAACCGATGGCGTAGCCCTTGGTAATGGCTTTGGTGGTGTTGCCGACCGCGTCGAGCGGATCGGTCGTGGCGCGCACGGCGTCGGGCAGGTTGGCCATCTCGGCGATGCCGCCGGCGTTGTCGGTGATCGGCCCGTAGGCGTCGATCGCCACGATGATGCCGGTCATCGAGAGCATGGCCATGACGGCCACGGCGATGCCGTAGAGGCCACCGTTGCCGCCGCCGGCCGCGAGGTAGCTCGCCAGGATGCCGGCCGCGATGACGAGCACCGGCAGGGCGGTCGACTGCATCGAGACAGCCAGGCCCTGGATGATGTTGGTGGCATGGCCGGTGATGCTCGACTTGGCGATGCTCTTGACCGGGTTGTAGCGGGTGGCGGTGAAGTACTCGGTGATGACCACGATGAGGGCGGTCACGATGATGCCGGTGACCGCGCACAGGAACAGACGGGGGACGCTCGGCACGCCGGCGGCGCGATAGCTCGCCGCGCCCAGCATCCAGNNCTCGGGTTCTCGCCGCCGCCGAGACGCACGAAGAAGGTGCCGATGACGCTGGCGATGATCGAGACGCCGCCCAGCACAAGCGGATAGGTGATCACGGCCGCACCGGCGTGCGGCCAGAACAGGAAGGCCAGCAGCATGGCGGCCACGGCGGTGACCGCGTAGGTCTCGAACAGGTC
>PKYM01000029.1 GCA_003132645.1 Actinomycetota bacterium | reverse complement strand
AGCGCCGCGAGGATGAGCAGCGCCGCGAGCGGCGTGATCTGCCACACCTGCACGAGTTCGATCAAGACGATCGAGACGATCCGGCCGATGCCGATCCAGACGTGGTAGCTGTTGATGAGGCCCATCGACTTGAGCAGGCTGTTCAGCACACCGAACGTCGGGTCGTAGATCCAGCCCCAGATGACGGCCTCGATCACGGCGGGCAGCGCCCAGGGCAGCACGACCAGGGCGACGATGACGCCGCGCCAGCGCGAGCGGCGCTGCAGCATCAGGGCGATGCCAAGGCCGAACAGCGTCGACAGGCCGACCCCGACGACGATGTAGAGCAAGGTGTTGGCGGCGCTCTGACGGACGAATGGGTTGTGCAACAGGGCGCGGAAGTTGGCGAGGCCGGCGAAGCGCGTTGGCGGATTCAAAGGGTCGACCGTGAAGAACGCCTGGACGGTAGTGACGATCGTCGGATAGAGCGCCAGCGCGCCGATGAACAGGATGAGCGGCGAGAGGAGGATGTAAGGCAGGAAGCGGCCGCGCCTGCGCGGCCGCCTCCTGCCTGTTCGTGTCCTCTCGCCGCTCATGACGCGGCGCCGCCACGACGCCCACCGGCGTTGCTCCGCAGGGCCTCGGTCGTGGCGGCGCCGCCCATCGTCCTTACTGGCTCGTCTTGAGCTGGTTGACCTGGGTGGCGATGCTGGTCACTGCCTGCTGCGCGGTCTCGCTCCCTGCGGCAGCCTGATGGATGTTGGTGTACACGGAGTTGCTGAACTGCGAGTACCAGGGCGGCGCCCCGGGGCCGGGGAACTCGGCACGCGAGGTCTTGAGCAGCTTCGTCAGTTCGGCCGCTCCCGAGACCTTGTTGCCTTGGGCCAGGAGCTGCAGGCTGCTCACCCGCGCTGGCAGCGGGAAGCCCGATATCACATCGGCCGGGCCGTTCAGACCGGCCCAGATCGCCTGCTGTTTTGTGTCGGTGATCCACTTGATGAAGGCCAGCGCGCCCGCCACGTTCTTGGCGGTCACCGGAATGCCGATGCCGTCCGGATTGGCCAGGTTGGGCGCAGGGCCCGAAACCCCAGGCGTCGGGATGTACTGCACCTGGCCGACCACCTTGGAGCTGCTCGGCACATCGTAGATCGAGCCCACACTGCCGGCGTAGTCGGAGAAGACGCTGGCCACGCGCCCCTGTGCCATCTCTGTGGTGAACCCCTGGTAGTCGCTGACGCCGATGTTGGCCTTGGGCACGAGCCCCGTCTTGTAGGCATTGACCATCCACGCGAGCGCCTTGTAGCCGGCCGAGCTCGGCGACGTGAACTGCGGCGCGTAGCTCGCGTCCAGCACCTGGCCGCCGAAGGCCGCGGTGAGCTGGTACCAGTAAGTCGACAGGCCCTCGGCTGCGGCGAACGGGATGTCGAGCGGGTTCGGTACGGCTCCTTTGGCCTTGATCTTGTTGAGGGCGTTCGTGTAGTCGGTGAGGGTCGCGGGCGTGCCCGTCACGCCGGCCGCCTTGGCGATCTTCGTGTTGAGCGTGGTGACCGTGTACGACGAATCGAACGGCAGCGCCAGTTGCTGGCCGTTCGATGCGAAGGTGTCGATCTGCGGCATGTCGGCCTTGAGCGCCGCGGCGTCGAAGTAGGAGTTCAGCGGCGTGAACCACTTGGTCTTGTAGTACTGGCCGACCTTCGACCAGTCGACGTCGGTGAGGTCGGCGAAGTAGGTATTCGACGTCGCCGCCGTCGCGATCTTGGTCTGCAGGTTGTCCCAGCCGATCTCGACCCAGTTGACCTTCACGCCGGTTTGCGCCGTGAACTGATCGAGGAGGGATTTCGGCGGCGCGGGATAGTGGTAGACGACGGTGATCGAGCTGCCCGGCGACGGCGAAGGCAGAACGCCTGGGCTGGTGGTCGCCGCGGCGCTCGGACTGCTGCTGCTACTGCTACTGCTGCTGCCACACGCGGCGGCCAGCACAACGATGGCCGCGAGCACGACCAAGGCCAGGAGCACTGTCACTGCCCCACGGCCTCGCGTATGCAAGCTAGTGCGTGTCACGTCTGCCTCCTTGGTGGTCACTGTGGGTCCGGGTGGTCACTGTGGATCCGGAAGGATCACGGATCTGCTGAGATGGCGGGGATGGTCGGGGTCGAGCCCCTTGCTCTCCGACAGCGCGACGGCCAGGCGCTGGGCCACGATGAGCTCGACCATGGGATCGCGGCGGGCCTGCAGGAAGGTCGCGCCGGTCTTGCGCACCGCGTCGGGCAGACCCTCCGGCGCCGGGCTGAACGCCCACACTGCGCTGGCCTCGCCGATCGCGCTGATCGGCCCGTGGCGGAACTCGGTCGACGGGTAGGCTTCGGTCCAGGCGCCGGCCGCCTCGCGCAGCTTGAGCCCGGCTTCGCGCGCCAGCCCGACGCCCATGCCGTGCCCGAGGAACACGAACTGCCGCACGGCGGCCGGCTCGACCGGCAGCGGCTCGGCCAGCGCGTCCTCGGCGGCGTCGGCCAGGGGGCCGATGTCGACGCCGAGGTGGGCGCGCAGCAGCGCGAGGGCGGTGGTCGCGAACCGCGTCTGCACGACCGAGCGCTCGTCGGCGAAGTCGAGCAACACAGTGTCGTCACAGAGCTCGACGATGGGGCTCGCCGGCGTGCCCGTCACGGCGACGGTGCGGGTGGCGCGGTTCAGCCCCTCCACGTAGTCGAGTACCTCGGTGGTGGTTCCCGAGCGCGTCAGCACGACGACGGTATCGTACCGACGGGGCAGAGCTTCGGACGGTGTGAACGCGTCGGTCTCGCCTCGTCCGGCCTGCTCCCGTGCCGCAGCCCAGGCCTCGGCCATGAATAGCGACGTACCGCAGCCCACGATCGCCGCGCGCTGCCCGGCAGCGGGCAGACGGCCGCCTTCGGCGCGCGCGACCTCGGCCGCGCGGAGCCACATCTGTGGCTGACTCCCAATCTCTTCGAGCACGTGGCTCACGTCGGCGCTATCCTTCCCATCTGGCCCTTAATGCAAGGCGTTTGCTCCAGAAACGACAGTATTCGCTCACGCCGAGTGGCCACCTTTTTGCACTTTACTGGGCAATGCACAGCAACGCAACCTTCGACCTCTCAATCCTGTGATACTCTACGAAGCATGCGTCGGGAGGAGCGTTTCAGCCTGATCCTGAACGAACTGGCCGAGGTCGGCTCGGTGTCGATCGCCGACCTCGCTCCCCGTCTGGGCGTCTCGAAGGCCTCGGTACGGCGCGACCTCGGGCTGCTCGAGGAGCGGCACCTGCTCACCCGCACACACGGCGGCGCTGCCGCGGCCGGTCTGCTGCTCGACCTCCCTCTGCGCTACGGCGCCGGCTCTCACCGCGCCGTCAAACGGCGTATCGCTGCGGTCGCCATCGAACGGGTGAGCGGCGACGTCACGGTGGTCGGCTTCACGGGCGGCACCACGACCACCGAGGTCGCCCGCGCCCTTGCCGACAGGCCCGGCCTGACGATCGTTACCAACGCCCTCAACATCGCCTCCGAGCTCGCCCTGCGGCGCAACCTGAAGTTGTTCGTCACCGGCGGGATCGCCCGTGCCGAGTCCTACGAGCTCCTCGGGCCGCTCGCCGAGGCAGCGCTGCGCGGCTTCAACCTCGACGTCGTCTTCATCGGCGTCAACGGGATCAGCGCCCGCGGCGGAGTGACGACTCACGAAGAGGACGACGCCCACACCGTGACGGCGCTTCTCGGGCACGCCCAGACCGTGATCGCCGTGACCGAGGGCGCCAAGGTCGGCAAGGTGACCTTTGCCCGCATCTGCGACATCGAGCGCGTCGACGAACTCGTCACCGACGGCGAGGCCGATGAGGCCGAGCTCGCCGCCATCGAGGCGGCGGGAGTACGCGTCACACTAGTCTAGGACTTCCAGGCCTGGGCGCCGCCCGCGCGCGGCCCGCGCGCCACGCTGGGGGCCGGCCCCCGGCGGTGGTGGCGGCCCTGCCCTACGGCTGTGCCTGGGCGAAGTGCAGCGCCCGCGGGCGGCTGCCGGTCTCGTGCACGTAGAGCTNNCGCAGCTCGGCGAGCGCCGGCTCCACCGAGCTGCGCATCGCGGCCACGGCCTCGGGGCTCAGCGGAACGCCCTCGCCGACGGAGCACTCACACACGACGATGCCGCGCGACGGCGAGAAGGCCAGCGCCAGGCCGCCCGAGCCGCAGTGCGCGCACTGGTCGAGCGCCGGGAGGTAGCCGGCCTCGTGGAGGAGCTTCATGAGCACGCCGAGGACGAGCGGCGACGAGAGCGCAGGCCATGCCCCGTGCGGCTCACGACGCGAACGACCAAGCCGCGGATACCGACGAGGATGACTGAGCGTCGATCGACGCCGTGCCCGCCAGCCCAGACATGCCGTACTGCTAAATCCGGACAGATTTACGCTTGACGCGCTATCATATGTGCTCTAAGTTCCGGGGAAATGAGCGTAATCGCTCAGGATATCCCGGCGCGGACCAGCCCAGGTGTGGGCGGCGCGCGTTGGAGACGGCCGAATTGAAGGCACGTGTTCTGCCCGCGCCAGCGCGTGCCACTCCACCTGATGCCGCGGGAGGTGGTGCTGATGGCGTGACCCACTTCTGCTCCCCTGGCTCGCCAGCCTGCCCCGGTCGTCGCCGGCGCCAAGGCCGTGGCTCCTCGCTCCGCTCCATCTCGACCCCGGCTCGGTCCAAAGCGTTAATGAGCTGCCCAGGGGGAGCAGGAAGGGATGAATCCGGCACTGACGGCCGCGGGGACCCCGAGATTGACGGGCGACCCCCCTGCAGAGAACCCTACAGATGGAGGAGCGATGGTTCATTTACGCATCAAAGGCGCGTTGGTGGTCACGCTGGCGGTCGCCGTATTCGGCGTACTGGCGCTGGCGGTCGCCGTACCGACAGCTAGCGCGATTCCTGGCGGCATTAACGGCGCCGGCTTGACACCGACGCTGGGGTGGAGCAGCTGGAGCTTCCTGCGGATGGGCCCGACCGCCGCCAACATTGAGGCATCGGCCGACGCGCTGGTGAGCAGCGGCTTGGCGAGCATCGGCTACCAGTACATCAACCTCGACGACTTCTACTACCAGTACCCGGCAACCAACCCGAGTACCCAAGGGATGAACGTCGACCAGTACGGACGCTGGGTCACCGATCCCACAAAGTTCCCGCCTAAGGGCTCGGAAGACGGCATCGCGGTCGTCGCCGACTACGTGCACAGCCTCGGGCTGAAGTTCGGCATCTACCTCACGCCCGGAATCCCGAAGCAAGCCGTGGTAAAGAACACCCCGATCAAGGGCACCGCCTATCACGCCGATGACATCGTTCAGGTTCCGTACGTCACTGAGGACAACTACAACCAAGGCGTCATGTACCGGATCGACTTCAGCAAGCCGGGCGCACAGAAATACTACAACTCTGTGGCGAACAGGTTCGCCTCGTGGGGCATCGATTACCTGAAGTTCGATGGCATCAAGGACAGCAACGCACCCGACGTCATTGCCATGTCGAAAGCGTTGCAGCAAACGGGGCGGCCCATGCGCCTTGACACTACCCAGGGCAGCCAAGATAAACGTATCCTCCCAACCGTAATGCAATGGGCCACTCAAACGGTATTCACCGATGATATCGAGGACTATAACGATGAGCCGGCCGGGAGTAGTTACCCGCTGACGGACTGGGCCAACGTGTCGACCCGGTTCAACTATATCGCGACCTATGGGCCCTATTGCGGCCCGGGCTGGTTCAACGACAGCGACTCCATCGAGGTCGGCAACGGCGCCAATGACGGAACAACTCCGAACGAGCGCATGACCCAGATGAGCCTCTGGGCGCTGGGCGCGTCGCCGTTCATCCTCGGCGTCGACCTGACCAACCTCGATTCGTACGACCTCACCCTCCTGAAGAACACCGACGTGATCGCGGTCGACCAGGATTCCATTGGCGCATCCCGGATCGTGAACACCAGCACCCACCAGGTATTCACGAAGACGGAGACCAACGGAGACGCCATCGTCGGCCTCTTCAACACGGGCTCCAAGCCCCGGGTCGTATCGACAACGGCGTCCGCGGTCGGACAGCACGCGGGCTGCACCGGCTACCTCCTCACCAACCTCTGGTCGCATCAGAAGACCGAGACGGCGGGCGTGATTGCGGCAACCGTGCCATCGCACGGCGTGGCCCTCTACCGGATCAGCCCACTCAAGGCCCTGTTCGTGCAGACGAACAATCTGGGCGCCAACCGCATCATCGTCTACGACCGCGCCTGGGACGGCACGCTCACCCGTGTCACCAGCTACCTTACCGGCGGCAAAGGTGGCATGGCGGCCGGTTCGGCCGCAGACCCGCTGTCCTCGCAGGGATCACTGGCAAGCGCCGATCATGGGCGTGTGCTTCTGGCGGTCAACGCCGGCAGTGACTCGATCTCGCTCTTCCGGGTGCACGGTGACCGCCTCTCGCTGGCGCAGGTCGCCGCCTCGGGCGGTCAGTTCCCCGCGAGCATCGCCGTGTACGGTGATTGGGTCTACGTCCTGAACGCCGGCGGCCAGGGCTCGGTGCAGGGCTACTGGCTGACCGGTGACCACCTCTGGCGGATGCGTTTCTCGCACCGCTCACTGGGTCTGGGCAACACCAACCCGCCCGACTACCTGCACTCGCCCGGCCAGGTCGGCTTCTCACCCGACGGCCGTCGGCTGATCGTCGCGACCAAGGCCAGCACCAGCGCCATCGACATCTTCTGGGTCGGTGCTCGCGGCGTGCTGGGCAAGACGCTGGTCGCCAACAGCTCGACCTCGCCGGTGCCGTTTGCCTTCACCTTCGACCCCTGGGGTCGCCTGGTGGTCGTCGAGGCGGCGATGAGCCACCTCAGCACCTACAGCCTCAACCCAGACAACAGTCTGACCGGGATCGGCTCCACGGCCGATGGTTTCACGGCGGCCTGCTGGATCAGCGCCGCCCGCGGCTTCTACTACATCTCCAACGCCGGCAGCGGCAACGTCAGTGCCTACACCCTGAACTCGAGCGGGGTTCCCGTCCTGATGGGCGTGGCAGCCACGATCGCACCCGGCGTGATCGACTCGGTGGCCACCCCCGATCAGCGCTTCCTCTACGTGGAGTGCAGCGGTGCCGGTGAGCTCCTTGCCTACCGCGTGAACCACGACGGCACGCTCACCTGGATCCAGACGATCAGTGGACTGCCGACACCTCCCCAAGCCTTCGAGGGGATCGCCGTCAACTGACCACCGGCTGACCTTCCCCAGTGGCGGCCCAAGTCATCGGGCCGCCACTGGGGATCTCCGCAACCCGTGCCTTTCGACGGAAGTCTGCCAGTCTCCACAGCAGCTAGGTGACACAACAACAGCACCACTGGGAGGAGCGCCCGCCGGCCGAGCGTGGCGCTCCTCCGGTCGATGTTGCGCGTCGCACTCGTCTAGACCCACAGCGGCTCGGCGCCGGCGGGCAACCTGCCGGCCGCGCCGTGCACGCCCGGCAGTGGCGGCGGCCCTGCCCTACCCTTGCGCCTGGTCGAAGCGCAACGCCCGCAGGCGGCTGCCGGTCTCGCGCACGTAGAGCTGGTGGATGTGGCGCAGGGCTTCTTCGGCACCGGGAGCGCCGACCTGGGTGCGCAGCTCGGCGAGCGCCGG
>PKYM01000038.1 GCA_003132645.1 Actinomycetota bacterium | reverse complement strand
GGCCGGCATCGACGAGGTCGGCATCGTCGTCGGCGACACCCACGCCGAAGTGGAGGCCGCTGTCGGCGACGGCGCGCGCTTCGGCCTGCGCGTGACCTACCTGCGCCAGGCGACGCCGCTCGGCCTGGCTCACGCGGTGTTGATCGCCGAGGACTACCTGGGCGACGAGCCCTTCGTCATGTACCTCGGCGACAACCTGCTCAAGGACGGCATCGTGCCGTTCGTCGAGCGCTTTCGCGCCGACGCGCCCGATGCCCTGATCTTGCTGCAGCATGTGTCCGACCCGCACTCCTACGGCGTGGCCGAGATCGTCGACGGCGCGGTGGTGCGCCTGGTCGAAAAGCCGGCTGAGCCNNCCCTCGGCGCGCGGCGAGCTCGAGATCACCGACGCCATCCAGCACATGGTCGACCGCGGCCTGCAGGTCGAGCCGCACATCGTCACGGGCTGGTGGAAGGACACCGGCAAGCTCGAAGACATACTCGAAGCCAACCGCCTCATCCTCGGCACGCTCGAACGCGACGTGCGCGGCGAGACGATCGACTCGTCGATCGAAGGCCCGGTCGCGATCGAGGCCGGCAGCCTCCTCACGCGCTGCACGGTGCGCGGCCCGGTGACGATCGGTCACGGCTGCGAGCTCACCGACGCCTTCATCGGCCCCTACACGTCGATACTCCACGGCGTCATCGTCGACCACGCCGAGATCGAACACTCCATCATCCTCGAAAACAGCCGCATCTCGGGGCTGAACGCACGGCTCTGCGACAGCCTGATCGGCAAAGACGTGACCATCTGCCGCTCCGACGGCCGGCCGGCCGCCTACCGTTTCATGGTCGGCGACTCGAGCCGCATCGGCGTGGTCTGACGGCCGCTCTCAGCAAAAGGGGCGCGATGATCGACGGCGTGATGAAAAAACAGTTGCGAGTGATCCCCGACGAGCGCGGCCGGCTCATGGAGTGCCTGCGCTCAGACGACGAGCTCTTCATCAAGTTCGGGCAGCTCTACATGACGACGACGCTGCCCGGAGTGGTCAAGGGCTGGCATCTGCACCACGTCCAGTACGACAACATCGTGTGCGTCAAGGGCATGATCAAGCTCGTGCTCTACGACGGCCGCGACGGTTCGCCCACCCGGGGCCGCATCGACGAGTTCTTCATGGGCGAGCACAACCCCCTGCTCGTGCGGGTACCGCCCGAGGTGCAGCACGGCTGGAAGTGCGTGAGCGCCGACGAGGCCTTCATCGTCAACGCGCCGACCGAGGTCTACGACTACGACGAGCCCGATCAGGACGAGCTGCCCCACGACACCGACCTGATCCCCTACGACTGGGGCCTGCGGCTGCGCTGAAGCGCAGCTCGAGGGCCCTGTCCGGCACCGGATCTTCGACTCGTGACTCCCGCGACGCGTTGGCTGCTCACCGGCGGCGGCGGCCAGCTCGCTACCGCCTTCGAGAACCTTCTCGACGGCGAGGTCCTCGTCGCCCGCGAGGAGTCGCTCGACCTGCGCGACGCGGTCGCCGTCGCCGCCGCCGTGCGCTCCTTTCGCCCCGACATCGTGCTGCACACGGCCGCCTACACCGACGTCGACGGCGCCGAGCGCGACGAGAGGACAGCCTACGCCGTCAACGCGCTGGGCACGCGCCACATCGTCGCGGCGCTGCACGGCACGCACGCCCAGGTCGTGTCGTTTTCGAGCGACTACGTCTTCGACGGCCGCAAGGGCGCGCCGTACGTCGAACACGACGAGCCCGCCCCGCTCAACGCCTACGGCCGCACCAAGCTGGCCCAGGAGCGCGAGACGCTCGCCTGGCTGCACGGCACCGTGATCCGCACGGCGTGGTTGTTCTCAGCGACGGGCGGGAACTTCGTCAAGACGATCCTGGCGGCGGCGCGCGAACGCGCCGCCGCCCGGCCCGCGCAGCCGTTACGCGTGGTCGACGACCAGGTCGGCTCGCCGACCTACGCCGGCCACCTCGCGGCGGCGGTCGTCGAAGCGTTGCGGGACGGCCTCGGACCGGGCATCTACCACATGGCCGGCGGCGGCGCCTGTAGCTGGTGCGAGCTGGCCCGCGAAGTCGTGGCGCTGGCCGGCCTCAGGGTGGCCGTCGAGCCGCTCACCACAGAGCAGGCCGGCCGCCCGGCGGCGCGGCCGGCCTACAGCGCACTGACGACAGAGCGGGCGGTGCCGCAGCCGCCCTGCTGGCAAGACGGCGTCGCGGCCGTCATGGACGAGCTGCTCGACAGACCATAAGGCGGCAGCGCAGGCGCCGCCCGGTCGAAGGAGGACTAAGGGTATGAGGATCGTGGTCACCGGCGGCGCCGGCTTCATCGGCTCCAACTTCGTCCGCCTCGTGCTGGCCGAGCATCCCGGAGACAAGGTCGTCGTTCTCGACAAGCTCACCTACGCCGGCAACCTCGACAACCTGCGCGACGTCTCAGGCGACCCGCGCTACTCGTTCGTCAAGGGCGACATTTGCGACCCAGAGGCGGTCGACGAGGTCGCCGCCGGCGCCGACGCGATCGTCAACTTCGCTGCCGAGACCCACGTCGATCGCTCGATCAGCGGCCCCGAGGACTTCATCCGCACCGACGTGATCGGCACCCATGTGCTGCTCGACGCCGTGCGGGCGCGCGGCGTCGCGCGCTTTCTGCAGATCTCGACCGACGAGGTCTACGGCGACATCGCCGAGGGCGCCTCGGTCGAGACCGACGTGCTGCGGCCCTCGAGCCCGTACTCGGCCAGCAAGGCCAGCGGCGAGCTGCTCGTGCTGGCCTACCGGCGCACCTACGGCACACCGATCGTGATGACGCGCAGCTCCAACAACTACGGGCCCTGGCAGTACCCCGAGAAGATCGTGCCGCTGTTCGTGACCAACGCCCTCGACCGCCAGGCGCTGCCCATCTACGGTGACGGCCGCAACGTGCGCGACTGGATCTATGTCGACGACAACTGCCGGGCGCTCGACCTCGTGCTGCGCGAAGGCGCCGACGGCGAGATCTACAACGTCGGCGGCGGCAACGAGGTGGCCAACCTCGACCTCACGCGCGGCATCCTCGCCGAGCTCGGGCTGGGCGAGGAGCTCGTGCGCTACGTCACGGACCGGCCCGGCCACGATCGCCGTTACGCGCTCGACTGCGCCAAGGTGCGCGCCCTGGGCTGGGAGCCGCGGGTCTCGTTCGCCGAGGGTCTGGCGCGCACCGTAGCCTGGTACGGGGAGCATCGCGAGTGGTGGGAGAAGATCAAGTCGGGCGAGTGGCGGAGCTACTACGAGCGCCAGTATCACGGGCTGACGACCTGACCTGAGGGACCCGCCTTAGTGGCTGCGGCTGAGCCTCGCGGCACGCACTGTGGTGTGCGCGGTGAACGTCGAGATGTGGCCGGCGCCGTTGCGCGCCTCGACTGTCACCGTCCTTGCGCCGGCACCCGCCGCGAGCTGCCAGGGCAGACGGATGGCGCCGTCGGCCGCCGGGCTCGGGAATCCTTCCCAGACGCTCCAGGTCGCGCCGTCGTTGCTGAGACGCAACTTGACGACGCCGGTGTCGGGGTCGGCGATATCGGCGAGCACTGTGACGTGGTGTGTTGTCACGACGGGCGGCAACGAGATCCAGCCGACCGGCGGCGTACGATCATAGGCCTCCATCGAACGGGCGCGCTCGGTGGCGACCAGCACCGCCGCCCCGAGGGCGACCGTGAACAAGACCAGAACGACGGCCTTTCTCACTGTTCGGGCGTGGCGCTGAGAAGCGGCGCGAACTCACCTTTCTTCAGCACCCGCCGGCCCCAGGCGAAGGCCGACTTCCAATAGGAATCGGAGTTAAGCGACGACAGACCGACGCCATCGAGCGAGCCGGTCGACTGGATGAACCAGCCGTTGCCGAGGTAGAGCGCGGCATGGTAGATCGACGCCACGGTCGACTTGGGCCCGTTCGGACCGAAGAACATGAGGTCGCCGGGCACGAGCTTGGCGCGCGTGATGCGCGGCTTGGCGGCTCCGGCCATGCCCGCCGCGGTCCGCTCGTTCACCGTGTAACCGAAGTGCATCTTCATGACCCACCAGTCGAAACCTGAACAGTCGAAGCCGCCGTGGGCCTGGCTGCCGTAGGGCGAGCCCTTGGTGGGATACTCACCGCCCCAGACGTACGGGTAACCGATGTACTTGAAAGCGAAGGCGACGATCTGCTTCTGGCGGGCGGTCAGGGTCGGCAGGACGACGCTGTCGTACTCCTTGAGACCGGCGATGCTCCACGACGAGAGGTGCCTCGCGCGATACAGGATGGCGGCCAACTCGGCGCGATCGATCGCCTGGCGCGGCGAGACCTCGAGGGCGTCGGCCTTGGTCGGATGGTTGAAGCGCAGCCCCACGGAGCGCGCCGCGACCTCGACCGGCAGATAGACCGGCGCGCCCGTGGTCCACTTGAGGTTCGGCTGCCATTTCCCCGGTCGCAGCGACTTGAGTACGGTCCAGTCGGCGGTGGGGTTGAGGGACCGCAGAAGACAGACGGCGCCGCTGTCGGCCTGATACTCCAGCACGGCCGCCGTCGGGCGAAAGCCGTTCTTGTACACGGACATGAGCTTCAGGTGGACGGCGATCTCGATGTACTTGTAGTAGGGGTCGCTCGTCGGCACATCGGCCAGTGCGACCGCCGGTACCGTCATCTTCTGGTAGCCGCCCGTGACGACGAGGGCCCGGGCGAGCTGCGCCCGGGTGACGGCCTGCGTGGGCTTGAAGAGGCCGCCGCCGAAGTCGTCGAGCGCCTTGCCGTTGGGTTGGCCTTGATTGGTCACCCAGTTGATGTCGGCGCGCGCCCAGTATGCCTTGTGCACGTCGGTGTAGGTCTTGGCGAAGGCGGCGGGAATGAAGATGAGCGCGCTGGCGGCGGCGCAGAGCGCCGCCGCCAGCGCGCTCATCGCCAGTCGCCGCCGCAGCGGCACGGCGCTACGCGGCGCCGCGTAGCGCCGCACAGGGCGCAGCGGCACGGCACGGCGCGCTGTCGCGCGGCGCAGGTTCCGGTCGAGGTCGACTGGTGTCGATTGAACTGCCATGGCTTCTCTTCTTCTGTCGGCCGTTCCCGGGGGGCCTTTAGGACTTTGACATTCAGCGGCGGGTCTGTCGAACCTTTGGGCGTTGCCTGGCAACGCCGGCCCGCCACCTTCGTCGCTCGTCGCTTCAGCGGGCGCCCGCCNNCGGCTGCCTGGCGCGCCTCGCCCACCTCCCGCGTCTCGCCCACCTCGGCCGCATCGCGGCCCTCCGTTAGGCTCGCGCCCCGGCCGAACGTTATGCAAAGGGGTTCTTCTGCCGACAGCAAAGAATGTCGAACCCCAGTTTCAGGCGCTGTTTGCCAGGCACGACAGGGCAACGTAGCATGAGGGAGGTCCTCGAGCGACCAATGGACACCCGCCTTTTGACCGGCTCTCCTCAGACATCCACGCGCGGCCGCGGCGCCCGCCGCAGGACTCTCGCCGTGGCGAGCGCGCTCGCGGTGCTCGCCGGGGTGCTCGCGCTGGTCCTCGCGCCGGCCGCGAACGCGGTCGCCAAGTGGACCATGATCATGGAGGGCCGCGGCTGGGGTCACGGCATCGGCATGAGCCAGTACGGCGCCGACGGCTACGCCCTGCACGGCTGGACCTACGACGCCATCATCAAGCATTACTACACCGGCGTGACCCTGGGCAAGGTGGCCAACGTGCCGGTCCGCGTGCTGTTGCGCAGCGGCGTGTCGTCGATCGCCGCCACCGACGCCGCCCAGTTCAAGGCCACCTGGACGGCGAAGACCGTGCATATCGCCGGTGGCGTGACGGCCACGATCACCTGGTCGGGCAGCCGTTACCACCTGAAGGCCGGCAGCAGCTCGTGGGTCTCGAGCACGCCGATCACCTTCGTTGCCGAGACCTCCAAGCTCAGGCTGCTCACGGCCAACGACAACGGCTACGTGGGCCGCTATCGCGGCACCCTGCGGATCGTTCACCTCACCAACGGCCTCGAAGTCGTCAACAAGCTGCCCCTCGAGTCGTATCTCCTGGGCGTCGTGCCGCGCGAATCGCCGGCGTCGTGGCCGATCGAGGCGCTCAAGGCGCAGGCCGTGGCGGCGCGTTCGTATGCCTTCCGCGAGACCGGCGGCTCGGGCTCCTTCGACGTGTACTGCACGACCGCGAGCCAGATGTACGGCGGCGCCGACGGCGAGGCCGCCAGCACCGACAAGGCCGTGACCGCGACCAAGGGGATCGTGCCCAAATACGGGGGCGTCGCCATCACCGCCTTCTTCTTCTCGACGTCCGGAGGCCACACCGAGAACATCGAGAACGTCTGGAGCGGCGCCGCCCCGCAGCCCTACCTCAAGGGCGTGCCCGACCCCTACGACACGACCTCGCCCTACCACACCTGGCCCGACAACCCGATCCATCGCACGCCCGCCACGATCGCCGCCGCGCTGGGCTTCACGAAGGGCCCCCTGCGGGCGGTCTACGTGGTCAAGCGCGGCACCTCGCCGCGGGTGGTCAAGGCGCTGCTCATCGGCGGCGCCGGTTGGGCGGCAGTCGACGGCGCCACGCTGCGGGCCCGGCTCGGCCTGCGCGACGCCTGGGTGTTCTTCACCTCGCTTTCGATCAACCCGTCGACCACCACGACGATCACCTACGGCTCGTCCGCGAAACTCACCGGCAAACGGTATCCGCCGCTCGCCACCGGCAAGACGATCACGCTGCACCGCCGGCCGGCCGGGGGCTCCTGGGTGACGCGCGGGACGACGACGACGGCCGGTTCGACAGTCGTGGACGGCTACACCGCCAAGTACACCGCGTTTTCAGCCACGGTCACGCCGGGCGTCACGACGCAGTACTACGTCACGGCGCCGGCAAGCATGGTGGCGACCTCCAGCGTGGCTTCGGTCCACGTGACGATCGACGTCAGACCAGAAGTCACCATCGCGCCCGCGAGCGCGACCGTGGCGGCCGGCGCCATTGTCGCCTTCAGCGGCACGGTCGCGCCGGCGACGGCCGCCAAGACCGTCTGGCTGCAGACCAAGACGTCGACGGGCTGGAGCAACGCCGTGTCCACCACGCTGGCCGCCAACGGCAGCTACAGGGTGAGCTGGACCGCGGTGGCCGGTACGACAGCCCTGCGCCTGCGAGTTCCGGCCTCGAGCAAGCTCGTCGTCGGCACGAGCCCGACGGCGACGATCACCGCGAGCTGACCGCTTCCCCGGTCGCCGGCCCCTTGGCCTGCGACGGCTCGGCGGCGACCCGGCGACACCCCCTGCGGCCTACTCCTTCGCCCGCGGCGGCACGGCGCCGTTGAAGCCCATCGCCTCGGCGACCGCGCGCTTGACCGAGTGCCGCGGGATCTCGCCCTCGACCATGTAGATCACGTCTTCGGCGATGCTCGTCGCGTGGTCGGCCAGCCGTTCGATGAAGCGCGAGATCTGCAGGAGCTGGACCACGCCCTCGAGCCACTCCGGGTGCTCGCGGGCGGCGGCGTTGAGCCTGGCCGTGAACTCGCGGTCGAGGTCGTCGATCTCGTCGTCTGCGAGCAGCACGGCGCGGGCCGCGGCGGCGTCTGACGCCACCAGGGCATCGAGTGAGTTGGAGACCATCTGCTGGGCCTTGATCGCCATGCCGGTCATGTCGAACGAGACGACGGGCTGTGGTGCGGCGGCGAGCTGCAGGGCGCGCTCGGCGATGTTNNAGCGTCTCGTCGTGAGTCTCGACCGCAGTGAGCGCGCGGCGCAGATTGTCTTCGACCAGGGCGCTCAGCGTAAGGATGCTCTTCTTCAGGTTGCTGATCTCGCGTTGCAGCTGGGTTGCCATGCGCGTCCTTCGCTTAGCCGAATCGGCCGGTGATGTAGTCCTCGGTCTGTTTCTGGGCGGGGTTTTCGAAGATCTGTGACGTGGCCCCGAACTCGATGATGCGGCCCTCGAAAAAGAAGGCGGTGTAGTCGGACACGCGGGCGGCCTGCTGCATGTTGTGGGTCACGAGGGCGATCGTGTACGACGATTTCAGCTCCGAGACGAGCTCCTCGATCTTGGCAGTGCCCACGGGGTCGATCGCCGAGCAGGGCTCGTCCATGAGGATGAGCTCGGGCTCCGCGGCGATCGCCCGGGCGATGCAGAGCCGCTGCTGCTGGCCGCCCGATAAGGCGAGGCCCGGCTCCTTGAGCTTGTCTTTGACCTCCTCCCAGAGGGCGCCGCGCTTGAGGGCGTCCTCGACGCGCTCGGAAAGCTCCGAACGCGACAGCTTGAAGTGCATGCGCAGCCCGTAGGCGATGTTGTCGAACACGGTCATGGGGAAGGGGCTGGGCTTCTGAAAGATCATGCCCACGCGTCGGCGCAGGCTCAACAGGTCGGTGCCCGAGGCGAGGATGTTGCGGCCGTCGAGCATGACCTCGCCGGTCGCCTTCTGGTCGCGGTAGAGCTCGTAGATGCGGTTGTAGCAGCGCAGGTGCGTCGACTTGCCGCAGCCCGACGGGCCGATGATGGCGGTGACCCGGTGCTCCTTGACCTCAAGGTGATTGTCGAACAGCGCCTGCTGCTTGCCGTAGAAAAAGTCGAGATCGCGCACCGAGAGCTTGCTGGGCAGCGCGTCGAACTCGGTCGCCGAGTCGTGCCCTGTGGGGGTCACCTCGAGACGCGGCGGCAAGGGCCTCTCGCTCTCGACCGCGTTATCGGCGCCCGGGTCGATCCTGTCCATGATGTCTACCATTCCTTGCCTCGCTGAAAAAGAAGCCGGGTGACGACGTTGACGCCCAGCACCGCGACGATGATCAGCAGCGCTCCTCCCCAGGCGAGCTGCACCAGGTGCGAATACGGCTGTTGGGAGAGGTCGAAGATGGTCTTGGTGAGGTTCGGCGTGGGGCCGCCGAAGTACCCCTTCAGCCCGCCCATCCAGTACTGGCTGCTCAGAGCCGTGAACAGCAGCGGCGCGGTCTCGCCGGCGACCCGCACCACGGCCAGGATGGCGCCCGTGATCAGGCCGCCACGGGCCGCCTTGACGACCACGCCGAGGGTCGCCTTCCAGCGCGGCGCCCCCATCGCCAGGGCCGACTCGCGCAGCTCGTTGGGCACCAGGTTCAAGATGTCCTCGGCCGTGCGCGTCATGACCGGCAGCATGATGAAGGCCAGCGCCACCGAAGCCGAGAATCCCGAGAAGTGGTGCCTGGGCAGCACCAGGAGGGCGTAGGCGAACATGCCGGCGATGATCGACGGCACGCCCAGCACGATGTTGGTCACGGCCCGGATGCCGGTCGCCACGCGGCCGGCGCGGCCGAACTCGGACAGGTAGATCGCGCCGAAGAAGCCCAGCGGCAGACCGACGATCGCCGCCCCGAAGGTGATCACCAGCGTGCCGATGATGCAGTTGGCAAGTCCGCCGCCGGGATCGTTGCCGACCGGCGGCAACTGGGTGAAGAAGGCCAGGTTCCAGGCCCCGATGCCACGCGTGAAGACCGTGTAGACGATCCAGCCCATGACGAAGATGCCGATCGCCGCCGCCAGCCAGGCGGAGCTGGTGATGGCGGTGTTGACCAGGCGCCGGCGAAAGACCGAGCGCGCCTGCAGCGGCGGGCGCCCCGCAGCGGGCGCCGTTGCGCTCACGCCCGGCTCCCGGTCATGCGGCGAGCGCGCGCCAGCCAGAGCTGGGCGACCACCTGAAAGACCATGGTGATGGCGAACAGGATGAGGGCGAGCTCGATCAGCGAGCTCGTCTCGAGCTTGCTCGAGGCCTCGCCGAAGCGCAGCGCCAAGGTCGCCGAGACACTCGTACCGTTCTGAAACAGCGAGTGCGGGATGGTGATGGTGTTGCCGCCGATCACCATGGCGACGGCCATGGTCTCGCCGAGGGCCCGCCCGAGGCCCAGAAAGACGGCCCCGGCGATACCCGAGAGAGCGTAGCGCATGCTGATCTTGCTCATTACCTCGTAGGTTGTGGAGCCCATCCCGTAGCCGGCCTCCTTGACCACCGTCGGCACCATCTTGAGCACGTCGCGCGAGACGGCGGTGATGAACGGCAGGATCATGAGGCTCAGCACGACGCCGGCAGTGAGCACGTCGACGCCGATCGGCGAGCCCGAGAACAGCGGCAGCCTGCCGAGCGGCGTCGACTGGATCCACGGCTCGATGTGGTTACCCATGAGCGGCCCCACGACGAAGATGCCCCACATGCCGAAGATGATGCTGGGCACGGCAGCCAGCATCTCGACGGCGGTGCCCACGACCCGCGAGACCAGCGGGTGGACGAGCTCCACGAGCAGCA
>PKYM01000161.1 GCA_003132645.1 Actinomycetota bacterium | reverse complement strand
CACGCCAAACCGGTGCTCGAGGAGCTGCCCGGCTGGACCGACGACCTGCGCGCTTGCGAGGAGTGGGCCGACCTGCCCGAGACGGCCCGCGACTACATTCAGTACATCGCCGACTTCACCAAGACGCGCGTGAAGTTCATCGCGGTGGGCCCCGGGCGCGAAGAGACCATCGTGCTGCCGCGCTCCATCGGGCGCGGCGGGGCGGTGTAACCGCAGCGGATCGGGTAACCGCGGCGGGCGGTCTGAACGCTCCGCGCTCACAGCCGTTTCACAGCATTCTCTTGGCCGAAACTCACGTGCGTGGGCCATACTGCCTGTTGACGGCCGGTCCGCGCCGTCCGCGAGCAGCAGCGAGGAGGAATCGCGTATGAGTCGCAAGACCATCACCTGGATCGTGACCGGCGCGTTGGTGGCAGCCCTGATCGCGGCCGTCGGTATCGTCTCCTACCACATCGGCTTCAACCACGGGAACGTCGGAGTCATGCGCATCGGCGCGTCTCAACGCGGAATGATGCGCAACTTCGCCATCGGCTCCGGCCTCGTGCGCCGCGACGCGGGCTTTCCCGGACTCGGTCTGCTCGCGGCAGTACTTCTGGCCGGCGGCGTCGGCGCGGCGATCGTCTACCTGATCGATCCCAACCGGCATTCGGCCCGCGCTGTCGCCGCGGACTCCACAGCCGGCGCTGGTGCGACCGGCGCCGGCGCTCCCGGAGCCGGCGCTGGCGGAGCGCTGCCGAGCGCGGGCGGGCCGATCGACCCACAGTGGCAGCAGTTCGAGCACTGGTACCGGCAGATGCACGGCTCAGGCGCGGCTCAGACGCTGGCCGAGACGCCACCCAGCGCGCCGCCGGCAACGCCCGACACCCCGACGCAGACATAGGCCGAGGCGTCCAAGCCCTCGGGCGATCCTCAGGCCGGTTCAGGAGAATATCATGAACGCAATGATCATCGGCGCACTTGTCGTTGTCGCACTCACCGCCCTGGCGACGACGGCGGCCGCCGTCAGAAGCCGTACCCAGCCGGCCCGCATTCCTGCCCGTGTGCCGGTGGACCACACTGCCTCTCCCCAGGACGAGTCGCGCGACAAGCATCGCGACTGAGCCGTCGCGACTGAGCTGTCGCGACTGGACTCTGCGACAAGAAGTAGGTGCGGCCGCGGCGAGCGGCGAGGCGCATCGTGCGCCCCGCCGCTTTTTCGCGAAGGCCGACGACAGGCGAGTAGTCGCGGCAAGCACACATTCACAGCAAATGCTCAACTGATGTTCATGGATTCTTCATCTTGGGCCGGCACACTACAGAAGACCCCCTCCACGGGGCGCTCCCCCCGGCGCCCCAGGCACCAGGTCCCTCCGACCCGGGGACCTCTCAGGGCCCGTCGCCTCCGCACACCGAGGCGGCGGGCCCGTCCACTTGGGTCAGGATGCGTCGGGGAGCAGCGCCGCGTAGAGGCGCCCCCGGACCCACTCGGCCCAGCGCTGCGGCTCCCAGCCCTCCTCAGACACGAAGAATCGATAGATGTCGGGGTTTCCGATGGCGAAGATGGCGGCGGCCGCGTCGTCGCGCGAGAGGCCCGGCCGGAGCGCGCCGCGTTCGTCGAGGATGCGCGCGGCGCTGCCGTAGTTGCGCAGCCGCTGCTCGGCCCGCTGGCGCTCGAGCTCGGCCACCTCGGAGTCGATCGCGGCGGCCTGGCGGATCACCCGGAACACCGGCGCCGTGCGCGCCAGGCCGCCGCGCCAGAACTCGACGAGCTGGTCGATGACCAGGCGCGGATCGGGCTCGCGTTCGGCCTGCTCGGTCATGAAGGTGGGCACGGGAGTCGGCGCACGCTCGCCGGCGGCGGCGAAGTCGAGCACACGAGAGAGCAGGTCGCGCTTGGAGCCGATCGCGTTGTAGATGGTCTGCACGGCGACGCCTGCCTCGCGGGCCACCGCGCCGATCGAGGTGCCGTGGTAGCCGTGCTCGAGAAACAGGCGACTGGCCGCCTTGACGATGGCTTGTTGCGTCGCCTCGGCGGCGATCTGGCGTCGGGTTTTGCCCAGGTCCATATGGGTAGAATACCATTCTATCCACTGGAATAACATTCCATCTTCATCCATCGAACCGGCCGGCGCTCGCGACAATGCCGGGACGCTGGGGAGACGTAGCGGAGATGGACATGACGAGGAGGCGCACCATGTCGGCAAAGGATCTCAAGGCCCTGACCGTGGAGGGCTTCGAGCGCATGTTCAACGAGGGCGACCTGTCGTATGCGGATACCACGATCGACCCCGGCGGAACCGATCACCAGGAGGCGCTCGGCACTGAGTTCATCCCGCATCTGAAGGACGTCGTCACGAAGCTGCGGGCAGCCTTCCCCGACCTGCACTTCGAGGTCCACGAAGCCATCGGCGAGGGCGATCTCGTGGCGACGCGCTCGACCATGACCGGCACCCATCTGGGCCGCCTTGCCCTGGGTCCGCTGGCGGCGCTGCCACCGACCGGCAAGAAGATCGCCGTGCCGCATATGCACTTCTTCCGCTACCGCAACGAGCGGCTGATCGACATGTGGCACGTCTGGGACGTGCCGGCGCTCATGCGCCAGCTCGGCGTGCCCGCACCCGAGGTGAAGGCGGAACGAGTCGCCTGACCGCACGGGCTCTCGCGGCGGTGGGCGGCGGCGCGGCCCGTCAGGGCAGCGGGAAAGAGGGGGCCCTACGCCTCCCGCCCGCTCCTTCACGCCGAGCAGCAGCCTGCGCATCATCGGAAAGTCGCCGAACTCGAAGAGGACCACGGTAAACAGCGCCGCCGCCGGCTGCCGCCAGTCGTTGTACTGCTTGAGGCGCGTGACGAGCCTGGTGCGGCCACTCGCGAGAGGCACGAGCTTCCAGGCCCAGGTGCTGTTGGGCTTCTCCCAGAGCAACCACTCGCCCGGCTGGAGGGCCTTGATCTTGAAGGCCGTGGTCTCGTTCACCTTGCTCGCCATGGGCACCCCATCGCCGACCTGCGGATCCTGGAACTCGGCCAGGATCCGCGTGGCGCTCGGCCGCCCCGCGTTGTCGAAGACGTCGTAGCTGTAGAAGCCGGCGCGGCCGAAGCCGAGCTGCGCGATCCACGGCCAGACCGCCGGCGGCGGCGCGTCGATGGTGATCGCCCGCGTGGCGTTGAACGACGTCCGGGGGACGATCTCGTCACCCGGCATGTGCCCGGCGACCTCGGCGTCGGTGGCTCCCCAACGCAGGTGCCGGTGGCGCATCAACGGCGCCGTGACGAAAAGCGGCGAGGCGACTACGACGTCGCCGAGGCCGCGCAGGATCTGTCTCTCGGGCTCAGCCATTCCCCTCTCCTTTCACGCGCGTGCCGGGCCGTTAGCGTACCGGCGCGGCCGCGCCGCCGACAACCTGGGCACGCCCTTTGGCCTGCCAAATGGGGTGACGGACCCGACGCGACGGGAACCGTTAGAGAGCCCCGACCGACAGGAGGATGGCATGGCCGACAAGACCGGCACTCGCATCACCGAGGTAAGGACCGTCAGCATCCCCGTCACCGACCAGGATCGCGCGCTCGAGTTCTACGTCGGCAAGCTCGGCTTCGAGAAGCGCCTCGAAGCCCCCTACGGCGACGGCCAGCGCTGGATCGAGGTGGCGCCCTCGGGAGCGGCGACGACCATCGCTCTCGTTCCCCCCGGCCCGGGGGGCTCCGCCGGCATCGACACCGGCATCCGCTTTGTGACCGGCAGCGCCGAATCCGACCACGCCGACCTTCAGGCCGGCGGCGTCGACGTCGACCCGGAGATCATGCGCTGGCCGGGCGTGCCGCCGATGTTCGGTCTGCGCGACCCGGACGGCAACCGGCTGTACATCGTCGAGGGCATGTGAGCCGAGCTCAGGCCTGCCCCCACCCAGGATCACCGGACTGAGGGCCGTGGGCGCACGAGTGGCGCGCCCACGGCCCGATTCATGCCCTTCGATTCACGCCCTTCTTGTTCAGTGATCCGCCGCGACGATCTCGCCGAACAGGCCGTGCCCCTCGCCGCCGATGCCGGCGGTGAACAGCAGCGTCCTGCGCGTCCCTGTGACGCCGTTGCCGAACCGCAGCCCCCACAGGCTGTCGATCAGGATGGGGTTGCCGTCGCGGTTCATGAGCTGCCCGCGAAGCGCTCCGGCCTTCAGGTCGTAGGCGTGGATCGCGCCGTCGCCGAAGTTGCCGACCAGCAGATCATGGCTGAAGATGCCGAAGCCGTTCGGCGCCGTCTCGAGGCCCCACGGGGAGTTCAGGTCGCCGTGGGAGATCAGTCGATGCAGCAGGTGGCCGCTGGTGCCGTAGACGTCGACGAAGCCATTACCCGGACCGGCGACGTCATCGTGCTTGGCCGCGTCCTGCTTGGCGTAGGTCACGAACAGGCGGCCGTCCAGAAGCTGGATGCCGAACGGCGCAAACCCGGCCGGGATCTTCGAATCGGTAAAGGTTCCCGACAGCGTCACCTTGTTGAAGTTCTTGTCGAACACGTCGATGACGCCGTTGTGGAAGTCGGTGGCGTAGAGGAACGAGCCGCCGCTCGTCGAGGCGATCGCGAGGCCCTTGAAGACCGCGCCGTCGGGGCTGGTGAACTTGGCCTGCGCCGGAGTGCTCGGCGGAACGGTCGGGCTCCAGGCAGCGATCACGCCGGCCTCCGAGTCAAAGATGAACTTTGCCGGGGCGCTCGCCGTGCCGGAGTGGATCACGAAGTCGCTCGTGGGGTTGAAGACGAGGCCCGACGGGGCGCCCCCGGGAATGGCCACTACGAGCGGCAGGATCGTGGGGATGCTCTCGTGCACGCCGCCGCTGTAGAGCGTGGACACATCGGTGCCGTTGTCGGCGATCCAGAGCGGCGTGGAGGGACCCGCGGCGAGCCCCCACGGATTGACGAGATTGGGGTCGGTGATCCTCGCTACCCCGTTGAGATCCGAGACAAGGTTCTTCTGCACGTACACGGTGTGGTGCTGAAGCCCGCGTGTCGCCGCGGCTACCGCGGGGACCATGGCGATGACGATCGCGAGCGCAACGAGCGCTCCTAACGCCCATGACAGCCGCCCCTTCGGGCGGCGTCCGGACAGACGTCTTGTAGACGTTGAGCTCATGTCTCTCCCTCTCCCTCTCCTGCGCATCCAGCGCGCGGTCGCGCGCTACCGCCTTGATGATGATGACGCCGGTCTTACCTCGCGACGCGAGGGCCTTAACTGTTGGAAGGACGCGCACCGCAACCGGTTAGGCGACCTTTGTCGCCCGGGCATGCTCCTGCTGCAGTCGCCATCAAGGCGCCGAGTCAGAGGAGCAGACCATGCAGAACACAGTCGTCTGGGCGGACATCCCGGTCACCGATCTTGATCGCGCCATGAAGTTCTACGGCGCCGTCCTGCAGCGCAAGTTCGTGAAGGTCGAGGGCATGGACGGGATCGCCCTCGAGGCTCCGCCCGAGAACCCCCCGGACATGTCGGCGGGTTCGTTTCCGGTGAGCTTCGATCTGGCGGTCGTTAGTGCCAACAAGCCCACCACCGGCGGCTGCACCATCTACCTGAACAGTTACGGCGACCCTGAGGGGATGATCCAGCGCGCCGTGGATGCCGGCGGCGAGATGCTGATGCCGGCGACCGACATGGGGCAGATGGTCGGCGTCATCGGCCACTTCAAGGACTCAGAGGGCAACCGCATCGGGGTGCACAAGCCGCCACAGATGTAAGCCGGGCGAATTCGCGGCGCCGAGCGCGCGGCGGCGGGAGCGAAAAACGGGGCGGGGCGTGCATTCGCACGCCCCGCCCCCTGAGGCCAGTGGACTGCTCGCGGGCAGTCGGTCACGCTGGATCGCAGGCCGTTCGCCGGTAGTTCATCACGCCGCGACACGTGCTCGAGTAGGCGAAGATGCCGGAGCGGCGGATCGAGCGGTGCACCCAGCTCGGCGGCCACACGGCCATCGTCCCGCCCGGCTTGAGGATCCGGTGCATCTCGCGCAGCAGCCTGTCCATGGGCAGCATGGGCGCGGGGATCACGCCGAAGATCAGGACCGCGTCAAGGCTCTCGGTCTCGAGCTGAGTGTCGAGCGCGTCGCCGACGACCACGCAAGTGTTGGTCAGGCGGGCTTGGCGCACTTTGGCGGCGACCGTCTCGACCGACAACGACATTCGGTCCATCGCCACAAGCGATCCCTGCTCACCGAGCAGCCGCGCCGCGGGCAACGTGAAGAAGCCCGTGCCGCAGCCGATCTCGAGGACCGTCATGCCGGGGTGGATGCCGGCGCCCCCCAGTACCTCCTCTGGCCCAAAGAAGCGGTAGCGCAGCCGGCTCTCCATGACGGCCGCCAGGAGCCGCACGACCAGCTGCCCGATTCTCGTGTTCGCCAGCGCCTCAGTGTTCATTGAGCCCCCCCTCGCTTACCTGATCGCCCGCCCGCGCGAAGTAACTCACCGGGCTGCCTGATGGAGAGTAAACCAACTCCGCCCCGCCGCTCATTCTGTCTGGCGCTCGACCAGGATCTGCAGGACCTCGAGCTCGTCGCGGTCGAACCAGTGCAGGTCGCANNGCCTCGACCCCTTCGACCGCCCAGGGCAGGTTGAGCGGCAGCCGGCGCCGGCCGCCCGCGAGCCCACCGCCGGCGGACCCGGCCTGCTGTAGCGCCGCCCCGTGGTAGCGCTCGATCACGTCGGCGATGCGGAGCTGTTCGGGAGTGAACCCCCAATCGCGGCGGACGAGGATCGCGTTGACCTGCGGACTGGTCGCCCCCACACCACCACAAACCGTGCACTCGATGATGGCGCTGCCCTCGTAGACGAGTGCGTGCAGCGTCCCCGCGCAGCGCGGACACACGGCGGCGTCATCCGCCGCGGCGGCCAGCCGGCCGGCGCGACCAGGGAGGGCGTGCGCCGGAACAGCGTGCTCGCGCGCCTTGACCCGCCGCTCGACCTCGACCCGGCGCTCCCACAGCGACTGGCCCTGCTCGTGTGCCAGGGCCCGCAGCCGCACGATGCGGGAAGCCAGGGGCGGGTGGGTCTCGAACCAGCGCCGCCAATCCGAGCGATGCTCGACGCCTACCGAAGCGATAGCGAGCGGGGCGAGCACCCGCGGGATGACCGGAGCGGCAGCCTGGTGCCACTCGATCATCATCAACGCCTCGGCCAGGCTGGCGGGGTCGCTGGTGAAGCGCGCCGCGGCCGCGTCGGCCGCATATTCGCGCTGTCGCGAGAGCGCAACGTCGACTACTGACGCGCCGGCTGTGGCGATCCAGAACGAGAGCCAGACGGCCGTCCAGACGAGCAGCGTCACACCACACCAGTAGGCGCCGATCTGCACCTGCGGGAGCGGCATGAGGGTGGCAAAACAGATGCCGACGTAGCCCGCGAAGATGGCGACCGTCGCGACTCGGCCGTACGCGTCGGCGATCCGCCGCACACCCAGAAACAGCAGGCAGGCCCGGGTGGCGACGACGCAATCGCGCGACGCCACGTGCGCCACCTCGTGAGCGACGACGGCCTCCAGTTGCGGCCGTGAGAGCCGCGACAGCGCGCCTTCGGTGACACCGATGCAGGCGGGACCTCGCGGGTCGGTGAACGAGACCGCGTTCACGGTCAGGGCGCGCACGACGACCGTGTCGAGCTGCGCCAGACCGGCGGCGATGCGCATCTCGTCGACGATGTTGGCGAGCCGGTGATGATACGTGTCGTCTGGATCGAGCGCCGTCGCGCGCAGCGCCTTGAGCAGCCGTGCCCGGGCGTGGAGCCGCGTGGCAAACCAGGCGACAGCGGCAATCACCAGGCCGAGTGCGACCGTCAGCCCGACGACCTCGCCCAGGAACCGCAGGACGCTCACCGGCCCGAAACTCGGGTAGGCCCAGTACGCGCTCGAGAAGACCGACCCGCGCTGCTCGACGTGCAGCAGCATCGCGAGCAGCACACTGAGCGGCGTCAGGCACGCCCACACGACAAGGACGAGCAGGCCGAACAGCGCCCAGATGCGCCAGCGCGCGTCGGCCTCGACCTCAAAGAGCGTGGTCGCCCGCCGTCGTCGATCGCCTGCAGTCGCGACTGCCACGCGTGAACTCCCCTCCGCTGAACGGCTGCTGCCGCCCACCGCACAGATACTCCGTAGACCGCGGCGCGCCTGCAATCGCCGACGGCCCATCCAGGGAGACAGCCTCACTCAGGGATATCGACGCGCGATCAACGCAGCTGAACCGGCAGGTGAGCCAGCCACTCCCTCACGTCGGTGGCGACCTGCTCGTGGCCGAAATCGTTGTGCGGTTCGTGGTGGACGCCGGGGTAGATCCGCAGCGTCTTGTCCGGACTGGACACCGTCTCGAACAGCGCCTGCGCCCCTGCGGGACGGTTCAGCGGATCGGCCCCGCCGTGCAGCACGAGCAACGGCAGGTCGATGTTCGCCATGCCCTCGTTGACGCGGCGCACGGTCGCGAGACTCTCGGCCCCCCAGCGCACGGTCGCGCGCGACGTGAGCATAGGGTCGGCTCGCGCCGCCTCCAGTGCTTGGGGGTCGCGAGTCAGAGAGCCAGCGTCGATCCCCAGGTCCACCGTGAGCCGGGGCGTCACTCGCGACAGGACCCGGGCCATGATCACCTGATAGGGC
>PKYM01000071.1:576-4794 GCA_003132645.1 Actinomycetota bacterium | reverse complement strand
CCGGCGCCTCCCGGCTCGCCGCCGGATCTCCGTCGGCGTCAGGGCGAAGACCGTCCGGATGGTGTCGTTGAATTGTCGCAGGCTGGCAAAGCCGGCCGCGAAGGCGACGTCGTTGAAGGGCAGTGCCGTGGTCTCGATCAGCAGGCGGGCCGTCTGGGCCCGCTGGGCCCTGGCAAGGTCGAGCGGCCCCGCCCCTAGCTGCTCGACAAGCAGCCGGCGCAGGTGTCGGGGACTGTAGGCGAGCCGGCGGGCGAGCCCGTCGACGCCTTCGCGGTCGACCACCCCGTCAGCGATGAGACGCATCGCGCGGCCGGCCGCGTCGGCGCTCAGGTTCCATTGTGGTGAGCCGGGCGCCGCGTCGGGTCGGCAGCGAAGACACGCCCTGAAGCCGGCGGCCTGGGCGGCGGCGGCGGTCGGGTAGATGCGCACGTTCTCGCGCTTGGGCGCGGCNNATGGCTCGGTAGCAGGTCTCGAGGTCAGGCACCATGAAAGAAGCCTACCCGTTCGGCCGAGTGCCCAGTAGCGGGAATCGGCCAGCTTCGTCGTGACCGGTCCGCGCCGGCCGAAAGCCGCCAGACCGGGCGGCTCGAAGGGGGCACGATCATGGTGTCCCGGCGCGTAAGGGCGTCCGGAAACGAAGGGAGAACGCCATGCAGAATCCTTCAGCCGCGCTATCGGCTGCGCTTTCGACCGCACCCACCACCGCACCTTCGACCGCACCCACGACCGCACCTTCGACCACACGAAGGGTGGGTGCGTTCGCCGTACGCGTCCGCGCGGCCGGCGCGAGCGCGCGACGCGTGGTCGCGCGTCGGGCGACCATGATGAGCCCGATCGGCGAGCTCGTCCTGACGGCCTGCGACGATGGCCTGCTCGAAGTCCGCCTGCCGGGGTCTGAGAGCCCTCTGCCGCCTGCGACGGCGGTGGGCGGCGCCGACATGGCCACGGGGTCTCGCGCCGCGGATGCGGCGTCTACCACCGCCCCGATCAGCGACGTCGCGCCGGCCTTCGTCTCGCCGCCGCGGGCCGCGCGCCTGTCGGCGGATGCCGTTCTCGCCGCCGCGCGCCGCCAGCTCGACGAGTACTTCGCCGGACGGCGGCGCACCTTCGTCCTGCCGTTGAGCGTGACCGGCACGGAGTTCGAGTGCCGGGTCTGGGAGGCGCTGAGCGGGGTCGCCTACGGCGCCACGGTCACCTACGGGCAGCTCGCGCGATCGATCGGCAAGCCTGGGGCGGCGCGCGCCGTGGGGGCGGCTCTCGGCCGCAACCCGCTCGCCGTCGTCGTTCCATGTCACAGGGTCGTCGCGGCCGGCGGCGGTCTCGGAGGCTTCGCCGGCGGGCTCGTCCGCAAGCGCGTGCTGCTCGACGGGGAGTCGAGCGGGGGAACGCCGCCGCGCCCGTGAGCAGCCGGGACTACTGCGATCAACCGACCCGCGACGCCTTCAGGACCAGGGCGTGACCGGACGCTCCTGCAGCTCGCCGTCGACGGCGATGTCGGTGCGTTCGTTTTCGAAGCACAGCAGGTCTTCGATCTTCGGACATTCGGGGATCGGCTGCGGGAAGCTCCAGACAAGGTCCTCGAACAGCCGGCCGTTCAGCCGCAGCGACCAGTAGACCGCGACGCCCTTGTAGGGGGAGCGGGCCGTCTTGTCGGACGGTTCGAGCAGTTCCGTGCGAACGTCGAGTTTCGGGATGTAGTAGCGCACCGGCAGGCCGGTCTCGAACAGCAGGCAGGGTCGTCGGGTCTCGGCCACGACCTGACCCTCGACCTCGACGCGCACGTTGCGTGAGCTGCGCAGGACGTCCACCCGGTGATAGGGGTCGCGCGGGTGGACGAAGACCTCGTCGTCTTCTTCGAACCAGGCGTCGAGCTTGTCCCAGAAGAAGGCGATGTGGTCGGTCAGGGCGGCCTGCTCGGGCCCGGGCTTTGGGTAGCTCCAGGCTACTCGTTCGGCGACGCGGTCGCCGACGCGCAGCGTCCAGCGATCGATCGCGGGCGAGGCCTTGGCGTCGTGACCGGCGGGCTGCAGCAGATCGGCGTGCACGTCCTTGCGCGGGAACCAGTAGACCGGCATGCGCTGCGGCTCGAACACCAACATGACCCGTCTGCTGTCGGCGATCGGGACGCCGCCGAAGAAGGCGCGCACCCGCCGCGGACTCGGCTCGATCGAGAGAGCGCGCAAGAGGCGCGGCGTCTCAGGCTCGAAGGCAGAGACCGACGGTCGCCTGGCCGGCCTTCCCACCGGTGTCGCCATGGCTGACTCCCTTCCTTTCGCGGGACGGCGGCAGCCGCCATTTAAAACGACCTACCACAGACGCGAGGTCGCCAAACAGGTGAGCTTCGCCGCCGGAAAGGAGAGCGTCGTCGCTGAGCGGTCCTCTCTAGGCGCTGGTCGGGCCGACCAGCTTCCAGCCGGTCTGCCAGGTCCAGTTGTTGCGGATCTGCAGCATGATGTTGAGCAACGCCAGAGCTTCGAGCGCGCGGGCCAGCTCGAGCGGGCCGGCGTCGATCGGGTGAAAGCCGATCGAGCGCGCCAGCTCCATCACGGTCGCCTTCGCCTGCTCGTCGTCCCCGGCGACGAACGCGTCGAGAGGCGTGCCGTCGACGAGCGGGTCGGCTTGACGGGCGGCGAGTGCCGTGTTGAAGGCCTTGACGACCTTCGCGCCCTTGACGCGCGCCTGCACCTGCTCGGCCGCCGAGGTGCCTTCGACTGCCAGGCCCTGGTAGTCGGGCCGCAGCGGGTTGGTCGCGTCGACGACCACTTTGCCGGTCAGCGCGTCGCCCAGCTCGTCGACGACATCCGCCAGCGCGCCGTAGGGTACCGCCAGGACCACGACCTCGGCGCTCGGCACCGCCTCGGCGTTGGTCGCCGCCGCCTTGGCGCCGGTCTCCGCGGCCGCGGCGCGCGCGTTGTCAGGGTGCTGCGAGGAGATAGTCACGTCGTGACCCGCGCGTACGAACGAGCCTGACAACGCCTTGCCCACATTGCCAGCCCCGATGATGGCGATCTTCATGTCTTTGCCTCCGGTCTCGTGTCTCGACGTCTGCGCTGGGCGAGCGCCCAGCGGCAAGCCGACAATAGTTGTTTCTGGTACTATTCTGACCGGTACCGGCCGCGGCCAAACGGGGTACAACCAAGTCATGAAGACACAAAAAGACCACACTGCGCACACCGGACGCGGAAAGGATGCGGTCGCGCACACCGGACGCGGAGAGGATGCGGTCGCACACACCGAGCGCGAACAGGCTGTGGTCGCCCTGTGGGGCGATCTGACGCACGCCACCGACCTGGTGCGCGCTCGCCTGGCGGTGCTGCTCGAGGCCGGGCCCGGACTGGCGCCCGAGGAGGTCGAGCTGCTCATGGTGCTGGACGCCGCTCCCGAGAAGCGCCTGCGCATGATCGACGTCAGCGCGTCGCTGCGCCTGAGCAAGAGTGGCGTGACGCGACTGGTCGACCGTCTGCAGGAGCGCGACCTGGTGCTGCGCGCCGCGTGCCCGAGCGACCGTCGTGTCGTCTACGCGGGACTCACCGAGCAAGGCTCGGCGATGCTCAACGCGGCGGCGCCGGTGTTCGTCTCCGGGCTCATGGAACACCTCGGTGGCCGGCTCGAGGAGACCCAGCTCGAGCGGCTGCGTGGCGACCTGCGCCGCATCGTCGGACACGACGGTGAAGCCGACGTGAAGCCATGACCGCGGACGACCGACACATCGCCGTCCGCGACAACCCCGGCGAGGGGCGCTACGAGCTCTTCGTCGACGGGCAGCTCGCGGGGCTCGCGACCTATGTCCTCAGCGGCCAGACCATGACCATCCCGCATACCGAGGTGCAGTCACGCTTCGAAGGCCAGGGCCTGGGCGCGCGCCTCGCCCGGTTCGCGCTCGACGACGCCCGCGACCGCGGGCTGCGCGTCGTACCCCGCTGCCCCTTCATCGCCGCGTACATCAAGCGCCACCCCGAGTACGCCGACCTGGTCGCCGGCTGAAGCCGCCGTTCTAGTCGCGACGTCCGGCCTGGGCGTAGCTGCGCATCGCGGCCCGCTGGTAGGCCGCGAGCCCCTCGCGTGCCTTGTCGATGTTCTTCGTGAAGCGCGGGTCGTTCACGTAGAGGTCGCCGAGCCCGGCGTACATCTCGGGCGTGGGCGTGTAGAACCAGCGCGCCAGGTGTTGCCAGTGGCGGTCCACGAGCGCCTGTACCGCCGGGTCGTCGGGGGCCAGTC
>PKYM01000071.1:0-541 GCA_003132645.1 Actinomycetota bacterium | reverse complement strand
CGTGGTTCCTTTCTGTAGTGCGTCCAGCGCGTCGTCGACGGCACGTCACGTCAGGGTCAAGAGCGGCGTGTCAGGCGACGTGCGGCACCGACGGTGGCCGCTCCAGCAGGCTCCGGTCCCAGCCGGCGAGCTGGGCTCCGGCCGCGTAGGTCGACTCGCAGAAGTCGAGTAGCGCGCGCGCCGGGTCGGCCGCGCCGCGCACGATCTCGTAGGGGATGATGAACTCGCCGGCATCGGGGCTCCAGAGCGCCTCGCGCGGCAGGATCGTCGCCTTCTCGATGCCGGCCGGCTTCGGGTAGATATACGAGAAGAAGGCCGGCTCAGGCGAACTGGCGTCGCCGGGCCAGAACCCGACCAGGGACTGTTCGGCGTCCATCGCCACGCGCTCGATCGTGTCGCGGTCGAACGGCGGGCTTGCCGCACGGCCCGAGTAGCGCGCAACCGACAGGTCGAACGTCCCCCACCAGAGGTCGACCGGCGTCTGCTGGCCGCGAAAGCCCGAGCGGAACTCGTTGAAGACGGCCGCGATGCGCGTCCAGGC
>PKYM01000180.1 GCA_003132645.1 Actinomycetota bacterium | reverse complement strand
GCCCGCCTCAGCCTGACCTGCCGGCAGCACGCCGAGCTGTTTGCGGCCCCGACCGACCTTGCCGACGTCGACCGTGCCCCGCCCGAAGGCGTCGATGCGGCCCCAGCAGCCGGGGATGTCGAGCAGCTCGAGATGGCCGATGCCCCGCGGCAGGGCCGGATCGACGACCAGATGGTCGCCGAGGGGCTCGAGTCCCAGCATCGTGCGCAACAGCAGCAGCGGCGCGCCGGTCGACCACGCCTGCGGGCTGCAGGCGGTGGGGTACTGCACCGGATACTTGGTGAGCTCGCGCGGATACCCGCCGAAGGCTTCGGGCAGGCGACCCTCGAAGAACTGGGCGGCATCGAGGATGCCCGCCGCGATGCGTGCCGCCTCCTCCTTGAAGCCGTAGCGCCGCAGGCCCCAGGCGATGAACGAGTTGTCGAAGGGCCAGATCGTGCCGACGTGGTAGCCGATCGGGTTGTAGCGGCCCTGGCCCTCGGCCAGCGTGCGCACGCCCCAGCCCGAGTAGAGCTGCGGCGACATGAGCCGCCGCGCCACGGCCCTGGCCTTGTTCTTGTCGACGATGCCGCTCCACAGCAGATGGCCGTTGTTCGAGGCGAGCGCGTCGACCTGGGCGCCGTCGGCGTCGAGGGCCAGGGCGAAGTACTCGCCGCCTGAGACCCAGAAGTCGCGGTTGAAACGCCGTTTGAGGTCGGCGGCTTCCTTGTCGAGCCGCGCCGCCAGCTCCGGATCCTTCCAGACCTCGCGAGCCAGCCGGGCGCCGCGCACCTTGGCGTCGTAGGCGTAGCCCTGCAGCTCGCAGGTCGCCCGCGGAAACCCGGGGATGCGGCCGTCGCGGTAGGAGATCGAATCCCAGGAGTCCTTCCAGCACTGGTTCTCGAGACCGGTCTTCTCGTTGCGGCGCTTGTAGGAGATGTAGCCGTTGCCCTGCAGATCGGCGTAGTCGTCGATCCAGGCCAGGGCCAGCCGCGCCTGGTATTCGAGGGCGCGGACCAGCCTGGCGTCACCGGTCCAGCGCTCGTACTCGTCGAGCAGCACGACGAACAGCGGCGTGGCGTCGGCGCAGCCGTAGTACGGTGAGTGGGGCCGTTCCTCGAAGGCGGTCATCTCGCCGTAGCGCATCTCGTGCAGGATGCGCCCCGGGTCTTCGTCGCGAAAATCGTCGACCCGCGAGCCCTGCCAAACGCTGAGCGCCTTGAGCGTGTTGGCCGCCATCTCCGAACTGAAGGGCAGCGCCTGCAGACTCGTGAAGATGCTGTCGCGCCCGAACATCGTCATGAACCAGGGCAGGCCGGCAGCCGGCAGGCTGTGGCCTTCGAGGACGGGCGGCGAGAAGCGCAGCGCGGCAAGGTCGACCAGACTGCGGTGGTAGGTCGTCTTGAGGGGGTGCCAGTCGCACTCCAGATGGGGCGCCTCGTCGAGCCACTTCTCGAGGCTGCGCTCCATGGCGGGCTTGGCCGTCTTGGCGCCGCGGCCGTACTTGGGGCGGCGCACGCTCGTGCCGGGCATGCCGGAGGCCGTCACCACCTCGAGGTCGGTCGTCCAGCGGCCGTGCGGGTCGATGGCGACGGCGAAGCTCAGGCCCTGCTCGTCGATCGTGGCCGGCGCGCTCGCTGAGATCCAGGTCTCCCGTTCGAAGGTCTGGCGGCGATAGCCGAGGATCAGGCGGCCGTCGTCGATGCGCCGAAAGTACTCACCCTTCTTCTTGAGCGCGTCCTTGACCTCGAACAGGTCGGCGAAATCGCAGCCGACCTCGATGCGCACGTCGAGAGCGACGGCCTTGTCGTCGTGATTCAGGATCGTGAGCTCCTCGTGGAACCCGCCGCCGACGGCCCGCTCGCGGATGATCGAGAGCTTGGCGTCGACGTAGACCGTGCCCGTCCCGGGAACGAGGAAGAACCTGGTCTCGAAGTACTGCAGGTCGTCGACCGAAAGCGGGTTCAGCCGCTGGCCGTCCACCGTGAGGACCCACTTCGACAGAAAGCGCGTGTCGTACGAGAAAAGACCGGTCGGGTCGGTCATCGAGGCCTCGATGTCGCCAGAGCTGTCGCTGACCACGAAGGTGTTGCCATCGAGGATCTTGACCTCGGCGCTCATGGCCGCCTCCCCGCGTAGCCGGCGATCTCGCGCTTGTCGCCGGAGTCAGCCGCGCCGCCGAACAGCCGTTGCAGCGAAGCCAGCAGAGCGACCTTGCCGTCGACCTTGATCACGCCGCGCAGCAGGGCCGCCATGGCGTTCGTGCGACCCGCCACGATCGCGGCGAAGGTGGCGGCGTCGGCAGTGAGGCGGCCATCGGCCGCGGCGCCCTGGCGTGACACCGCGGCGGCGCCCTTCTTGAAGGTGAGGTACCAGCGCTCGGTCTGCTCTCCCTCGAGGATCTCGATCAGCAAGGTCCCCGAGACACCTTCGAGCCCCGGGACCCGCCCCGCCGCGGCGAGGCGTTCGAAGAACTCCCTGATGGATTCCGCCATGGTTGGCCCCCGTCCGTCGTAGGAGACGGGCGCGCCGCGCGAGGAGCGCCGGCGGGGTGAGGCTTATGCGGCGCACGCCGTTATGGCGCCGGGGCGGGGCCGTCGCCGTCCGCTGTGGCGCCCCTCGCGCCGCTTCTCCCGCCGTTCGTCGTACCGTTCGTCGTACCGTTCTTCGGACCGTTCTTCGTACCGTACCGTCGCCGGTACAGCACGTAGGCCACCCCGCCGGCCGGGATCGGCATCCAGAAGGAAACCAGGCGGTAAGCCAGCGTCGCCAAGGTCGCCTCGGCGGCGCCGATGCCGGCCAGCGTGAGCGTCGCGGCCAGGCCGGCCTCGACGAAGCCCAGTCCCCCGGGCGTGATCGGCACCATGCCGAGCAGGGCCGCCACGACGTAGGCCAGCAGCACGACCGAGGCGCGCGGCCGCACCCCGACCGCGGCGAGCGCCGCGAGCAGGGCCACATAGTCGAGCAGCCAGTTGCCGGCCGCGAACGGCAGCGCCTCCCACCATCGCCGGCCGAGCATGCGCTTGATGAGGTCGCGCTCCTCGATAAGGCGCCGCGCCAGACCGGCCATGGGCGGCCGCCGGCGGCGTAACCGGTTGTGGGCCCGCTGCGCGAGCGTGCCGACCGTCTGCAGCGGTCGGTCGGTGAGCAGCGCCACGGCGCCGACGGCGAGGAGCAGGGCGAAGACGACCACCCCGTAGGTGAGTGAGCGCAGCAATGTGGTCGCCACGGGCGCTCCACCGAACGCGATCGCCGGCAGCGACAGGACGGGCAGGGAGATCAGGACCGCGGTCGAGATCAGCGAGGTGGCGGTGAGACCGGAGACGATCCGCTCGGCCGGCGCTCCGGTAGCGGCGAACATCTGATAGCTCGCGGTACCCCCGGACGCGGCGCCGCCGGGGATCAGGCGGCTGACCGAGTTGCTCGTGAGCTGCGCCGTGGCGATCAGAAACCAGCTCCGCTCGTTCAGCGTGAGGCGCATGAGCCCCCAGGCGCAGGCGAAGCTGGCCGCCTCGAGCAGGCCCATCAAGACGAACCAGAACCAGGAGATGCCCTGCAGCCGGGGCACCTGCGAGTAGAAGCTGACGAGCTGCGGCCAGACGAAATACAGACCGACGATGGCGACGCCGAAGACGATGATCTGGCGCAGCGGCAGGCGCCTGAGGAAGGCGCGCGGGCCGGGAGCGTCTTCTTCGGCGCCGGGGTGGGTGTGGGGGTCGGCGCCGGGGTGGCCGCCGGCGCCTTGCCGCGCTTGCGTTTCGTTGTCGGACATATTCCGAGCCATGCTACCGCTTCCCCACATTCACGCGGAAACACCACCGCTGAAAAGACACGATATGCTCACCATATGGTCGCGTTTCCGAAGATCGAGCTGCACGTCCACCTCGAGGGCACCGTGCGTCCGGCGACACTGCTGGCCATCGCCCGCCGCAACGGCTACACGTTGCCGGCCGACAGCCTCGAGGGCCTCGCCGAGCTCTGCCGGTTTCGCGACTTCCCGCACTTTCTCACGGTCTGGATGGCCACGACGCCGGCCCTGCAGACGGCTGCCGACTTTCACCAGGTCGTGGTCGACTACGCTGCCGAGGCGGCCGGCCTGGGCGCGGTCTACCTCGAAGGCATCTTCTCGCCGGCCGAGCCGGCCATGCGCGGCGTCGCCTGGGAGGAGGTCTTCGAAGGCTACTGCGAGGGCGCCCAGGAGGCCCGCGAGCGTTTCGGCATCGAGATCTTCTTCACGCCCGACATCACGCGCGCCTACAGCCCGCAGCTCGCCAAGGAGACGGTCCGCTGGTGTGCGCGCTACCGCGAGCGCGGCGTGCTGGCCGTCGGGCTCGGCGGTCTCGAGACCGCCCCCGAGCCCTTCGCCAAGGCCTTCGCCCTCGCGCGCTCGTTGGGCCTCGGTTCCGTGCCCCACGCCGGCGAGGGCGCCGGACCGGCTTCGATCCGTGGCGCCCTGGACGCGCTGCACGCCGACCGCATCCGGCACGGCATCCGCGCCGTCGAAGACCCGGCGCTCGTCGCCGAGCTCGCCGCACGCGGCATCGTGCTCGACGTGACCCCGGTCTCCAACCTGCGCACGCGCGTCGTGGCCACGCTCGACGAACACCCCCTGCGCGCCCTCGCCGCCGTCGGCGTGCGCTGCTCGATCTCGACCGACGACCCGGCGCTCATGGCCACCGACCTCACCCTCGACTACGCCCTGGCCGCGCACCTCGGAGCCGCGCCGCGCTGGGTGTTCGACAACGGCGTGGCCGGAGCGCTCTGCGACGAGCCGACGCGCGCCCGGCTGCGGAGCATCGGCGAGGAGTTCGACTGGACGACGGTCGGCGCCGCGCCGGCGCAGCTCGTCGACTCATTGCGCTAGGCGCGCCGGCGGAGCTCTCCGCCTCGTAGCACCTGGCGCGCCGGCGGAGCCCGCTCCCGCCGCCCTCCCCTGCTGCCTCAGGCAGCCTCGCCCTCGGGGGCGTCACCCACGGCGCCGACAGCCTGCGCCTCGACCGTGAACGGCGTGGCAACCGTCTCTTCGCGAGCGATCGACCCTCGATGGACGAACACCCCCGACAGCACGGCGCCGCAGAGCAGGGCCGCGGCCGACACGCCGAGCGCCACGTGCATGCCGTAGACGAACGAGTTGTCGATCGTGCGATGGATGAGGGCCGGGTCGATGGCAGACGGTACGCTGCCGACCGCCGTGCCGCCGCCGTGGCTGGCCAGCGCCACGATCTGGTGCTTCATGGCCTGAGGCAGGCGGAAGGCGCGCAGCGAGCCGGACAGGTCGGTGGCGAACCAGTGCGTGACGATCGCGCCCAGCAAGGCGATGCCGAACACGCCGCCGACCTCGCGGGTAGCGTTGGTCGTGCCCGAGGCCATGCCGGCCCGGGCGCGCGGCACCGTCGAAGTCACCGCGGCCGTCATCGGCGCCATCACGCTCCCCATGCCGACGCCGAGCAGCAGCATGTTCCACCACAGGGCGCTGTAGGGCGTGGTCGGCGTGGTGCGCTCGAGCAACAGCATCCCGACGGCCGCCATGGTCATGCCGAACGTCATGGGCCAGCGCGAGCCGATCCGCCCGGCGATCTGCCCGGCCAGCGGCGCCGTGACGATGATCGCCCCGGTGAGTGGCAACACGCGCAGGCCCATCTGCAGAGCGGAGTAGCCCTGGATGTTCTGCCAGTACAGCGTGAGAAAGAAGAAGATGCCGAACATGCCGAAGCTGATCAGCCCGGCCACCGTCGAGCCGGCGGCGAAGGTCGGGTTGCGAAAGAAGCGCAGCGGCAGCATGGGACTCTTCGTGTGCGCCTCGACCCAGAGGAAGGCGAGCTGACTGGCGATGCCCACCACGGACAGGCTGAGTATCAAAGGGCTGGTCCAGCCGTAGTTGTTGGCCTCGATCAGGGCGTAGACCAGCGAGCCCAGCGAGACCACGGCGAGGAGCTGACCAGGCAGGTCCAGCGTGCGACCCTCGGGGTTGGCCGANNCTCTGCCAGCCCAGCGTGTCGACCAGCACGCCGCCGATGACGGGACCCGCGGCCAGGGCCAGGCCCGAGACGCCGGCCCACAGGCCGATCGCCTGGGCGCGCTCCTTGGGATCGGGGAAGGTGGTAATGAGGATCGACAGCGTGCCCGGCAGCAGCGCCGCCGCGCCGATGCCCTGAACGGCACGCCCCACTACCAGCCAGTGCAGCGAGGGTGCAAGACCGCAGAGCAGCGAGCCGCTCGAGAAGACCACGAGGCCGATGAGGAAGAACCGTTTGCGACCGTAGAGGTCGCCGAGCGTGCCGCCGGTGAGCATGAGGGCGGCAAAGAACAGTGTGTAGGCCGAGATGATCCACTGCAGGCCGGACACGCCTGAACCGAAGTCGCGCTGGATGGTGGGCAGCGCCACGTTCACGACCGTGTTGTCGAGCATGGCCATGAACAGCGCGAAGCACATGGTGAAGAGGGTCGTCAGCTTGACCCTGCGATCGACCGCGAACATTGATCCTCCGGTGGTTGAAGTCGAGGCTTGAGATCGGGGAACGGAAAGGGCGGTGTTCGAGCCGTTCGAGCCGTTCGGGCCGGCCCAAGCCGACTGGCTTCCGCTTCAAGGTATGACGTCTTTTCCCGCTCGCAAGAGTTCTGACTCCGCGCCGCGGGCCAGGTAATCGGGCCGTCGGAACGCCGCCAACGCTGGACGCACCCCCCTTTGGGCTGTTGGCTAAAGGTCATCGCGTGGCGTAGGCTGCGAACGGTTTTTCGCCGGCACGAACGAGGGTAGCCAGAACCGCGTCTGGCGCACAGGGGGTTCAACGTGGGGTTGAGTGCGGTCGAGGCTATCATCGGAGCCGGATGGCCATTTCTCGTTTTTGCCGTGCTCGCCATCGCCCTGGCCGCGGCCATGATCGCCGTGGCCGCGCCCCTCGGTCAGCGCCACCGTGACCTCACCACCGGCACGCGCTACGAGTCTGGTCTGCCGGCCGCCGGCTCGCTGCCGCGGCGCTTCTCGATCGAGTTCTACGAGATCGCCGTGTTCTTCGTCGTGTTCGACCTCGAGGCCGTGTTCATCTTCGCCTGGGCGGTCGCCCTGCGCCCGGCGGGCTGGCGCGGCTACCTGGAGGCGCTGACCTTCATCGTGGTGCTGCTGGCCGGCCTCGTCTATCTGTGGCGGCTGGGCGCCCTCGACTGGGGCACGAGCTCCCGACTGCGGCGCCGGCGCCGACCCGAACCCTGATGGCGCGTCTTGTTCACTCCGGCCGCTTCCTCGCCCTGCTGCTCGTCGCCGTGGTCGCAGCGGCGATCATCCTGCCCGCCGCCGTCAGGGCGGCGAGTTCGAGTCCCACGGCCACGCCCCTGGCGTCGGCTACTCCCGCGGCCACACTCGCGTCGTCGGCCAGCCCGTCGACCAGCGCGACCACGCCGGCCACGGTCGCCTCTCCGGGCTCGACGCCGGCGGTGTCCGGCGGTCCGGGCGCGGCGCTCTACGCCGCCAACTGCTC
>PKYM01000214.1 GCA_003132645.1 Actinomycetota bacterium | reverse complement strand
CATCTTCCTCGTGCTCGTCGTGATCGACGCGGTGGTCAGCGCCGCCAACCCGCTGATCTATCGCGAGATCATCAACAAGGGCATCCTCGGCAAGGACGCCGGCCTCGTCGTGGCGCTGGCCCTGCTCGTCGCTGGGCTTGCCATCGCCGACGCCGGCCTGACTCTGGTCGAGCGCTTCATCAGCGCCAGGGTCGGCGAGTACCTCATCTGCGAGATGCGCACGAAGGTCTTCGACCACGTGCAGCGCATGCCGCTGGCCTTCTTCACGCGCACGCAGACCGGCGCCCTGGTGAGCCGCCTGAACAACGACGTGACCGGTGCCCAGGAGGCCTTCACCGACGTGCTCTCAAGTGTGATAGGCAACCTGATCAGCGTCGGTATCGTGCTGGTCATCATGTTCTTCCTGTCGTGGCAGCTCACGCTGGTGGCGCTCGCCATGCTGCCGGCGTTCCTGCTGCCGGCCCGCTGGCTCGGTCGCCGGCTGCAGTCGATCACGCGCGAACGCTATGAGCTCACCGCCGAGATGAACAACGGCATGGTCGAGCGCTTCAACGTCGCCGGCGCCCTGCTCGTCAAGCTCTTTGGCCACCCCGGCGCCGAGAGCGCCGACTTCGGCAAGAAGGCCGCGCGAGTGCGCGACATCGACATCGTGCAGGCGATCTACGCGCGCTTCTTCTTTGTTGCCCTGCTGCTCACCGCGGCGTTGGCGACGGCGCTGGTCTACGGCTGGGGCGGCGTGATGGCGGTCAAGGGCACGCTCGACGTCGGCACCGTGGTCGCCCTGACCGCCTACCTGAACCGTCTCTACGGCCCGCTCACGGCGCTCTCCAACATCAACGTCGACATCATGACCGCGCTGGTCTCGTTCGACCGCGTCTTCGAGGTCCTCGACCTCGAGCCGATGGTCACCGAGAAGCCCGATCCCACGGCCGTGCCGCGCGGCCCGGCGCGCATCGAGTTCGACCATGTGCGCTTCTCGTATCCCACCAGCAGCGAGGTCTCGCTGGCCTCACTCGAGTCGGTAGCCGTGCTGAACGACACGCCCAGCCAGGAGGTACTGCGCGACGTGAGCTTCAGCGCCGAGCCCGGCCAGCTCGTGGCCCTGGTAGGTCCGTCGGGCGCCGGCAAGACCACGGTGAGCCAGCTCGTACCACGGCTCTACGACGTGCGCTCCGGCGCCGTGCGCATCGACGGCGTCGACGTGCGCGAGGCGAGTTTCGAGTCGCTGCGCCAGGCGATCGGCATGGTCACCCAGGACGTGCATCTCTTTCACGACACAATCCGCGCCAACCTGCTCTACGCCAAGCCCGAGGCCGGCGACGACGAACTCATCGAAGCCCTGCACGGGGCCCAGATCCTGCCGCTCATCGAGTCGCTGCCCGACGGACTCGACACCGTCGTGGGCGACCGCGGCTACCGCCTGTCGGGTGGCGAGAAGCAGCGCCTCGCCATTGCCCGGCTGCTGCTCAAGGCGCCAGACATCGTGGTGTTAGACGAGGCGACCGCCCACCTCGATTCGGAGTCCGAGCTCGCCGTGCAGCGGGCCCTCAAGGCGGCCCTCACAGGGCGTACCTCGCTGGTCATCGCCCACCGTCTCTCGACGGTGCGCGACGCCGACCAGATCCTCGTGCTGAGCGAGGGCCGGATCGTCGAGCGTGGCCGCCACGACGAACTGATCGCCGCCGGCGGCCTCTACGCAGAGCTGCACGCCACGCAGTTTCGCAGCCAGGACGCTCCCCCGAGCGAGCTCGACGAGCGGGCGAGCTAAGGCGAACGTCAGATCTGGCAGCGGGGCGGCGAACCGAGGCCGAGGGGCAGCCTAGATCTGCCAGCGCTCGCCGGTCAGCACGGGCACTTCATCACCGGCGGCCGTCAGGCCTGAGACGGCGACCTCGGGTCCGCCGATCATGACGTCCTGGTGAACGTCGGACTCGTTCACGCCGCGCGCCTCGAGAGCCGCCGCGTCGTTGGTCAGACCGTCGGGAAACGAGTCGTGGATGGCGGCGCCCCAGGCGATGTGGCAGGCGGCGTTCTCGTCGAGCAGGGTCTCCTTGAAGACGACGCCCAGCCGGCCGACCCGTGAAGAAGCATCGACCAGCGCCACTTCGCCGAGGCGGCTCGCGCCGCGGTCCTCGGCGATGCTGGTGCGCACGGCATCGACGTTGGCGGAGGCCGTGACCTCGACGATGCGTCCCTCGGCGAAGCGCAGCACGAGATCGGTGACGAGCGCCCCGCTGACGGTGACCGGACGGGTCACGACGGCGGTGCCGCTCACAGCCCTGAAGTCGGGAGAGACGTAGACCTCCTCGCTGGGCAGGTTGCAGAGAAAGCTCCGGCCCCAGCTCGTGGTCAGCCAGGCCGGCTGCCAGCGCGTGTCGCTGTGCAGGGGGATGAAGAGATCGGTGCCCCCTCCGTGAAAGCGCAAGCCCACGAAGCCGCTCTCGTCGAGACGCGCCGCCCGCGACACGAGCTCGTCGCGACGGGCCGTCCAGGCGGCGATCGGGTCGGCTTCGTCTAACCGCACGGCAAACCACAGGTCGCGCCACAGCCGCTCGACGTCGGGCTCGCCGTAGATGCGCTGCGCCCAGGCCGGCGTCGGACACGCGCACAGGCTCCAGTTGATGCGCGCCTGGATCGTGCGGTAGGCGGGCAGCGCGACGGCCGTCTGCAGGGCCGTGGCGCGCACCGGCGGAGCCTCGGCGAAAGGGTCGTCGAGCGGATCGCCAAGCGTGCGGATGCGCGCCCAGCGCTCGTCGATCACGGTCTGATACATCGCCTCATACCAGCCGGGCACCGCGACGGCCAGGTCGTCGCTGGGGGCGCCGCTCGCCTGGGCGGCCAGCACCCGGTCGTCGAAGTAGAAGGTCTCGGCGAGGCTCGCCCCGTTGGCGTAGGCGCGCTCGGCGAGGGCGGCGATCAGGTAGGCGTGCTCGACGTCGCCTGTGATCAGGACCTTCTGACCCTCCTCGATGTTCGCGCCGCAGCGCAGGATGAGGTCGGCGTAGCGACGCAGGTCGCCTTCGTCGATACCGTGTGCGCGAGACGAGCCCGCTGCCTGAGTCATGTCATCTCCGCCTGCCGTGCCGGTCGCAAGCCGGCGTTGTCTGTTCCGTCCGTCCGTCGATCCGTCTGTCACTCCGTCTGCCCGTGCGTCTGCCCGTNNCCGTGCGTCTGCCCGTGCGTCCGTCCGTGCGTCTGCCCGTGCGTCCGTCCGTGCGTCCGTCCGTGGGGGTCACGATATCACCCCATCCCGGCCCCGCCGAAGGCGGCTGCCGCCGCAACCTTCCGTCTCGCCGCGTCGCCGACGGCCACCGCCGCGACAACTGTCGCCGCGCGGGTACAGTCAGGTCTCGGAGCCGGAGCGACGGACGAGCCGGCTCGTCACATCCGCGACGAAGGGGCGACAATGAACATCGGCATCATCGGTTCGGGCACCGTCGCCCAGACGCTGGGCGATCGCCTGCTCACGGCAGGTGAGGCGGTCATGATCAGCGCGCGCGACCCCGACCTGCCCAAGGACCTTGGCCAGCGTGGCATCCTGCCGGCCGCCAGCGTCTGGGCGACCCTCAACTTCGATCAGGGCCGCGAGGCGGCGGCAGGCGTGTTCGCCGAAGCCGCCGCGTTCGGCGAGCTGCTCATCAACGCCACCGTCGGGACGGCCTCGCTCGCCGCCCTCGGCGCGGCCGACCGGGCCGACATCGAGGGCAAGATCCTCGTCGACCTCTCCAACCCGCTCGACTTCTCGCATGGCATGCCGCCGCTCCTCGCCTTCTGCAACGACGACTCGCTCGGCGAGCGCATCCAGGCGACCTATGCCGGCGCCCGGGTGGTCAAAGCCTTGAACACGGTGACCGCCGCGGTGATGGTCGACCCCGGCCGGCTCGGCGAGGAGACCGACCTCTTCGTCGCCGGCAACGACGCCGCGGCCAAGTCGTGGGTCACAGAGCACGTGCTCGAGGGCTGGTTGGGCTGGAGCCGGATCGTCGACCTCGGCGACATCACAGCCGCTCGCGCCACCGAGATGTACCTGCCGCTCTGGCTACGCCTCATGGGCGCGACCGGCACGCCGCTGCTCAACGTGAAGCTGGTCGTCGCCGCCTAGCCTAAAGGCCCTTCGCCAGGGGCCGATACACCACAAGATGGAGTGGCGCGCAAACAGACGGCTGGTGAGGGCGGCGGTGGCGGTCGCTTTGGCGACCGCCACCGCCGCCCTCCTCTCGTCTGCGTTACTCAGCCCCAGCCGCGCCCTGGCCGCACCGACCGTGATCGTCGCCGTGCGTACGCCGACCACGCTCAAGGGCCTCGAGGCGGCGGCCCTCGGACAGCGCCGGCAGATGGCCCACCTTGAGCTCCAGATGCGGGCCATCCGAACTCGGTACGACGACGCGGTCGCGGCGCTCAACGCCGTCAATCTCACGCTCTCGCAGACGCGCCTCCAGCTGTCTCAGTCGCAGACAGCGCTCGACCATCAGAGCGCCGTCATCGGCGCCAGGCTGGCGGCCATGTACAAGATGGGCTCGTACTCGCTCGTCGACGTGCTGGCCGCGTCGGCGACGTTCACTCAGCTCCAGACCCAGCTCACCTTCTTCAGGCGGCTGGCCCAGCAGGACCAGCGCGACAACAGCGGCCTCGCCCAGTTGAACTCTCAGGTCAGCCGGCTGGCGAACGCCCTGGCGACCCAGCGCGCGAGCTCGCAGGCCGCTCAGGCACACGTCGACGCGCAGCAACTCTCGATGTCCGACAAGATCGCCCAGCGACGCGCCATCCTCGACGACCTCACCGCCAAGATCCAGCACATCCTCGCCCAGCAGAAGCCCGCCAAGGGCGGCGGCGGACTCGTCGCGCCGGTGCCGCTGTCGGGTCACTACTCGCCGCTCACCTGGGCCAAGGCACTGCTCCAGCAGATCCACATGCCGCTCACCTCAGCGAACGTCGCGGCGGTCACGGCCTGGGAGCTCGCCGAGGGCGGCCACTGGCACAACTCGGCCCGCTACAACCCGCTCGACACGACCATGCCGGAGCCGGGCGCCACGGCCATGAACTCGGTCGGCGTGAAGGCCTACCTGAGCTGGGCCCAGGGCTTTCAGGCCACCATCGCCACCCTGCGCAACGGCTACTACGGGGGCATTCTCGCGGCCCTGCGCGCGGGCGACAACGCCATCGCCGTCGCCGACGCCGTGGCCGCGTCGCCTTGGGGGACCGGCAACTTCACCGGCCTGCTGTAGCCGCCGCCCGGGTCTGCCTCGTTGCCGCGACCGGCGGCCGCTCGCTGTCCCGCGANNACCGCCGGCCCGCGTCCTACGAGATCGCCAGGCGACGCGCCAGGTCGACGTACTTGTCGTGCACGCCGTCGATGATCTCCTGGGACTCTACCGACTCGAAGGCCCGGGCGAGCTCCTCGAGGTCGCGCTGCGTGAGCACCTGGGGCACGAGCGGAAACAGCAGCTCGTCCTCTGCGCGCATGTGGGTGCGCATGCCCTCGATGTAGGAACGCAAGTCGGCAAAGAAGGCGGCGCGCGCCTTGCCGCCGGATGCCGCCGCGTCAAGTTCGGCCTCGGCCGACGATAACCTGTGGACCAACTCCGTGTGCTCGCCCTTCAAGTCGGCCAGGATCCCCTCGTCGCCGCTGATGCCGCGCTGCACGAGCTTGGGGATCAGCAGACTGGCCTCTTTGGGCTCGTGACATTCGACCATGTAGGAGTGAAAGAAGCCAATCAGTTTGGCGAAGGTCTCGGCGCCGAAGAGATCGCCCGCTTCGACTCTGCCGATCTCGCGTTCCATCGCCTCGAGCACCGACAGGCAGATCTTGTGCTCCTTCTGGAGGGTCTCCGTGGGTCGGCTCATCAGCAGGTGGGCGATCTCCGAGTAGCGCTCCTGCAGGCCCTCGGACGCCTCGGTCTCGTCGACTGCGGCGAACATCCGCAGGAGCTCTTCCTGATCGTCGTCTGTGAGAAGCCCGTTAGCCAGCGTGTAGAGCAACTCCTCCTCGCGGCCGACGTGCGAACGCATGAGAAGCAGATAGCCGTCGAGCTTGTCGGCGAGCTCCGCCACATCGAGCGGGCCCTCTTTGCGGTCGCGACGCAGCCAGTCGGCGATGTCGTGCAGCCGCTGGGTGAACTCGGCGTGCTCGCGGTAGAACTGTCCCAGGACGCCGACCTTGGCGTCGAGCCCGCGCTCGACCAGCCGGGCAAAGAGGATGCGCTCCTCTTTGGGGTCGTGGCAGGCCTCGGTGAACAGCTCGAAGAAATCGACCACCTCACGGACCTCGTCTGTGCGGTACTCGCCGGTGTCGCGCATGTAGCGCACCTCTTGCTCGGCGACTCTGGTCACGAGCATGACGAGAGCGTGTTCCCTGGCGAGGATGTCAGTGGGTCGCATAGCCGTCCCCTTTGCCCGCGGGCAACTTGACTGAGGGAGGCCTCGGTCGCGGTCTCGCGTCGCCGGCCTTCGGCGACCACGCGATCGTGGTCTCGCTGCCGAAGCTGCTCTGCTTGAAACCAACCCTTGGGGGGGATGTGTGGCCGCCACACCTGGAGCACCGCCTCCCCCCGGAAAGCGGCGTCGACCATCAGCATACGCCGCTTCCCGACTCGCGCAACGATTACGGATACGGGTCGACAGGCGCGCTCGGGGGCGGAGCGGGCCGGGGGCCAAGGGCGAGCCTGAGGGGGG
>PKYM01000179.1 GCA_003132645.1 Actinomycetota bacterium | reverse complement strand
GCCTGGCGAGCGCGACGCGGCGCGCGGCGGCGCGCCCGCCAGGCCACCGCCCCCGCGGTCGATCCGACGACCGGTTTCTACACGCGCTCGCGCCTGGGTCTGCTGGTGCCGCCGGAGCTCGCCGCGGCCGAGGCCGCCCACGAGCCGCTGGCGCTCGTCAGCGTGCGGCTCGACCACTTCCGCGACCTGCGCGACTTCAGCGGCGAGAAGGGCAGCGAGGCCGTCGTGCAGACCGTCGCGCGACGCCTCAAGCGCACGCTCGGCCCCGACGACCTCGCCTTCAGACTGGGGCCCGACACGCTGGCCTTCACGCTGCACGCGAACGACTCGCGCGCGGCGCGGAAGTGGGCGCAGGGAGCCGTTCACGAGGTCTCCGGGCAGCTGATCGACCGCCGCCGCCAGACCCTCTCGTTCGGCGTCGCCGCCTACCCGCCGCTGCGCGACGCGCGCGACCTGGTCGACGAGGCCCTGGAGTCGCTCATGGCCCCGTCGGCAGCCGAGCCGGCCGAGTTCGTCATGGTCCCCGCCGCCCTGGCCACGGCAGGCGAACCACCCGTCGCGGTGGCCCTGTAGGAGCCCCGCCGGCTCGTTGCCCGGCCCGCTCGGGGAGCGCCGCCGGCCCCGCCCGCGACTTCGTCAGGCACGCGTTCGGGACTTCGCCCAGGCACCCGCCCACGGCTTCGCCCAAGCACCCACGCGACACTCGGCTTGAAACGGCGCGAACCGTTGCCCTAGTATCGGGTCGTGGAGATCGACATCGGCAGCGAGCAGACCAGCGCGGGGATCGTCGTGCACGTCCTCATCCGGCTGTCTTCACGCGAGCTCAATCGTCTCTTCCTCTCCGGCGACACGCTCATCCAGCTACCCCTCGAAGGAATCGCCGACGAACCGGGCGGCGCCGACAGATCGGGCAGCGCGCCCATCCCGCGCATGAGTATGTTCCTGAGCGAGATCGCCGGCAGCCCTGCCGGCTTCTCGCGGACCTTCGCCGACACGACTCACGCCGACAGCTTCGCCCGGGCCGTGCGCGAACAGATCTCGACAGCTCTGGAGGCCTCATGACTACCAGCGACGCGCTCGCCAGCAAGCTCGCCCCCTACCGGGAGCGACCGGGCGTCAAGGCCGCCCTGCTGATCTCCCACGACGGCTTTCTCGTCGCCTCGTCGGCCGACGCCGAGGTCGACGCCGAGGCGGTCGCCGCCCACCTGGGCGGGGCGATCGACATCGCCGCCCGGCTGGCCGACGAGCTCGCCCAGAGCGAGACGCGCCTCATCACCGTCGAGCTCGACGACCTGAACATCGTCCTCGCACCGTTCAGCGACGAGCTGCTTCTGTGCCTCATCGGCACGACCGACGCGATCAGCCTGGAGTATCGCCTGCGCGGCGAGCGCGCGTGAGCGCAATCGCCGCTGAAGTCACTTTCACACGCCCCCTCGCTACCGCGGCGGGGGCTGATCACCGCGGACCCTCGAGGCAAAGGAGCGTGGTCCCCATGGAAGACGCCGCCGAAAAGCTGGACGAGCTGGCGCGAGCCGAGAGACAGTGCACGCGATGCGACGACATCGTGTCCTGTCGGCTGCGCGCCCTCTCCGGAGCCGGGCACCCTCACGCCCAGGTCATGTTCGTCTCGCTGCATCCCTCGCCCGAAGAAGAAGCTGCCGACCTGCCGGCCGGCAGCGCGGTGCTCCGCGAGCTCGCGGAGCTGATGCCGACGCTGCTGAACGGCGGCCGCGGCAAGGCCTACTTCACGACCGTCGTGAAGTGCGTGCCGCGCAGCGATTGTCACTTGCGTCGTCCCCGTCCCGACGAGCAGGACAACTGCTATTCGTATCTGTCCCGCGAGATCTCGATCACGACGCCCCACTACGTGGTGCCGATCGGCGACGAAGCGTCGCGCTTCCTGCTCGGCAAGCTCTTCGGCCAGGCCGATGCCGCCGAACACGACCCTCTCGAGATGCGCGTCTACGACAGTCCCTCGTTCAAGGTCGTGCCCATCGCGGCGCCCGGCGAGGTCGCCGTGCGCGAACCCAAAGCCCGCGACGCCTACGTCAAGCGTCTGCATTCGCTGGCCACGCTGATGGGCCTGTAGAGACCGCCGCGCGAGCGCCCGAGCGGCTGCGGACGGACGTCCGCGGGCGCGCGGGCGCCCGTCCGTTACGCCTAGCGTTCGGCGAGCTCCGCGCGCGCCGCCACGATGGCCGTGGCAAAGCTTTCGGCGGCGCCGGCCGGCAACGGCTTGGGAACATGACGCTCGAGGATCTCGTCGACCGTGGCGGCGGCGCGCTGCACGTCGGTCAGACCCGCCTCGCTCCAGGCGTCGTAGCTCTCGCGCCCGTAGGCCTGCGGCCGGTAGTGCTCGCCGGCCCGCAGGGTGCGGCGCGTCTCGCGGGCGGCCAGGTACTGGCCACGTGGCCCGATCCGGCGGATCAGATCGGCGGCGAGATGCTCCTCGTCGACCGTCAGGCCGCGCTGCACGGCCTCGCACTGGCGCATGATCTCGGCGTCGAGCACGAGCTTCGGCAGATACAGCATCTGGGCCGAAGCGAGCAGACCGGCGCCGACGATGGCGTCGGGGCGCGCCAGCATGGCGGCCAGCGCGGCGGAGCCGCCCTCGAAACCGGCGACCACCGAATACTCCTTGGCGTCGCTCGTGAAGCCGGTGGCCATGACCGGCAGGTCGTAGGAGCGCCCCATGGCGACCAGGGCCACGTTCATGAGGATCGCTTCGGGACCGGCGCACGCATACACCCCCGAGCGCATGTCGAGTACGCCGGCGTCGGCCACGTAGATCACCGGCAAACCGGGCTCGACCAGCTCGAAGAGCACGATCGCGCTCAGGATCTCGGCGTTGGTCTGGACGACGACGCCGGCCAGACTCGCCGGCGCGGTCGCGCCGCTCAGGCCGAGCGAGTAGATGCACATCGGCACCCGCTGCGCGGCAAGCGCAAGGCAGGCGTCGAGCATCTCGTGCTCGTGGTGCAGCGGCGACACCGGACAGTAGACGACCGACAGCAGCGGCCGCCGCGGGTCCCAGCGACCGTCGTCGCAGGCAGCCGCCAGCATGTCCATGACGAAGGGCACCTCTTCTACCCGCTGCACCTCGTACTGCACGTGCTTGCTCGTGTTCTCGAGCAGCAGGGCGAGCGTCTCGAGGACCTCTGTGCGGGGCGCGGCGTCGTTGGCGCTGACCGGGGGCCAGACGAAGCCGATCTCGTCGAGTGAGTCGGCGACGCGCGTGGCCTCGGCGACGTCGGCGGCCGTCGAAGACCGTCGCTGCCCCGTGCGATGGTCGAGGGTGGCCGCCCCGGTGCCGTCGACCGTGAGCCAGGTGCGGGCGCCGTCCAGCACGACGTCGCGGGCCGGGTCGCGCGCGCCGAGCACGACGTCGCGCGGCGCCCGCGCGACGGCCTGCTCGACCAGCTCGCGCGGCAGGCGGGCGACCATGCTCTCGTCGTCGACCTCGGCCCCGGCGTCGCGCAGGATCCCGAGCGCGCGGCGACTGGCGAAGCGCACCCCGCCCCTGGCCAGCACGTCGAGCGTCGCGGCGTGGACCGCGGCGCAGGCGGCCTCATCGAACAGGCTCAGGTTGGGGATCACGGGATTCCTTTCGCTTTCGCTCTTCTTCAGGGCACGATGACGCGCAAGGCGCCGGGCGCGATGCGGCAGTCGATCGGTAGCCTGCCGGCGGGCTCGCCGTCGGTCTGCACCAGGACCTCTCCGGTCTCGCCGGGGGCGACCGTCAGGCGCGCCGCTTCGGTGCGAAAATAGCGCACCTTGGAGTGCTGCATCGGCGCGCTGACCAGCGCCGCCAGCCAGTAGCCGGCGAACTCGAAGAACGACTTGTCGGTGAGCACGCAGACGTCGAGCAGGCCGTCGCGCATGTCGGCCAGCGGGGTCACGCCGAAGTTGCCGCCGTAGTTGGCGGCGTTACCGAGCACGACGTAGTAGCCGTCGATGCATTCCTCCTCGGTCTCGACGCGGATCAGGGGCGAGTCGGCAGTCAGGTACTTGGCGAGTCCCTGGATGGCGAAGGCCGCCTCTTTCAGGGCCTTCTTCAAGGTCGGGTTGAGCGACGACACGACGGCCGCGTCGAGGCCGCAACCGGCCATCAGGGCGAAGTAGCGCTCGCCCGCCAGTCCCAGGTCGACCGCGATGACGTGGCCCTGCGCAGCCAGGCGACAGGCGTCGGGCGGGTCGAGCGGGATGCCGAGCTCGATGGCCAGGACGTTGACCGTGCCGGTGGGGATGACGGCGAGCGGCACGTCGCTGCCCGCCATGCCGTTGACGACCTCGTTGACGGTGCCGTCGCCACCGATGGCGCAGACCACATCGATGCCGTCCTCGACGGCCCGCGCGGCCAGCTCGGTGGCCTGCCCGGCGCGCTCGGTCGGGTGCTCCTCGACGACGAAGCCCAGTGCCCCGAGCGACCCGACGATCAGCGGCACGTCGCGCCGGAAGCGCCCGCCGCCGGAGGTCGGGTTGTAGATGGCGGCCAGGCGCCGGCCGAGCCTCATGGCCGCCGCACCGGCCCGAACGCCCCTGAGCACCAGCGCCGCCTGTCCGGACGCGCCTTCACCGTCGAGAGCGCGCTCCAGGGCGCCCCGACCGTTGCAGCGAGGCGGCCACGCCGCCGTTCGGTCCGCATCGTCATGATGCCGATGATACGCAAGCCGGGGCGCCAGAGGAACAACGCGGGCGTCGCGCGGGGCGCTTGAGCGCACGTGCGGTGGGAGCAGCGCGACGAACGGGCACGGTAGGGCGTCAAGTGCGAGTCGCTCCGTCGCCTGCCATGTCGTCAACCCAGACAACGCCGAACGACAGTGCCCGCGGCCTTGCGACCGTACAGTTGGCCCTTCGGGCAACACGGCGGGGCAGGACTCCCCGGCGACAAAGCGAAACCCTAGGCTGCCGCCCAGTCTTCGAGGAGGAAATCAAGATGGCCGACCGACAAGCGAGCACCGAGGTGAAGACGATCGTCGTGCCCAAGGCGCTCGAAGAGTTCTTCGCCCACCGGCTCGAGACGCGCTACTCGCAGCGCGGCGACGTGCAGGTGATCGTCGACCGCCGCCAAGCCGAGCGCCGCCGGGGCTCGGGACCACGGCCGCAGCCCGACCGCCGCGTGGTCGATCGGCGCGTGCTGGCCGGCTGGTGGTCGCTGCCGGACATGCCGTTCCAGACTTCCTGACGACTCGCGCCGGGCCTGGCCCGGCCGGAGCGCGAAGAGGGTCAGCGTACAGACGAAGAGGGTCAGCGTAGAAAGGGAGCGGCGGGGCGCCTCTGGCGCCCCGCCGCTCCCTTTGTGTCACATGGGTCGGTCACGAGAAGTTGCAACTTGCAACGTTTCGCGACTGCCGCCGGCTAGATCCAGCCCTGCTCGCGGCTCACGATGACCGCCTGGGCGCGGTCGACGACCTCGAGCTTGTGGTAGACGTTGTGCAGGTGGTTGCGGATGGTGCTCTGCGATACCTGCAGCGCGTGCGCCACCTGCTTGTAGGTCTTACCGGTGGCCAGCAGTTTAACGACCTCGCGCTCGCGCTCGGTCAGCGGACTCGGCACGTCGCCCTTGGGCAACTCGTCCTCGTGCAGATGGACCTTGATCCGGGCCAGCAGCTCCTTGATGTGGAAAGGCTTGACGATATAGTCGACGGCTCCCTGCTCGAAACCGTGCAGGCGGCTGTCGATGTCGCCCGCGGCAGTCAGGAAGATGATGGGACAGACGAGCGCCGCCGGCTTCTCGCGCAGCCGGGTGCAGACCTTGAAGCCGTCTTCGTCGGGCAAGCCGATGTCGAGCAGGACGAGATCGGGCAGCGACAGGGCGCCGTCGCGCACGGCCGACCGGCCGTCCGGGGACGTCGTCACTTCGTAGCCGACCGCCGTAAGGGCTTGGTCGACCAACCGCAACACGTCGGGGTTATCGTCGACGACGAGGATCCGCTTGGCCCCCATCAAAGGGCCTCGGGAACCGCCACACGGCCGTGACATTCTCGCTGCTGGAGCAACACGTCTGGCCTCACTTCGCTGCCGCATCGGCCCGCACTGGCTGCGGCCGATGACCTCCTGAGTATCGGCAAACTTCCCGCAAACCTTAGGCGGCGAGGGTCGCGGCGCAAGTCAGCGCGGGTCGTGGCAAGGGCGGTGGCTAAAGCGGCGTGCGGGCGACGTCTAGCGCCGCGGGCGGGCGGCGCCGAGACCCGCGGGCGGGCAACGTGCGGGCGGGCGGCGCCGGGCGACCCGGAAGGGCCTACTGCAGCAGACCGTCACCGTAGGTGAACAGCAGCCAGACGGTGAGCGCCACAACACCGGCGGCGATGCCGACGTCGATGAACTGCCGGCGGCGAAGCGCGTCGACCAGCAGCTCCACAAAGAAAAAAGCCGCGACCGCGAGCCCCACGATCCCGGCCACGAGGATGGCGAGGTTCATGCCGGGCCGGACTCGCCTGTCCTGCCCGCGGCGACGCGACGGCGACGCGGCGCGGCCGGGCCGCGCTCCGTTTGCGCAGCGCAGTCGTGGCCCAGCTTCAGCGCCCTGATGTTGAGTTCGACGATCTTGGCCGGCAGACGGCGGCGCACGGCGTCTTCGAGTGCGTCGGCGCGGATCACCCCGGTGAGCTGCTGAAGCGCGCCGAGCATGACGATGTTGGCGGCGATAGCCTTGCCCAGCTCGGTCTCGGCCAGAAAGGTGAACGGCAGGCCCACGAGGCGGAGCCCTTCGAGCGGCTGCGCCTTGACGAGCGGCTGCGCCGTGACGAGCCGTTCGTCGTACACGACGAGGCCACCGGGCACAGTGAGGGGAGCATAGGCGTCGAAGGCTTCCTGGGAGAGACAGACCGTGATGACGGGTGCGGTCACCTCGGGAAAGTCGATCTCGTCGTCGGAGATGATCACTTCGGCCTTCGAGGCGCCGCCGCGAGCCTCGGGCCCGTAGCTCTGCGTGCCGATCACCTCGCGGCCGCTCGCCACGGCGGCGTCGGCCAGCAGGGTCGCCGCCAGGATGATGCCCTGGCCGCCCGACCCCGAGAGGCGGATCTCGTGGCGGGTCGCTGCCCGGTCGTCGGCAGTGGGCTCAGCCACGGGAACGCTCCCCGGCGCGCCGCACGACGTCGGCGTAGGCCGCCGTGTACTCGACGCGCTCGGCATGGTGCAGGACGCCGACCGGGTAGCGGTCGCGCAAGCGCGGCCCATCGCGGTCGAACTCGGCGACCGGCACGGCCCGCGCCTTTTGCACCTTGAGCATCTCGGCCGGGTCGGAAAACCCGTTCTGACGCCCGTAGTAGGTCGGGCAGGCGACCATCGCCTCGATGAACGAGAAGCCCTTGTGAGCGATGCCGCCGGCGATGAGCTGGGACAGCCGCAGGTAATTGTACGACGTGCCGCGGGCGACGTAGGTCGCACCCGCGGCGCGCGCCAGCTCGCAGATGTCGAAGGCCTGCTCGACGTTGCCATAGGCGCTCGTCGTGGAGAGGTCGCCCTCGAAGGTCGTCGGGCTCATCTGGCCGCCGGTCATGCCGTAGATCGAGTTGTTGAAGACGATGGCGGTGACGTCGATGTTGCGCCGCGCGGCGTGGATCAGGTGATTGCCGCCGATGGCCACGCAGTCGCCGTCGCCCATCACCACGATGACGTTGAGGCCGGGGTCGGCGGCCTTGGCGCCGGTGGCGACGGTGAGGGCACGACCGTGGGCGGTGTGCACCGTCGACCAGTTGATGTAGGCGGTGATGCGACCGGCGCAGCCGATGCCGGCGATGAGGCAGGTACGGTCGAGGTCGAGGTCGAGCGTCAGGACGGCATCGATCAGCGCCCGCGTCACGATGCCGTTGGAGCACCCCGGGCACCACAGCGTGTGTGGCGTGCGCAGGTGGCTCGTGATCTCAGCCGTGCTGTGTGGCGTGACGCGCGGCAGGTTCGTGTCGTGCGGCGCCCGTTCGAGCAGTTCCTCGTCGACCAGGGCGGTCATGCCATCTCCTCGAAGTGGTGATAGTGGAACTCGTCGCGGATCAGCGCGGCGATCTCCTCGGGACGGATGAGCTTACCGTCGACACGACCGTGGTCGACCACCTTGGCCCTGCCGGCGACGGCCGCCTGGACCTCCCAGGCGATCTGTCTCAGGTTCATCTCGGGCACGATGATGGTGCGCACCTGGTCGCCCATGTGCTCGACGGCCTCGGTGGGAAACGGCCACAGCGTGATGGGCCGCACAAGGCCGACCTTGACGCCCTGGCGACGCGCCCACTTCATGGCCGCCTTCGCGGAGCGCGCCACCGAACCGTAGGCGAGGATGGCGACTTCGGCGTCTTCCATCTCGAGCTCTTCGACCCGGCAGATGGCGTCCTGGTGGTGATAGATCTTCTCGCGCAGGTAACGCCCGAGCCCGTCGGCGACCGCCGGCGTGCCGGTCGCCGGCACGCCGCCGCGGCGGCGGTCGTAGACCAATCCGGTTACGTGCACCGCGTAGCGCGAACCGAGCGCGGGGCGCGGCATGATGTTGTCGACCGTCGACATGACCTCGTCGTAGTCTTCGGGCGCCACGTCGGGCTCGCCGCGGGCGGCGACGCGCAGCTCCTCGGGAAGCGGCAGCGCGACCGCTTCGCGCATGTGTCCGATGGTGGCGTCGGAAAGCACGATGACCGGGGTGCGGTAGGCTTCGGAGAGGTTGAAAGCTTCGACTGTGAGCGTAAAGCACTCCGCCACCGAGCTCGGCACGAGCGCGATGATCGAGTGCTCGCCGTGGGTGCCCCAGCGCGCCTGCATGACATCACCCTGCGAGGGCTCGGTAGGCAGACCGGTCGAAGGACCACCGCGCATGACGTCGACGATGACGCACGGCACCTGGGCCATCGAGGCGTAGCCGATGCTCTCCTGCATGAGCGAGAAGCCGGGGCCGGAGGTGGCCGTGAGCGCCTTGGCTCCGGCCAGCGAAGCGCCGATGACGGCGCCGATCGAAGCGATCTCGTCCTCCATCTGCATGAAGTGGCCGCCCACCTGGGGCAGCCGGCGCGAAAGCACCTCGGCGATCTCGGTCGAGGGGGTGATCGGGTAACCCGCGAAGAATCGCGCGCCGGCCGCGATGGCGCCTTCGGCGACCGCTTCGTTGCCTTCGACCAAACGACGTGGCTGGGGCATCAGGCCTTCCCTGTGGAGCGTACGATGTCGATGGCGAAGTCGGGACAATGACGCTCGCAGAACGCGCATGCAGTGCAATCGTCGAGCCGGGCGACGACCGGGCGGCCGAGCTCATCGCGATCGAAGACGTCCTGGGGACAGAACTCGACGCAGATGCCGCAGGCCTTGCAGAGATCGAAATCGACGACGACCGCCTCGGGGGCGCGACTCTTTGCTTTTTTCGTAGAGGTGTCTTTCATCGATACTCGCCGGCAGTCGGGCCGCCGCACGGCCGCGAACCCACTACCGCCTGTTTGTATTCTAGGCGTCCCGGGCGCCGAGCGCCAGTGCGGATGCACCGGCGGGCGGCATTGCGCTGTCGCCGGCGCTCGATAAGGCGGGGCGGTTGCGAACAATCCCGCATGCAGGCAGATCCCGGCGCGGAGCTCGGGTCATGAGCCGCTTGATCAGGTCATGAGCCGTTCGGCCAGGAACTCGAGGGGGTGGCGCGCGGGGCGGGCGGCGAGGTCGCCTATCTGCGACCGGCACGACGTGCCGGTCGCCAGCACGGCGACCTCGCCGCTGACCCCGCGCAGCGCCGGCAGCAGCGCCCGTGAGGCGATCTGAACGCTGAGGTCGTAGTGTTCCTTGCGATAGCCGAAGACACCTGACATGCCACAGCAGCCGGCGTCGAGCACCGTGAGCTCGAGCTCCGGCACGCAGCGCAGCGCGCGCAGGGTGTCCTCGACGCCGAACACCGCCCGCTCGTGACAGTGGGGATGGACCAGGGCGCTCCCACCGGCGCGAAAGTGCAGTCTGCCGGCCGCGGCGGCATCGGCGACAAGCGCCAGCCCGGAGCGCGCCGCGGCGGCCACGGCGGCGGCATCGCCGTCGCCGGGCAGCAACCGCTCCCAGTCGTCGTGGACCATCGCTTGGCAGCTCGGCTCGATGAAGACGATCGGCAGGCCGGTGCGAGCCTGTGGCGCGAGCGCCCGGGCGGTCGCCCGGGCGGCGCGGCGCGCCTTGTCGATCATGCCCACCGACAGCATCGTGCGCCCACAGCAGCCGGCGCTCTCTACCCGGGGCGTGTAGCCCGCCGCTCGCAGGAGGGCCAGCAGAGCCTCGCCGATGTGCGGCTCCTGGTGTTCGATGAAGCAGTCGGCGAACACGATGACGTCTGCGCGGGCCGCGTTCATCGCACCCGCCGCGTTCGCCGTGCGCGCCGCGGTCGCCGCCCGCGCCCGTTCGCTGAAGGAGCGCCGCGCGATCGTCGGCGCGGCGCGCCGCGGGTCGACCCCGACGAGCGGCATGAGGGCGCGGGCCAGCGGCCCGCGCCCTAGCACGTTGACGAGCGGCGCGAGCGGCGCCGCCAGGCGCGACAGCATGCGCAGGTCGGCGACGGCGCGGGCCAGCAGCGGCACGCCGTCGCGGGCGTTACATTCGGCCAGCCACTCGGCCTTGAGAGCTGCCATGTCGACTGCCGCCGGACACTCCGCGCTGCAGGCCTTGCAGGCCAGGCAGGTGCCCAGAACCTCCTCGAACTCGTCGTCGGTAAGCGACGCTGGCGCGACGGCGCCGGCGACCATCGCCTGCAGGAGGTTGGCGCGCGCCCGCGTCGTGTGCCACTCCTCACGCGTGGCGGCCGCCGGCGGACACATCGTGCCGACCTGTTTTCTGCACAGGCCGGCGCCGAAACAGCGCTCGACGGCGAGATCGAAACCGCCCTCGCGAGCATACGAGAGCCGCGGGCGCCACCCCGAGCGAGCGCGATAGCCGGCTCCGAAGCGCAGGTTCTCGGCGATCGGCGGCCCTTCGACCTTGCGGCCCGGCGAGAGCAGGCGTCGCGGATCGAAGAGATCCTTCAGGGCGATGAAGTCGGAGTACGTCTCGGCCCCGAAGAGCTCGGCATTGAACCACGACCGCGAGAAGCCGTCGCCGTGCTCGCCCGAGAACGCACCGTGATACTCGGCAACGAGACGCCCGACCTCGCTGGCGATGTCCTGGAGCCGACCGACACCCGCGGCGCTCTTCAGGTCGAGCATGGGGCGCACGTGCATGCACCCGGCCGAGGCGTGGCCGGTAAACGACGCGCGTGCGCCGTGCGCCGCGACGATGCGGCGGAACTCGTCGACGTAGTCGGCGAGACGTTCGGGGGGCACGGCGGTGTCCTCGACAAACGAGGCGGGCCGCTCCACCCCTGGGGCGCCCATGAGCAGGGGCAACGAAGCGCGGCGCAGCTCCCAGGCCTCGTTTGCCTCGGCCGGATCGGCGAAGAAGATCTCGACCCGGGCGCCGAGGTCCGGGACCACGGCCCGCAGGCGGTCGAGGCCGGCGAGGCTCTCGTCGCGCGTGCCCTGATACTCGACGAGCAGCACCGCCGGATCGTCGCCGTCGAGGATGGGCCCGAGACGGGTGAAGCGCCGCAGGTTGGGCGAGCCGCGCAGCGGCACAAGGTCGATGAGCTCGACGGCCGAGGGGCTCGTCGTGAGGATGACGAGGTTGGCCTCGAGCGCGGCGCGCAGGCTGCCGAACGTGAGCGCGGCCAGAGACCGCGCTTGGGGCCGGACGTCGAGCTGCACCTCGAGCTCGGTGAACAGCAGGAGGGTGCCCTCGGAGCCGGCGAACAGGCGGGCCAGGTTGGGCTC
>PKYM01000125.1 GCA_003132645.1 Actinomycetota bacterium | reverse complement strand
GCCCGACCCGCCGCCCCGCCGGCCGCCGAACCGACCGCCGCCGCCCCGCCGACCGTCCTCGGCTCGACGATCGCCCCGGGTTCGACGGCCGGTGCCGGCTCGACCGCCGGCCGCGTCGCGCGCACTCCGGGCCGGCCGGGCGCCCCGGGCCTCGGCATCGACCTGATCTTCGGCCTGCCGGGGCAGGGCCTCGCGGACATCGAGGTCGAACTTGCGACAGTGGCCCGCCTGCGACCCGACCATGTCTCCTGGTATGAGCTCGGCATCGTGGCCGGCAGCGCGCTCGCCGCGCGTGTGGAACCGGGCGACGGGGCGCAGCTCGGCGGCGAGGCAGCCGCGCTGTCCGATGGGGCCCGCTCGGGGCGCGAGACGTCGATCCTGCCCGGCGAGGGAGTGTGCTCCACCCGCGAGGCCCCAACGTTGTCTTCAGAGGCAACGCGCTTTGGTCACGAGTCAGGGGCACAGTCGGCCGCTGCCGACGCGCGCTCCGACCGCGAGGCGTCCACGCTGCCCGACGACGACACCATGGCGGCCATGTACCGGCGCGCCGTCGCCGGCCTGGGCGGGCTCGGCCTGGACTGGTATGAGGTCAGCAACTTCGCCCGGCCGGGGTATCGCTGCTGCCACAACTCCGCGGTCTGGCGCGGTCTCGACTACCTGGGCCTGGGGCCCGGCGCCGTGGGCACCGTGGGCGGTCGCCGGCAGCGTGATCTGCCCGATATCGAGACCTATCTGGCCGCCCTCGAAGGCGGCGCCGACCCGCCGCGCTCACACGAGGCGCTCGACGACGCGACGCGCGCTCGCGAGCGCCTTCTGCTGGCCGCCCGCACCGGCGAACGGGTGCCGCTCGACGAGCTTGGCGGGGTGATCGACCAGAGCGCCCTGGCGCCGCTCGCCGGCGCTGGATTGGTCTCGCTCGCCGGTGGTACACTTCGAGTGACGCGAAAGGGGCGGTACGTGGCAAACGGGGTCTGCGTACGCTTGTTCCGCGATTCGTCGTTTCTGGAGGCGTGAATGACTCTGACTCCGAGGCAGGAGCTGGTCCTAGGAGCGGTGGTTGAGGAGTTCATCGCCTCGGGTTCGCCCGTCGGTTCCAAACTTCTGTTCGAGTCGCATACCTTCGGCATAGCGTCTTCGACCATCCGCAACGATCTGGCGACACTCGAGGAGCTCGGCCTGCTCGATCATCCGCATACCTCGGCGGGCCGCGTGCCCACCGACGCGGGCTACCGCTACTACGCCGACGCCGTGGTCAAAGAGCGCCACGACACGCCGGCCCTGCCGCTCGGCCACACCACGGTGCGCAGCGAGATCGACGGCGCCCTCGAAGAGACCGCCGAGGCGCTCTCGCGGGCCACCGAGCTGCTGGCCATCGTCTCGACGCCGTCGGTGACCGCCACCGCCATCCGCCACATCGAGGTGCTTTCGCTGCAGCCCCACGCCGTGATGGTCGTGGTGATCACCAGCGCCGGGCGGGTGACCAAGCGCGTCTTCCACGTCGAGCGGGCCATCGACGAGGGCCTCGCCGACTTCGCCCGCGTCTATCTGAACGAGCGTCTGACCGGCAAGCAGGTCGGCACCCGGGTGGTCGACTCGACCTTCTCGAGCCCCGAGCTCGGGGCCCAGGAGCGCGCCTTCCTTGCGATGTTGCGGCCGGCCTTCGAGGTCGTGGTCTTCGAGGACTCGAGCCTGCATCTGGGCGGCACGGCGCGCCTGCTCGAGCGCCTGAGTGAACAGGGCGCGAGCCACCTGAACGACATCGTCGCCCTGCTGGAGGAGCGCTACAACCTGCTGCAGCTCCTCTCCGAGGCGCTGCGCGGCCCTGACCTGTACCTGCGCATCGGCCGCGAGATGGACGACCCCTCGCTGCAGGCCTGCTCGCTTGTCGCCGCCAGCTACGGCGTGGCCAACCGCAACCTCGGCACGGTCAGCGTCCTGGGCCCGATGCGCATGGACTACCACACCGCCATCGCCGCCGTGCGCGGCGCCGCGGTCACGCTCAGCTCGCTGCTCGAAGAGACCTGGTAGATGAAACGCGACTACTACGACGTCCTGGGCGTCGGCCGCGACGTCGGCGAAGCCGAGATCAAAAAGGCCTTCCGCGGGCTGGCGCGCCAGTTCCATCCCGACGTGAACCCCGACGACCCCGAAGCCGAAGCCAATTTCAAGGAGCTCGCCGAGGCCTATGAGGTGCTCTCCGACGATCAGACGCGGGCGGCCTACGACCGCTACGGCTTCGACGGTCTCAAGGGACAGGGCGCGCCCGACTTCTCGCAGTTCGGTTTCTCCGATCTGTTCGATGTGTTCTTCGGCGGCGACCCCTTCGGCTCGGGGCTACGCGGCCCCGGCGGCGCAGGTCCCTTCGGGACCTCGGCCAGCGCGCCGCGCGGCGACGACATCGAAGTCGAAGTCGAGCTCGACCTGGTCGAGGCGGTCTTCGGCGTGTCCACCAACGTCGAGGTCCGCGCCGACGTGAGTTGCGAGGTCTGCCAGGGCAGCGGCGCCAAGCTCGGCACCGGTCGCGAGACCTGCCCCCAGTGCAAGGGCACCGGTCGCACGCGCGAGATCAGCTCGCTGGGCGGCTTCGGGCAGTTCGTGCGTACCAGCACCTGCAGCGTCTGTCGCGGCCAGGGCAGCATCGTGCGCGAGCCCTGCGAGAAGTGTCGCGGCACGGGCCGCCGGCGCGCCAGCCGCACGGTGACGGTCGAGGTGCCAGCCGGCATCGCCCACGGCCAGCGGCTGCGGCTCACCGGCGAGGGCGGCGCCGGCGGTCCGGGCGCGCGCCCCGGCGACCTTTACGTCCTGGCTCGGGTGCGCCCCGACCCGCATTTCCTGCGCGACGGCGACGACCTCGTCTACCGGCTCGACCTGACGATGGTCGACGCCGCCCTGGGCATGAAGACCGTCGTGCCGGCGCTCGACGGCGACGTCGAGCTCAAGCTGCCGGCCGGCAGCCAGCCCGGCGACGTCAAAGTATTTCGCAACCGCGGCGTGCCGGTGCTGCAGGGCTACGGCCGCGGCGACCTGCGCGTCGTGCTGAACGTCACCGTGCCGCGCCACCTGAGCGACGAGCAGCGCGACGTGCTGCAGCGCTTCGAGGAGCTCTCGACCGACAAGAACTACCAGCCCGACGAGGGCTTCCTCGACAAGCTGCGCGCCGCCTTCAGGCAGTGAACGTGACCCGCTTCAGGCGCTGCACCTTAGAGGTCGCCGAGGGCCGCTACGACGAGGCGGTCGATGTCCTGCTCGGCCTGGGCCTCGGAGGCTGGCAGGAGCGTCTGCCGGTGCTCACCTTCTGGCTGTCCGACGAGACCTACGCCAGCGACGCCTGCAGCCGCGCCCTGGAGGGGCTGCGCGCCCTCGGCCGGCTCTACTGCGAGCGCGAGGAGGGCGGCTGGGAGCGCCAGTGGCGCGAGTTCCACCACCCGGTCACGACCGGCAACGTCACCGTGCGGCCGCCCTGGGCGCCGCCGCTGCTCGGCACGCTCGATGTGATCATCGACGTCGGCATGGCCTTCGGCACGGGTTCGCACGCCTCGACGCGCCAGTGCCTCGCCGTACTGGCCGCCCTGCCGCCTAGCTCCCTGCTCGACGCCGGCACCGGCACGGGCGTGCTGGCGCTGGCGGCCATGCGGCTGGGCTTCGCCCCGGTGTTTGCCTTCGACAGCGACCCCGACGCACTGATGATCGCCGAAGAAAACGCCCGCCGCAACCGTCTGTGGCCGTTGCTGTTCGGGGCCGACGCCACCGACCCGGCGATCGAGCTGCCGCACGCCGAGGTGGTGGTCGCCAACATCGCCGCGACGCCGATCGTCGCCCTTGGCAGGCGCTATTCGGCGGCTCTGGGCGCGGGCGAGGAACACCCGCGCCTGGTGATCGCCGCCGGCCTGATCGAGGAACAACTGCCGGCCGTGCTCGCGGCCTTCGGGGGCTATCGTCGCCGCGAGAGCATGAGCGAAGGCGAGTGGCACTGCGTCGTGCTCGAGGCGCCGGCGCCCGGCGAGTCTCGGTCCGGTGAGCCGCAGCCCGATGAGTCTCGGTCCGGCGAGTCGCAGCCTGGGGTGCCCGATCCATGACCGCCGGCGGCGGCGGTCGTCAGGGCGAGCGCGCTGACGGCCGCGAGCCGCTGCGCATCCACGCCGCGTTTGCCGGCTGCAAGGTAAGCCAGGCCGACAGCGAGGCCGTGCTCGGCGTGCTTGCCGCGCGCGGCTGTCGGCCGGTCCGCGACCCCGCCCAGGCCGACGTCCAGGTCGTGCTGACCTGCGGGGTCACAGGCGAGGCCGAGCGCTCGTCGCGCCAGCTCGCGCGGCGTCTGGCCGCCCACGGCCGGCCGGTGGTGGTCGCCGGGTGCGCCGCGGCGCTACGTCCCGAACAGTTCACAGAGCCCGGCCTTGCCCTGGCGGCCGGCGCGGCCGGCCGGGCGGCCGGCGCCCACGAGATCGCAGACTGCGTGCTGGCGGCCGCCGGGGTGGCGATACGCGACGTTCCAGCGCCGGGCACGGCGGCTCTCCTCGACGAAGCGCGCGAGCGCACCAGGTTCACGCTGAAGGTTCAGGACGGCTGCGCCGGCCGCTGCTCGTACTGCGCGGTGCGGCTCGCTCGCGGCGAGCCCTGGAGCATCGCCGCCGAGGCCGCCGTCGCCCAGGCACGGGCCGCCGTCGCCGCCGGGTGCGGCGAGATCGTGCTCTCGGGTATCGACGTCGGCGCCTACCGCGACCCGGGAAGCGGCGAGGATCTGGCCGCTCTCGTCGGGCGCCTCACGGCACTCCCCGGCCTCGCTCGGCTGCGGCTCTCCTCGATCGAGCCGCGCCAGCTCACAGCCGCCCTGCTCGAAGCGCTCGCGCACCCGCTGGTGGCGCGTCACCTGCACGTGCCGCTGCAGTCGGCCGACGACGCGGTGCTCGCCGCGATGGGTCGGCCCTACACCTGGCGGCAGTACCGCGCGGCGCTTGCGGCCGCCCGCGAAGGCCTGCCCGGCCTCGCCGTCTCGACCGACCTGATCGTCGGCTTTCCCGGCGAGGACGACGCCGCCTTCGGGCGTTCGCTTGCTGCCATCGCGCCGCCCGGCGGGCTCTTCGCGCGCGTCCATGTCTTTACGTTCTCGCCAAGGACGGGCACGCCGGCGGCGGCGCTGGCGCCGCTGCCGGCGGCCACGGTGAAGGCGCGCGCGGG
>PKYM01000132.1 GCA_003132645.1 Actinomycetota bacterium | reverse complement strand
CCAGCACCAGGGTGACGCCCAGCATGAAGGCGCCCGTGACCACGATGTAGTGCGTGTCGCCCTTGACCACGCCGTTGTTGATGAGGTCGGCGTTCAGCGTGGGCAGGTAGAGGTTGGTGATCGCCTGCACGAACAGCAGGGCGAGGACGAGGACGATCTGGCGCCAGTACGGAGTCAGGCGCTCCTTGAGCAGGGCGATCACGCCGACGGCCCTTCGCGGTCATGGGCGACGCCGGCTTCGTCGCCGGATGCGGTCTCGTTGCCGGCCGCGGCCTGCACGGTGTGTTCGTCGCGCCGCGTGGCGATCGCCTGCGAGATGCTGGCGCTCAGGGTCTCGAGCAGTCGCGCGAGCTCGCGGCGGTCGCGCTCGTCGAGCGTGCCGATGGTCTCGTTGACGTAGCCCGCCGACACGACCCGCAACTCGGTCTCGAGCTCACGGCCGGCCGTGGTGAGATGCACCCGCGTGAGCCGCTGATCGCGCTCGTCGGGCCGGCGCTCGATCGCGCCGGCCTTCTCCATGGCGTGCAGCATCTTGCTCACCGTGGGGCGGGCAAGGTGGAGCGCCTCGGCGAGGTCGCGCTGGGTGATCCCGTCATTGCTCGACAGAAAGCGCAGGCAGATGGCCTGGCCCGGGTGGGTGTCGCTCTGGGCCAGGGCCGCGATCATGAGCTGGCGGTGCAGCCGCATGGCGTTGAGGAACGCGCGAAAGACGCGATACGACAGTTCGTCGACGCCTTCGAGCTCAACGAGCGACAGCTTGAACGCGTCGCCTGTCCTGGCCACGATCCACCTCCCCGGCTGGGTCACCTTCCGCACCTCCGACGTGCGGGCCGAAAGAAACGGTAGCACACTAACCGTTAGCAGGCAAACCGTCCCGCCGGCGACACCTTGTCACTGTCGCCATGCCGCAAACGTTGCCCGTTGTGAGGCGGTCGCCATATCATCGCGCGCAACAAGGGTGCGAGTCCGTCTCGCCCCCTTCGCCCGATCCGGATCGGCGCGCGGACCTTCCCTCGCGCGCGCCGCCGAAGCGTTCGAGAAGGGAGTGCGAAAATGAGGAGCTCCGTGGTCGTCGCCGTTTCGCAGCTCGACCTTGCCCGTCTGCAGTTCGCGGCAACGAGCATCTACCATTTTCTGTTCGTACCGGTGACCATCGGTCTGGCCTTTCTCGTGGCCATCCTGCAGACGGTCTGGCATCGCCGCGGCGACGACGAGTACCTGCGCCTGACGCGCTTCTTCGGCACCCTGCTGCTGATCAACGTCGCGGTCGGCGTCGTCACCGGCCTGGTGCAGGAGTTTCAGTTCGGCATGGCGTGGTCGTCGTATTCGCGCTTCGTGGGTGATGTGTTCGGCGCGCCGCTGGCCATCGAGGGCCTCGCGGCGTTCTTTTTGGAGTCGACCTTCCTCGGCCTCTGGCTGTTCGGCTGGGGCCGCCTGCCGAAGGCGGTCCACCTGGCGACGATCTGGCTGGTCGCCCTCGGCACGGTGCTGTCGGCGGCCTTCATCATGGCGGCCAACTCGTGGATGCAGCGTCCCGTGGGCTACAGGATCAACCCCGCGACCGGCCGCGCCCAGCTCACCAGCATCTGGGCCGTGCTCACCAACTCGATGTTCCTGTGGGCCTACGGGCACGTGCTGCTGGCCGCGCTGGTCACCGGCGCCGGCCTGATGCTGGCCGTCTCGGCCTGGCATCTGCTGCGCCGCTCAGACCCGCACGTCTTTCGCAAGACGACCCGGGTGGCGCTTATCGTGCTGGTGCCGGCAGCCCTGCTTGCTATGCTCGTCGGCAGCGAGCTCGGCGTCGTCGGCGAGAAGTACCAGCCCATGAAGATCGCCGCCGGAGAGGCGCTCTGGAACACGGCCCGGCCGGCCTCGTTCACCCTCTTTCAGATCGGCGGCTTCACCGCCGGCGACCCGACCCCGACATTCGCCATCAAGGCTCCCCACGGGCTCTCGTTCCTGGCGACCAACTCCTGGAACGGCAAGGTCCAGGGCATGAATCAGATCAATGCCCAGTACCAGCAGAAGTACGGCCCGGGCGACTACCGGCCCAACGTCTTCGTGGCCTTCTGGTCGATCCGCGTCATGGCCTACCTGGCGGGACTCGTCTTTCTGCTGGCGCTGTGGGGGGTGTGGCTGCTGCGCCGCCAGAAGATCGAGACCTCGACCTGGTTTCTGCGCCTGGCCGTCTGGGCCGTCGTCATCCCCTTCATCATGAACACGGCCGGCTGGGCACTCACCGAGAACGGCCGCCAGCCGTGGATCGTCCAGGGATTGCAGCTCACCCGCAACGGCGTCTCGCCGTCGGTCAGCGCAACGACCATCGCCATCAGCCTCGTCGTGTTCGTTCTGCTGTACGGCGCCATGGCCGTGATCGACGCCGTCCTCATGATCCGCTTCGCGCGCCGGCCGATCGCCCCGACGCCGCCGCTCGACGAGCACGACGTTCCCGTCCCCGCGATGACGTACTGACAGGAGGGTGGCTATGTCACTTCCGATACTCTGGTTCGTCCTTCTCGCCGTCCTCTGGTGCGGGTTTCTGTTCCTCGAGGGCTTCGACTTCGGCGTCGGCATGCTGCACGGCTTCGTCGGCCATAGCGACGACGAGCGGCGCGTCGCGATCAACGCCATCGGGCCGGTGTGGGACGGCAACGAGGTGTGGCTGATCGTCGCCGGCGCGGGCATGTTCGCGGCCTTCCCCGAGTGGTATGCGACGATGTTCTCGGGCTTCTATCTGGCGCTCGTGGCGGTGCTCGTGGCGCTCATCATCCGCGGCGTCTCGTTCGAGTTTCGCACGCAGCGCGAAAGCGCCGGCTGGCGGCGGACCTGGGATGCGGCGCTGACCCTGGGCAGCCTGTTGGTCCCGCTGCTCGTGGGCTGCGCCCTGGGCAACCTGCTGCGCGGCGTGCCGATCGACTCGAGCCACGAGTACACCGGCAGCTTCTTCACGCTGCTCAACCCCTACTCGCTGTTCGTCGGGCTCACCGTCGTGCTGCTCTGTCTGGCCCACGGCGCCGCCTTCCTGGCACTCAAGACCAGAGGTGTCGTACAGGCCAGGGCCGAGGGCATGGGACGCTGGCTCGCACCGCTTGCCGCGCTCGCCGTGATCGCCTTCACGGCCTGGACCCTAGCGATCGCCGGACACGCGGCGCGCGCGCCGGTGCCGGTGCTGGCGGTGCTGGCGATCCTCGCCGCCGCGTGGTTCATCCGCTCCCACCGCGACGGCTGGGCCTTCCTCGCGACGGCCGTCGCTATGCTCGCCACGGTGGCGACCATCTTCGTCTTTCTGTACCCGCGGGTGATGGTCTCGAGCACGAACGCCGCGTTCAACCTGACGGTGCACAACGCCTCGTCGTCGTCGTACACCCTCAAGGTCATGACCGTGGTGACGGCGATCTTCCTGCCGCTGGTGCTGATCTACCAGGGCTGGACCTTCTACGTGTTCCGCAAGCGCATCGACGTCGGCGACGTGCGGCAGCAACCCGGCAGCGCGACCGCCGGCACGGGCGGTGCGGGCACTGCGGGCGGTGCGGGTGGTCCGGGTGGCACGGGTGGTGCGGGCGGTCCGGGTGGTGCGGGCGGTCCGGGCGGTACCGGTCCTGCGGGGGCGCCGGCCGGTCGCTAAGCAGGTGAAGCCGCTCGATCCGCGACTGCTGCACAAGGCGGGCGGCGCACGATGGGCGCTGGGAGCCGACGTCGCGCTGGGGCTGCTGGCCACCCTGGCGCTGCTCGCCCAGGCGACGCTGTTTGCCTTCGTTGTCTCGCAGGCCTTCGCGGGCCGCGACCTGACCGCCGTCGCTCTCGCGCTCGCCCTGCTGGCGGGCCTCGCCGTCACGCGCGGCGTGCTGGCCGGCGCCTTTGAAGCGACCGGCCGGCGGGCCGCTGTCAGCGTCATGTCGCAGCTGCGCCTCGAGCTCGTCGGGCGGCGTCTGAGCGATACGCCGACCGCCGCCGACGGCGCCGAGTCCGGCGAGCTCGCCACCGCCGCCGTGCAGGGCGTCGACGCACTCGAGGCCTACTTCGCCCGCTACCTCCCACAGCTCGTGCTGGCGGCGCTGGTACCGATTGCCGTGCTCGCCTGGACGGCCGTCATCGACCGTACCTCGGCGCTGATCATGGCCTTGACGTTGCCGCTGATCCCCCTGTTCATGTGGCTGATCGGCCGCTACACCGAGGGCCGCACCCGGGCCCGCTGGCGCGCTCTGGCGCGCCTTTCCAACCACTTCCTCGACGTCATGCGCGGCCTACCCACCCTGCGCGCCTTCAACCGCGGCGAAGCCCAGGCCGAACGTATCGCCGCGGTCAGCGAGGAGTACCGGCGCACGACCATGCAGACCCTCCGCGTCGCCTTCCTGTCGGGCGCGGTACTCGACCTGGCCGCCACGCTGGCGACGGCCCTGGTCGCGGTGACACTCGGCCTGCGCCTCGTTTCGGGCACGGTCACGCTGCGCGCCGCGCTGACCGTGCTGCTCCTCACCCCCGAGCTCTACGTGCCCATCCGTGCCCTGGCCACCCAGTTCCACGCCAGCGCCGACGGCCTGGCCGCCGCCGAGCGTATCCTCGACCTGATCGACCTGCCGCGCCAGGCGGGCGGCGGCGGCACGCCGCCGCCGCCCGCCTGGGAGAGCGTCGCGCTCGAGGGCGTCAGCCTGGCCAATCCCGGGCGCGACGATCGCCTGCTCGACGGCGTCGGCCTGGAGATCCGCCGCGGCGAGGTCGTCGCCCTGGTCGGCCGCTCGGGCTGCGGCAAGACGACCGTGGCCGCGCTGCTGCTCGGGCTGCGCTGCCCCGACGCCGGGCGCGTGACCCTGGACGGCCTCGACCTCGACGACCTCGACCTCGCCGCCTGGCGTCGCCAGGTGTCGTGGCTGCCGCAGAGTCCGACCCTGTTTCACGGCAGCGTGGCCCAGAACATCACGCTCGGGACAGACGGCGTGAGCGCGGCTCGTCTCGAGCAGGCCGCCCGGCTCGCCGGCGCCGATGAGTTCGTGCGCGAGCTGCCGCGCGGCTACGACACGGTGATCGGCGAGGGCGGCCGCCGACTCTCCGCCGGCGAGACCCGCCGCGTAGCCTTGGCCCGAGCGCTCGTCCGCGACGCGCCCCTGCTCATCCTGGACGAACCGACGGCCGACCTCGACGCCGAGAGCGCCGAGCTTGTTGCGGCAGCCATCGGCGAGGCGCGCGAGGGCCGG
>PKYM01000271.1 GCA_003132645.1 Actinomycetota bacterium | reverse complement strand
GCGCCCGCACGGCGCTCTCCCGGGCGTGCTACCGCGGAGAGGCCTTGACGCAAAGCAAGCTGATCATGTTCGACTTCGACGGCGTCATCGTCGACTCCCTCGATCATCAATGTCGCGCGTTTGTCGAGACCGTACGGGCTGAGGGCTTCGCCGACCTGGCGACAGCCGAGCAGTTCCTCGAATTCACCGAGAGCAACTGGTTCGAGGCGCTGGCCGCCGCGGGTGTGCCCCCGACCGTCGTCTCCGAAGTCGAGAACGCCTTCGGCGCCGCGCCGAGCCCCGAGCTCTTTCCCGAGATGGCCACGGTGATCGAGCGGCTGGCCGCCGCGCACCGGGTGATCGTGATCACCTCGAGCCGCACCGACGTGGTCGAGCGCGTGCTTGCGGAGCACTCCGTGCGCGGCGTCGCCGAGGTGATCGGCGGCGACCAGGACGAGAGCAAGACGCGCAAGATCGACAACGCCAGACGGCGCTTCGGGCGCGCGCTTGCCGCCTGGTATGTGGGCGACACCGTGGGCGACATCCTCGAGGCCCGGCGGGCGGGCGTGGGCACGGTCGGCGTGGCGTGGGGCTGGCACGGGGTCGAACGCCTTCGTCGCGCCAACCCCGACCACATGGCCCACGCCCCCAGCGATCTGCTCGACCTCTTCTAGAGGCCGAGCGGGCCCCTACTGGGGTGCGCCGGGCGCGACGAAGGTGAAGACGTCGTGCAGCACGTAGGTGCCGGCCAGGCGATCGCCGAGGCGCTGGTGGTTGGCGTTGGTGGCGATGGCGAACATCGCCACCGGCACGCCGACGATCCAGAACAGCCCGCTCAGCACCTTCGTCAGGTTGCGCACCACCACAGCCACGATGCCGGGCCGTGCACCGCCGTAGGCCACGACCCGCAGGCCCAGCAGGCGCTTGCCCAGAGTGGCTCCAAAGGCCGCCTCGCAGATCAGGTTGTAGGCGGCGAAGGCGAGCAGCAGAGCGCCCTCGAGCAAGAGCACGGGCCGCGAGGTCGTGCCGTGGCTCCACAGGCTTGCGGTGCCGCTCAGCGCCCCGGACACGCCGGCGACGAGCCCGATCGCCGCCGAGACGACGGCGTAGTCGATCAGCGCGGCCGCCAGACGGCTCTGCCAGGAGGCCAGCACCTGAGTGCGAGCCGCGGCGGCGGGACCGAACCCCGGGGCGGCCGGTCGATAGCCGCCGGCAAACGGCCCCGCGGCCGGGCCGAGACCCGGCGGGGGCGGCTGCTGCGCAGCCGCCCCCGCCGGGTCTGCGTCCCCGGCCGGCAGGCCGCGCACCGGGTAGCCGCACTTGAAGCAGTACTCGTAGCCCACGGGCAGGCCCATGCCACAGTTGTCGCAGATCGGCACGGCCGCCGCCTACCGAGGCTGGCGCATCAGCAGGTCTCTGATGCTGTCGCGGTGTCGCTCAGATGAGACGCGCAGGTGGCTGAGCACGCGAGCCACGTTCGCGGAATCGCTGGCAAAGACCTGGTAGGCGTCGCGTTCGACGATCTCCTGTTCGAAGTCGAGAGCGGTCTGCAACGCCTGGACCAGCGTGAGACGGCTGTTCTCGGCGACCTCCATCTGGTCGCGCACCGCGCGGGTCGCCGCGCGCAACTCGGGCAGTGGAAAGCGCCGACTGTCGATGAACGTCGCCGGCTCGCGCTCGGAGGCGGAGAGGTCGCGCATCAGCGAGCCGTGGCCGTACTCCTCGGCCGACAGGCCCTGCCAGAAGCTCGCCGCCTCGGTGAAACACATGCCGTAGGCCGCATAGAGGTCGCCGATGGCGTCCTCGTGCTCGGCGAGGGCGTCGACGACCTGCCTGGCCGTCGTGGCGCCGCTTGCGCCGCTGCTGCTCATCCTGCCTCCCGGAAGTAGCGGTCCGCCGTCACGGCCCGGAGCGTAGAAAAGCTTCTGACGTAAGTGTAGCAGGCCCGACCGGGCGGACGGCGCCGCCGGTGGCGTCGTCGAGCGCGTCGCCCAGCATCCCCGGTGGTCGAGCCGGTCGAGACCACCGGGCCGCGGCCTCAGGCGAGGGCCTCGACGAGCGCCGCCCCGAGCTCGGCCGGCTTCGTGAACTGCGGCCAATGCCCGGTCGGCAGATCGACGAGCTTCGTATCGTGGACCCTGGCGAGCTCCGCCGTGTACGAGTGGCCCTTCGCCATCAACTCGCGCAGCATCTCCGACGGGAACTCGCAGCTGATCACCGTGATCGGCACGTCGTAGCGGCGCGGGTCGCGCAGCACCTGGCGGTCGGTCGCGACCCCCACCGGCTGGGGGATCGACGTCGCCCGGAACCGCTCCCGCAGTTCGTCGTCGAGATCGGTGAGGTCCTCCTCCTGAAACACCGACCAGTCGGGCAGCGGGATCTCGCCGTCCACGACGGGCAGTTCGTCGTTGATCACGCCGCCGTCGCCGAGCGGCACCGAGTCGACGTACACGACGCGGGCGACCCGATCCGGGCGCGCGTCGACCGCCGCGTGCGCGATCGCCCCGCCGCCGCTGTGACCGACCAACGCCACCGGCGCATCCGTGTCGTCGATGACCTCGATGACCGCGGCAACGTGATCGGCGAGGCCGACGCCCGCACGATCGTCGTCGATCGACGCGAGCCCGGGCAGCGTCAGCGCGCGCACCCGGGAATCAGAATGACATCCATGATGCCCACGCTACTCATGTACCCGGTCATTACCCCTAGTCGCGCCCCGCCATCATCCGCGAGAAGGCGAGAAGGCTCGCCGCGGTGAGGTCGATGGCCGGCTCGGTGTTGGGGTAGTTCTGGACCGCGTCTCGCCACCTGGCGCCGCCGGCGCCTGGGGCGTCGAACTGTCTGAAGGGATCGGCGCTCGGTCCGAGCCGCATGCCCGGCATGGCGCCGTTGTCCTGGTCTGCGTTCGGACCTTCGACGGCCGCGCCCAGCAGAAGCGGCGCACGACCGTCCAGGGTGCCCCGGAGGTTGGCCACCTGGTGCTGGAGGCAGTGCGGAAACGTCGAGCCGTCGCCGACGATCAGCGACGTCCCCCAGGCGTTGGCCCCCAGGATGTCGGCCAGCCAGCGGCTGGCCCAGGCGGCGTAGGCCGTCGAGTGCGTGAGCTCGTCGTACTCACTGGCCATGACGACGAGACCGGCGCCGTGAGAGGTCGTGTCCCACTGGTTCCAGGGAAAGCCGAACTGGAACGGGTCGCTTGCGGCCTGCGCGACCGCGCCCTGGAGCGCCTTGCGCAGGTCGCCCAGCAACTGGTCGGGGCTGACCTCGAGGCCGCTGGGCTCGCCGGCCCGCTCGATCGCCCGGTACAGCTCGTAGTGGGCGAGGCCCGAGACATCGTAGAGATTGAGCGTGTCGGCGGCGTCGTGCGGGCCGCTCATGTAGGCCGCCGCCCAGTGGCCGGCCGCGCGCAGGTAGGTCAGAGGGGCGCTCGCCGGCAGGCCGGTGACCTGCGCGCCGCCGTCGGCCATCGCGACGGAGAGCTCAGTCGCGCCGAGCTCCATGTCGTCGCGCCACTCGGCCTCAGGGTAGTAGTCGTAGGGAATGGCCGTCATGAGCCTCTTCGGGGCGGGGTCGGCAAGCGCGAAGATGTGGACCGCCGCGCGCAGACAGCGGCTTGCGAAGGCCGGAAGCCGGGTGCGGTAGACCTGGTAGGCCAAAGCCAGCGCGGCCGCGTCGCGCCCAGCGAGGTTCGGGCTGATCTTCGCGCCGGGCTTGCCGGCCCGAAACACGGGCCGGTGGCGGATGTAGCGATAGACGGGGTCGCCGGTGCGCCAGGTGTCGTCGCGCTGAGGAAGGCGCCAGATATCGTGGTCGCCCGCCGTGTGGGCGTTACCCGAGCCGATGCCGACCTGGTAGTAGAGCGTGCGCGTGCGGTCGTTCCACATGTGCAGCAGCCAGGTGGCGCCGAAGACGCCCTCGGCCGAGAAATCGGCCGTCCGCGACGCGGCTCCCATCTGCAACGGGAAGTCGCGTTCGCCGACCAGCATCAGGGCCTCGACGTAAGCGGTCGCGTGGACGAACTTCAGATAATCGCCCGCGTCCCACCAGCCGCCCGAGGCATCGATGCGTACCCCCAGCGAGCTCAGGTCGCCGCGAAAGACGCCGTCGCCGTTCACGTGCGGCGTGCGGTAGGTCAGGGCGTGCCGGTCGTTCAGATGCGCCGGCGCCGTACGCAGCGCCGAGCGGTAGAAGGAGGGCCCGTCGCGCTCGGTCTGGTAGAAGCGCAGGGCGTTGGCGAGCGCGTGGGCATAGACGTCGGAGCCGCTGCCTATGGCGAACGGCGGCGAGACGGCTTTCACCGGTCCGCTCACCGCGATGGTGTACGTGCCGGCGTCGGTCAGGCGGTCGAAGTCGAGGGCGTAGACGTGCCGGAACCGGCTGTTCCAGGGACCCCTCGCCGCGCCGATCGGCAGGGGACCGGCAACGACCACACCATCGCGGCTCACCGTGAACGCCGCGCCGGCCGCCGGCGCGCGCGTCATGAGATAGGCCCGTTTGGGAGCCGTCGCGGCGTAGCCGACCTGATCGACGCGCACGAAGGCGTCGGTCGTGGCCGCAGTCGCACCGCTCGGCGCGGAGCTGGAGCTCGATTCCGGGCCGCCGGACGCCGCGCCGGCGCTGGTCGGCGTGGACTGAGGCTGCGGACCGCCGCAGGCTGCGATGGCGCACATACCCACTACGGCCAGCGTCGCGATGGCAGCCGCACCGCCGATGGCGGCCACGGCCGGCCACCTCTTGCCAAGGCGCCGACGCCCCCGGATCTTCATCGTGCCCCCCTTTGACGATGGCTCGGCGAGCGTCGGTCAGTCGACGGCCTTTTCCTTGCGCGCCCCGATGATGCTCGAGACGATCAAGGCCACAACGCCGATGATCAACGCCAGAATGATCGGATGACCGCCGTGTTTGAACCAGGCGACGATGCCCGTGAGCAGGACGCCCGTGAACACGCAGATAGCCACGACCCAGACGATGATGATGAGGATGAACTTGCCCACCGCTCCCCCTTTGCGACCGGCGCGCGGCCGCGCGCCGCTGATCGGCTTTTCATCACGCACTGCCAAATCCGAAACCTGCCACGCGGGCCGGAGGCGACAGCGGGCTGGCCGGCAGGCCGGCGCGCGCCTCGGGTGCGTTGTAGCCCATAGGCGCCACGTCGTTCGGGCCGTCGGGATAGAACAGGCTGGCGAGCGCCTGGATCTGGGCGCGACCGACGTCCAGCTCGAACTGCCCGCCGCCGTGCAACTCGATGCCGCCGGCACAGGCGCGCTCGACGCAGTCGAGAAGCGCTCGCACCGTACCGAAGCGCGACGGCTTGATGTTCAGGTGGTGCGCCGGAAGCGGCAACGCCTCGACGTCGGTCCAGGAGTGGATGGGCGCGTCCCACGAGAGGCGCGGCGCCGCCGCGCGCACCAGCTCGCCGGTGTCGTCGTCGATGCCGGCGTCCTCGACGAGGGCGTCGGGAAACGCCGCCAGCACCGCGGCATAGACGGCGTCGTCGGGCGGGTTCTCCACCAGAGTCCCGCCGTAGTAGGCCTTGAAATCGACGATCCGCACGCTGCCGGTTGCGGCGATGTCTGCGATCAGCGCCGCGTCCCAGTCGGGCGTGGGGTCGAGCTTGAACTGCAGGTCGGGATACAGCGAAAGCCAGGGCCTGATGTCGAGCCGCGTCGAGACCACGAAGCGCACCGGCCGGTAGCGCAGGTCGAGGGCCTCGCCGAGCGACAGGCCGGCCTGCCGCAGGGCCAGGTCGAGAGCCGCGCTCTCGAAGGCCCAGCGCCGGTAGTCGCGACTCGCGGGACGCGCCGGCTCGCGGACAAAGAGTGGCTGCCAGGAGAGGCGGCGCAGGAACGGGTGCAGAGCGCCGGACCAGGCCAGACCGAGACCGCTGGGGTAGTCGTCGTGGTCGGCCGCGTCATAGGTCACGTCTTCGCCGCGCCCGACCTCGCCGCCGCCGTGGAGCACGATCTCCGTCGTCACGCGCGTGAAGCCGCTCGAGACAGGGAGCTCGTGGCGCACGCACTCGTAGCCGTCGATCGTCAGGTCGAGTCGTGCAAGTCGTTCGTCGTACAGGCCCATCGCGCCTCGGGTGAGTCTCTCCGCCGCTCGCGGCTGCGGCTTGTCTTGCGCCGCTGCGTACAGTACCCGCGGAGCCCTACCACTAGGCCAAAAGGGTCAAGCGACCCGAGTCTCGCGGCTGCCCCGGGACAGGACAGGCTAGCCGAGCACCTCGCGAACGAGCTCGTAGGCGAACACCGACTGGAAGGCCAGGTCGCGCACGCTGATGCGTTCGTCGACGTTGTGAAACAGCGGTGTGACGGCTTCGGCGTCGTCGACCAGAAACGGTGCGAAGTTGTAGGCCACGACCGCCGGAAACGCCGCCCGGAACCAGTTCGAGTCGGTGAACCCGACGGAGTGGATGGGCACGACCCGCGAGCCGGGCACCAGGCGCCCCATGACCGCGGTGATGGCCTGCCGCAAGCGCGTGTCGGCGGGCGAGGCGTTGCCGTCGATCGTGCCGAGCCACTCGATCTCCCAGCGCGCGTCGACCCCGGCAAGCGCGGCTTCGACCTCGGCGGCCACGCGATCCTGGGTCCAGCGCACCGGCATGCGGCAGTCGACGGTCACCTCGGCGCTTGGCGGAAAGACGTTCACTGCCTCGCCGCTCGAGTGGACGATGGTCGGCGAGAAGGTTATCCCGTAGAGCGGCGCCAGCAGGTCGGCGGCCAGCCGGTCGCCCGGCGAGTCGCTCTCAGAGAGCTCGGCCAGGGCGGCCCGGGCTGAGCGCTCGTCGAGCAGCCGGGCGCGTAGGGACGGATCGGACACGAGCAGCTCGACATACTCCGCGGGCACGGTCTCGAGGCTGAGGCGCGGCTCGTAGTCGTGCAGGGCGCGCACGACGTCGGCGGCGCCCACCACGGCGTTGCCGTGCCGCAGCGGCACCGAGGCGTGACCCGACTCGCCGGAGACCAGAATCCGAAACTGGGCGGTGCCCTTCTCGCCGACGTGCAGCTCGTAGAGCCGCTCACCGCCGGGCATGGTGAGGAACTCTCCCCCGCCCTCGTTGACCAGATAGTCGCAAGCCACCAGGTCGGGGCGCTGCGAGCAAAGCCAGCGCGCCCCGCCGATCGTGCCGTCCTCCTCGTCGGCCTCGGCCACGAACACGACCTCACCGGCGAACTGCCGGCCGCCTTCATGCAAGCGCCGCATGGCGACGCAGAAGGCCGCCAGCAGGTTCTTCACGTCGATCGCGCCGCGGCCCCAGATGTAGCCATCCTTGACGACACCCTCGAACGGCGGTTCGGTCCAGTGCTCGGCAGCGGCGGGCACGACGTCCTCGTGAACCATGAGCACGAGCCGGGGGCCGGGCCGCGAGCCGGTCAGGCGCAGCACAAAGCTGCGCCGTTCCGCCGGCTCGCCGCAGATCTCGCCTTCGAGCCCGTGGGCGCGAAAGTAGTCGTCGAGGAACTGCGCGACCGCGGTCTCGTTGCCGGGCGGATTGCTCGTGTCGATACGGATCAAGGCGCTGAGCAGTGCGGTGGTCTCGCGCTCGAGGCGAGCGATGAGTTCGGGGTCGATACCGGCGATCTCCACGGGTTCTCCTTCTTGGGCGGCCGGTCACGAATGATAGCGGGCTTGGCGCTCGTATTCATCCCGGGCGCTGCGCCTAGGGGTGCCGTTGGCGCGGCGATCGGGGCCGTCGGCGCGCCCGCGGCTGCCTTTCGCCGGGCACTACCCCGCGCCCGCCCTGCGCCCGCGCAGGGCTTGCGCAGGGCTTGCGCAGGCGCTTTCGGGTGCCGGGGCGGTGGAGTATAGTGAGCGCCCCGCGGAGAAGTGGCCGAGTGGCTGAAGGCAGCCGCCTGCTAAGCGGTTAACGGGCTGAAGGCTCGTTCCCGGGTTCGAATCCCGGCTTCTCCGCCAGACCGACTCTCCCGCCCAGCCCCAGAGCCGTCTCGCCGTCGACCGCCGGGAGCGGCTCGACCGGGCGGCGTTTTGCGGTATACTTCCAGCTCTCTCGTGCGCCAGTAGCTCAGCTGGATTAGAGCGTCGGTCTACGGAACCGAAGGTCGGGAGTTCGAATCTCTCCTGGCGCACCAAGTCTCTTCCGCCAACTACGCCGACCCGCCTCCTGAACGAGCCTGCCGTCTCAGCGCGCCCACGGAAAGACCCCCCACGCACCAGAGCACCGCCATGATGGCGATGATCACCTGGCGCTCGAGGAGCAGCCACGGACGGCGCCACACCCACAGGGCCAAAGCCAGCGGCAGGAAGATGAGCGCCACCACGATCTTGGCGAGGATCGGCAGTCGCCGAAACCACACCGCGACCCAGTCGAGTGTGGCCGGCGACAGCAGGAGCACGGCAATGAATACGAGCCACTCGACGACCATCACGCCAAAAGCGGTGAACGACACGACGACCCCGTTCCTCGTCACTCGGCAGGACACTCCAGGCGGGAGCGCACGCATGCCGGACGCGGCTCGCCACCGGCGTCCATGGTAGCAAATCCGGGCGACTGAGATCGTCGGCACGGGCGCGCCGCCCTCTGCCGCGCCGACAGGTGGTCAAAGCGATCGCACCCTTCGTCGCGTCCGCCCCGCGGTGGTGCCTTACGCCGTCGGTTCCCGCACGCCCGCGGCGGCGTTGCGAGCGGCGGTCCGCGCCCGCACGCGCTCCATGATGGCCGGCGAGGTGAGGATGTAGGCGACCATGGCCGAGGCGAGACCGGTCGGCATCAGCAGGATGCCGCCCAGGGTCGCCGCGTAGAGGCCCAGACCGGGCCGCAGCGGATCCCAGACATGCCAGCCCGCAGAGAAGCAGACCAGGGTGATGGCAAGCCCGGCGAGGCTGACGCCAAGACAGGGCAGCGTCGACAACTTGACCGGGCGCTGGACGATCATCGCCAGTCCGACGATCACGACCAGCGCGGCCAGTGCGAGGACCGGCAGACCCCACGGCGTGGCCAGTGCGCCGTTGATGCCGCGCGTGGCGTGCGCACTCAGGTTGACGTCGTGACCCGTCGAGACGTTCGCCCAGGGCAAAAAGACCCCGGCAACGACGGCGAGTCCCAGAACCACCGTGACGACGCCGTCTCCGACCCAGTCCGCCCGCGAGAATCCGCGTCGCTTCAACGAGAATCCGCGTCGCTTCAAGAAGACTCCCCGTGGAATGCCGCCCTACGCGGCCTGTGGGAGGTATCGGCGGTGGCCCGCCGCAGCCTGAGCGAAACGCCCTCTGATATCCTCAGTAGATCGAGGGGCACCTTAGGACCGTGAGCGAACACCACTTTCCACGCGACGAGTACTACATGCGGTTTGCGCTGCGCGAAGCCGAGCGCGCCGGCAAGCACGGCGACGTGCCGATCGGCGCCGTCGTCACCTTCCAGGGCGAGATCATCGGCTCGGCCGGCAACGAGCGCGAGCTGCGCCAGAGCCCCACGGCCCACGCCGAGGTCCTGGCCATAGAGCAGGCCGCCCGGCGCATCGGGCACTGGCGCCTGCTCGACACGGTCATCTACGTCACGATCGAACCCTGTCCGATGTGCGCCGGGGCGATCGTGCTGGCCCGCGTACCGCGGCTGGTCTACGGCGCGCCCGACGAGAAGGCCGGCGCCACCGGCACGCTCTTCGACATCGTCCGCGACCCACGCCTGAACCACTCCGTCGACGTCGTCGGTGGCGTGCTCGAAGACGAGTCTGTCGCACTGCTGCAGGAGTTCTTCAGGGAGCGCCGCTAGGCGGACCAAGCCGGCCCGCCGGCGACCCCCCGCGACCCGCACGCCAGGCGGCCGCCGGCCCGCGCCCCACGTCTGAGGCCCTGCGGTATACTGTCGCTCTGCCGAATGCGACGGCGGCGCGGAGAGGTGTCCGAGCTGGCTTAAGGAGCGCGACTGGAAATCGCGTAGGCGGGGGTAACCTGTCTCGTGGGTTCGAATCCCACCCTCTCCGCCAGACCACCCGCTTGCGTCACGTCCGGCGCATCCGCGGAGAGGTGGCTGAGCTGGCTGAAAGCGGCGGTCTCGAAAACCGTTATGCGTCGCGAGGCGCATCGGGGGTTCGAATCCCCCCCTCTCCGCCAACGATACCCGGCCTGTCCGCCCGGCCGCCCCGGCGCACGTTCGAATGCTGTATCCCGGCAGGCGACGTGGTACCCTTTTTCACCGTGGGCAATTAGCTCAGGGGGAGAGCGCCTGCTTCACACGCAGGAAGTCGTTGGTTCAAATCCAACATTGCCCACCATCTCCTTACTCGTGCGCCGTGACCGGGACTCGCGACACCAGCCGCTCCGATGCCGTGATCGAGACCCGCGGCGGCGTCACCGGGCGTCCCGACGACGAGACCCGCGAAACTCCGCCCGACGACGTCGTCGTGCGCGNNGTCGCCGTGAGCGAGCGCCGCATCGTCGGTCACGCGCTGCTCAGCCGCCTCTCTCTGACCGCCCCCGGCAGGCCGGCGCTGCCCGCGCTCGCGCTGGCGCCGGTGGCCGTCGCGCCAGAGTGTCAGGGCTGCGGCGTCGGCAGCCTGGTCGTGCGGACCTGTCTGCGTCTCGCCGACCCCGCGCTGCCCGTCTTCGTGATCGGCGATCCCACCTTCTACGGACGCTTCGGCTTTGAGCCGGCGGCCGGCCACCGCGTGACCTCGCGCTTCGACGTGGCGTCGCACTTCTTCATGGTGCGCGCCGCCCGGCCGGCGCCGGGGCAGCGGGGTTCTCTGGGCCGCCCGTGCGAACCGGGCGGTCTCCGCGAACCGGGCGGCATCGGCAAACCGGGCGTTCACGGCAAGCCGGACGAGCGCACACTCGACTACCCGGCCGCCTTTGACGGCGGCTGAGCTCGACGGGGACCTCGCACGCGAGGTCAGACGAACGTACGTTCCCTCTTCAGCGGCGAGTTCGGCCTTGGAAGGGCGCGCCGCGCCACCACCAGAGCCTTCGGTCACCGCTCGGCACGACCTGCCATATCGACCGTACCGGGTCCGGGGCTCGACGCTCGACGTGAGCAGAAAAGCGAACGTGTGTTCGGTCTTCTCGACAGCCGGCAGACCCTCGCCCGTCAGCGCTGGCCCGTTTGTCGATTGCACCGGCGTTGTGTGGATAATAGAGTACCCTGCGGCGCGTGGCACGTGTCCGCGCCACCGCAAGCGTCGCGCTCGCGCGTCGCTAAAGCGTCGTAACGACAAGACCCCGTCACCAGCACGTGGCTGGCTGCCCTGGGGGGGGCCGATAGCTGAATTGTACAACTCCTATGGAGGTGGAGAGGGTGGCAACGGAGACCGGAGAAAGCATCGTTATCCAGCCCAAGCCCGAGTGGTCGGCGAATGCGTGGATCAAGAGCCTGGCCGAGTACGAGGCCATGTACAAGCGCTCGATCGACGACCCCGACGGGTTCTGGGCTGAGCGCGCAGCCGAACTCGACTGGACGAAGAAGTGGGACAAGGTCGTCGAGTGGCAGTTCGAGCCCACGCCGTCGATCAAGTACTTCATCGGCGGCGAGCTCAACGCGTCGTACAACTGCGTCGACCGTTGGGTCGAGGCGGGCAAGGGCGACAAGCCGGCGATCATCTTCGAGGGTGACCCCGGCGACAACAAGGTCTATACCTTCGCCCAGCTCAAGGACGAAGTGAGCAAGTTCGCCAACGTGCTCAAGAAGCACGGCGTCAAGAAGGGTGACCGTGTCGCCCTCTACCTGCCGATGATCGCCGAGCTGCCGGTCGTCATGCTGGCCTGCGCGCGCATCGGCGCCATCCACATGATGGTGTTCGGCGGTTTCTCGGCCGAGGCCCTCAAGGCCCGCATCGACAACTGCGGCGCCAAGGTGCTGATCTGCGCCGACAAGGGCTACCGCGGCACCAAGACGACCGCCAGCAAGACCAACGCCGACATCGCCCTGAACGGCGAGACGACGGTCGAGAAGGTCGTCGTCATCAAGCGCGTCGACGGCGACGTACCCATGCAGGAAGGTCGCGACCTCTGGTTCCACGACGAGATGGCCGCCGCCGACATCACGACCGACTGCCCGCCGGTGTCAGTCGATGCCGAGCACCCGCTCTTCATCCTCTACACCTCGGGCTCCACGGGCACGCCCAAGGGCGTCCTGCACTCCACGGGTGGCTACCTGCTCTACGTGCACGACAGCGCCAAGTACGTCTTCGACCTGCACGACGACGACATTCACTTCTGCACGGCCGACATCGGCTGGATCACGGGCCACAGCTTCATCGTCTACGGCCCGCTCAGCAACGGCGTGACCAGCATCCTGTACGAGGGCCTGCCGACCTCGCCCAACCCCGACCGCTACTGGCAGGTCGTCGAAAAGCACAAGGCCACCACGATCTACACGGCGCCGACCGTCATCCGCTCGCTCAAGGGCCAGGACGACAAGTGGGTCGATAGCCACGACATGCCGTCGCTGCGTGTCCTGGGCTCGGTCGGCGAGCCGATCGATGCCGAGTCGTGGCTCTGGTATTACGAGAAGGTCGGCAAGGGTCGTATCCCGCTGGTCGACACCTGGTGGCAGACCGAGACCGGCGGCCTCATGATCGTGCCGCTGCCCGGCGCCACGCCACTCAAGCCCGCGTCGGCCGGACGCCCCTTCTTCGGCGTCCAGACGGTCGTCCTGAAGGACGACGGTACGCCGGCCGAGGTCGGCGAAGACGGCCACCTCTGCATCAGCGGCCCCTGGCCCGGCATGATCCGCGGCACCTGGGGCGACGAGAACGGCACACGCTTCAAGGAAGTCTATTTCTCGATGTTCAAGGGCTACTATGTCACCGGCGACGGCTGCGCCATCGACGCCGACGGCGACCACTGGCTCAAGGGCCGCATCGACGACGTGCTGAACGTCTCGGGCCACCGCATCGGCACCTCCGACGTCGAGGGTGCGCTGGTCAGCCACCCGGCCGTCGCCGAGGCCGCCGTGGTCGGCTACCCGCACGACATCAAGGGCACCGGCATCTACACCTACGTGACCCTTATGGAAGGCGTCGAGCCCAGCGACGAGCTGCGCAAGGAGCTCGCCGCGCACGTGCGCAAGGTCGTCGGCCCCATCGCCACGCCCGACAAGATGCAGTTCGCCCCGACGGGCCTGCCCAAGACCCGCTCCGGCAAGATCATGCGCCGCATCCTGCGCAAGATCGCCGAGGGCGAGTTCGACAAGCTGGGCGACACCTCGACCCTGGCCGACCCGGCCGTGGTCGAAGACCTCAAGCTGGGCGCCCTGTAAGCCAAGAGGGGCGACAGAACGAACGCACCCGAAAGGGGCGGGGCGGCTGAGAGCCGCCCCGCCCCTTTCGTCGCGATTGCAGCGGCGCTCGCCGCTGCCGGCAAGCGCGGGTGTACACTGTCACGGATGCTTTTCGGGCGCGGGGCGACTGCGCGGTCCGGTGCCGGCCACTCAAGGTTCGTGGCTGGTGGCGCCCCACTGGGCGCCTCCTAATCTCGCAGACAGTACGAAGGTGGAGTGGCAGATGATATACGCACGTGGGGATGACACATGAGCACACGCAACCTCGACAAACTCTTCGAGCCCAAGTCGATCGCCGTCATCGGCGCCTCCAACACCAAGGGTTCAGTCGGCTACATCCTGCTTCGCAACCTGATCGGCGCCGAGTACGAGGGCGTCGTCTACCCGGTCAACCGCACGGCGTTGTCCGTGCAGGGCATCCAGGCCTACCCGACCATCGCCCAAGTACCGCGCAAGATCGACCTCGCCATTATCGCCGTGCCGGCCAAGATCGTGCCCGACGTGGTGCACGAATGCGGCGAGGCCGGCGTGTCCGGCGCGGTCATCGTTTCGTCGGGGTTCAAGGAGATCGGCGCCGCCGGCAAGAAGCTCGAAGAGAAGGTGATCAGCATCGCCGAGTCCTACGGCGTGCGGGTGCTGGGCCCCAACTGCCTCGGCTACGTGCGCCCCGCCCGCAACCTCAACGCCACCTTCGCGCACGTCGTGCCCGACGCCGGCCGCGTGGCCTTCATCAGCCAGTCGGGCGCCCTCGGCACCGCCGTGCTCGACTGGGCGACGGCCAACGAGGTCGGCTTCTCGGCCTTCGTCTCGGTGGGCTCGATGTGCGACGTCGACTTCGGCGACCTGATCGACTACTTCGGCGCCGACCCGCAGACCAACTCGATCATCCTCTACATCGAGTCGCTGCCCGACGCCCGCAAGTTCATGAGCGCGGCGCGCCACTTCGCCAAGACCAAGCCGATCATCGTGGTCAAGTCGGGCCGCACCGCGCGCTCAGCGCTGGCGGCCGCGTCGCACACCGGCGCGATCGCCGGCGACGACACCCTCTACAGCGCGGCCTTCCGGCGCGCCGGGGTCGTGCGAGTCGAGGAGATCGAAGACCTCTTCGACGCCAGCGAGGCGCTGTCGCGCGTCTCGAGCCCGCGCGGGCCCAAGCTCGGCATCGTCACCAACGCCGGCGGGCCGGGTGTCATGGCCTCCGACCGGCTGCTCGCCCTCGGCGGCGAGCTCGCTGAGCTCACGCCCGAGACCGACGCCAAACTGAAGGCCTGCCTGCCGTCGTTTGCCGCCCGTGGCAACCCGGTCGACGTCGGCGGCGACGCCGACGCCGAACGCTACGCCGCCGCGGCCGCCGCCCTCATGGACGATCCCAACTGCGACGGCGTCCTGGCCATCCTCACGCCGCAGGCGATGAGCCACCCCACCCAGACCGCCCAGGCGCTGATCACGGTCGCCAAGCGTCATGTACGCAAGCCGCTGCTCACCTCGTTCATGGGCGAGATCAAGGTGGCCGACGGCATCAGCCTGTTTCGCACCGCCCACGTGCCGTCCTTCGACACCCCGGAAGACGCGGTGCGCGCCTACCTCTACATGTACCAGTACACCAAGAGCCTCGCGACCCTCTACGAAACGCCGGCCGACATCCTGCCGCAGTTCAACCCCGACCGCGACCGCGTCAAGAAGATCTTCCTCGAAGTCTCGCGCCAGGAGCGCTCGACGCTCACCGAGATCGAGGCCAAGGACGTGCTCGAGGCCTACGGCATCCCGGTCGTCAAGACCGTGTTCGCCACCAGCGCCGCAGAGTGCGCCGCCAAGGCCGAAGAGATCGGCTTTCCGGTGGCCATCAAGATCCTCTCGCACGACATCACCCACAANNGCCCTGAACGTGCGCTCCGCCCCCGAGGCCGCCAGGCAGTTCACCAAGATCACCGAGCGCGTGCGCGAGGCCAAACCCAAGGCCAAGCTGGAGGGCGTGACCGTGCAAGCCATGTCGCGCGGCGGCTACGAAGTGATCATCGGCTCGCGCAAGGACGCCACGTTCGGCCCGGCGCTCATGTTCGGCATGGGCGGCACCGGGGTCGAGCTCTACCGCGACGTGGCGGTCGACTTTCCGCCGCTCAACCAGGCGCTGGCCCGCACGATCATCAACGACACCAAGGTCTCTAAACTGCTGCACGGCTACCGCGGCGGCACGCCGGTCGACATGGACGCCCTCGAGCAGGCGCTCGTCAAGGCGAGCTACCTGCTGGTCGACTTCCCCGAGATCATCGAGATGGACGTGAACCCGCTGCAGGTGCGCCCCGACGGTCTGAGCGCCCTCGACGCGCGCATCATGATCGAGCCCAAGGACGTGCGCAAGATCGCTCAGCCGGGTTCGCACCTGATCATCTCGATGTACCCCACCAAGTACGACTGGGCCATCAGCCTCGACGGCGAGAAGGTCGAGCTGCGCGCCATTCGGCCCGAAGACGAGAACCTGTGGCGCGAGATGATCGAGTCGTTCTCCGCCGCGACCACCGAGTATCGCTTCTTCGGCCCGGTCAAGGAGATCACCAAGTCGATGCTGGTGCGCTACTGCCACATCGACTACGACCGCGAGATCGCCATCGTGGCGATCGGCGGCAAGGGGCGCAAGAAGCAGATGCTCGGCGTCGCGCGCCTGACGATCGAGACGGCCAACGCCGAAGAGGGCGAGTTCGCCATCGTAGTGCGCGACGCCTACCAGCGGCGGGGGTTGGGCAACCGCCTGATGAACGCCCTGATCGAAGCCGCCCGCGACCAGTACGTGCGCGAGATCTACGGTCACGTGCTGGCCGCCAACAGCGGCATGATCCGCTTCGCCGAGTCGCTGGGCTTCGACGTGCGCCCGTCCGACGATCCCGAGATCCGCAAGATCGTGCTGCGGGTGTAGCAGGACGCTGCGCAGACCACCTGTGACCACCTGTGACCGCTTGCGGGAGCGGGGGAGCGGGCCTGTCGGCCCGCTCCCCCGCTCCCGTTCTTGTCCCCGCGCCTGTGGTCGTCCCCCCGCTCCGGCGGCGTTTGCGTCGCTCCAGGGCCGCGGGTAGACTCCCCGATGGTCGCGCTAGGCGGGGAGCCAGCGGTGCCCTGTACCCGCAATCCGCTACAGCGGGGCTGAATCCCCGCCCGAGGGGCCGTACTTCGGGGCTGTCGGCCGGCGTACTGCGTCGATGGCCGGGTCCCACGCAATGGGAACCTGCGAACCCCGTCAGGTCCGGGAGGAAGCAGCGGTAAACAGGCGCTCCCGTGTGCCGTGGGCCAGCCTGGCCGGAGCATGTGCCCGGTAAGGACGCCCGGAGGACGCGTTTCAACGGCGGGTGCGCGGCCTGTCTTTTCTCTGCGAGATCGTGGCGCGCTTCGATCTCGCTCACCAGCCCCCAGCACAGCGGTCGGCCGGAGTCGGCGAAGACCGCCGAAGTCGGCGAAGGCGGGGCCGGGGGGCCCGGGGCGCTTCCGAGCGTGAGCACTATCCGCAGCGCAAGCTGCGGATGCCGTACTCTGGTTCGCGAGGCGCGCCCCGAGCCTCCCGGCCCCGCCGCAGCCGATGCTCACGCCACGCAGCCGACGCTCACGCAGCCGTGTTCTTGGTGACACTCGAAGGCCGGTCCGTGCGCGCGGAACCGCCGCCGCGCGGTCCACCCGGCGCGCTAGTCATCTCATCTTCACCCGGTCGTGCCGCCCAAGGTACACTAGGCGTCCATGGAGCTCTCCCTCTACCGCAAGTACCGCCCGCAGACCTTCGCCGAGATCGCCGGCCAGGATCATGTCTCGCGCACCCTGCAAAACGCCGTGCGCAGCGGCACGGTGGCGCACGCCTACGTCTTCGCGGGCTCGCGCGGCACCGGCAAGACCAGCCTCGCCAAGATCCTGGCCAAGGCGCTCGACTGCACCGGCCCCGACGCCCAGCATCCGGTCACCGAGCCGACCGTCACGCCTTGCGGCGTGTGCGAGAACTGCCGGGCCATCGCCGCCTCGACGGCGCTCGACGTGATCGAGATGGACGCCGCCTCCAACCGCGGCATCGACGACATCCGCGAGCTGCGCGACAAGGTCGGCTACGCGCCGGCCCAGGGCCGCTACAAGGTCTACATCGTAGACGAAGCCCACATGCTCACCAAAGAGGCCTTCAACGCCCTTCTGAAGACTCTCGAGGAGCCGCCGCCGCACGTCGTGTTCGTGCTGGCCACGACCGAAGCGCACAAGATCCCGGCCACCATCCTCTCGCGCTGCCAGCGCTTCGACTTTCGCCGGCCGCGAGTGCACGACATCGCCATGGTGATCAGCCAGATCGCGGCCAGCGAGCACATCGTGATCGACGAAGCCGCCGTGCTCGAGATCAGCCGCCACGCCGAGGGCGGCTTTCGCGATGCCATCGGCACGCTCGAAAAGCTCTCGACGTTCTTCGGCGAGACGCCCATCACCTCGCGCGAGGTGCTCGACGTCCTGGGCGTGATCGCCTCGGATCTGCTGTTCGAGATCATCGATATCGTCATCGAGCGCGATCCGGCCNNTTGCAGGCGCTGTCGCAGAACCTCGAGATCGACGAGCAGCTGCTTGACCGGCTGGCCCAGCAGGCTCATCAACTCAGCGGCCGCGAGCTGCTGCGCCTGATCGAGCTGCTGGGCGCGGCCCAGACCGAGATCCGCGGCGGGCTCGACCCGCGTCTGCAGCTCGAGATGGCTCTGGTCAAGGCCGCGCGCCCCGAGGTCGACCACTCGCCCGACGCCCTCGAGGAACGCCTGCGGCGGCTCGAGTCGGGCAGTGTGCCCGTCGCCCGAACGCCGACCAAAGGCGGCGGCCGACCCGAATCACAGCGCCCCGCCGGACAGCGCGCGGCGCAGGCGGCGCGAGCGCTCGCCGGGGGCTCGCCGGCGCCTCCGGCGACAGCCGGCGCGGTCGCTGCCGCGACGCCGGGTGCGGCGCCCTCCGCAACACCCGAGGCGGCGTCTTCCGCCACGCCCGAAACGGCGTCTTTTGCGACGCCGGAGGTTGCGTCTTCCGCGGCGCTGGGTGCAGCGTCTTACCCGGTCCCAGACCCGGCGCCCGTGGCAAACGATGGTCCCGCGACGACCGCCGGTCAGTCCGCCGGCGCAACTGCGGCCGCACCCGACGAGCCGGCTGCGCCCGGCAATGCGGCCGCGACCAGCGATCCGACCGCGCCGGACGATCCGGCTGCCCCCGACGTCGCCGCCGTCACCAAAGCCCCGGACCCGGTCCAGACGGCCGCGGCAGCGCCGGCGCCCACGCAGGCCGTAGTGCCGCCGGCAGCCGACGCTGGCACAGGGCAGACCGCCGCCCCCGACGGCCCGGCAGCCTCCGAGCCGGCGGCCGCCGGCGACCACACTCCCGCAGACCAAGCTGCGAGCGCCGACGCCAACGAGCACGGCGCAAGCAGCGCCGGCGGCGGCGAGCCCGAAGCCGGCGCCGCCCGCGTCAAGCGCGCCTGGCAGCTCGTCCTGCAGCAGACCGAGGGGCAGAGCGTCGGCCTGTACGCCGCGATCAGGGACGCGGACGTACACACCGACGGCGAGCGCCTCGTCGTGGCCCTGCCCTCGAGCCTCGCGCTCGGCAAGGCCTCGTCTCCCGACAACCGCGAGCTGCTCATGGCGATCATCGCCCGCACGACCGGCGACGTGCCCGACATCGACTTCGTGCACGAGCGCGCGGCGGCCGAGCCGGCAGACCACCCGCCCCCCGCCCCCGACGCCGGACTCACCATCGCCCAGCGCATCGCCCTCGCCAAACGCGAGCTAGAGGCCAGCGACCTACCCGACGAGTAGAAGCCGACCAGAAGGAGACGCACCTTCATGAACCCGCAGTATCAGAAGATGCTCAGGCAAGTGCAGGACATGCAGAAGGCCATGGCCAAGGCCCAGGAGGAGCTCGCTCAGGAGGTAGTCGAAGCGAGCGCCGGCGGCGGCATGGTGACCGTCGTGGTGACCGGCGGGCTCGAGGTGCGCGAGGTGCGCATCGACCCGGACGCGGTCGACCCCGACGATGTCGAGATGCTGCAGGACCTGGTCACCGCGGCCACCAACGAGGCGCTGCGTGCCGCCCAGGCGCTGGCCCAGCAGAAGTTGGGCGGCGCGACCAACGGTATCGATCTGCCCAACATACCCGGGCTGTTCTAGTCCTCGCG
>PKYM01000131.1 GCA_003132645.1 Actinomycetota bacterium | reverse complement strand
CTACGACACGCGCATCCTCACGCTCAGCGTGCTGTCCGGCATGCTCGCCGACAAGGTCGAAGGCGAGGTCAACATGGTCAACGTGACGGCGATCGCCGAGGAGCGCGGACTCGTCGTCAAGGAGGCCAAGAAGCCGGCGGCGGTCGATTTTCTCAACCTCATCACGGTCACGACCAAGGATGCCGAAGGCGACCTGTCGGTGTCGGGCACCACGCTCGGACCCAAGCACAAGCCGCGCCTCGTGAAGGTCTACCGCCAGGACGTCGACATCGAGCCGGCCGAGCACATGGTGTTCTTGCGCTACGAGGACGTGCCGGGCATGATCGGTAAGATCGGCACCAAGTTGGGCGAGCTCGGCATCAACATCGCTCAAATGTCGGTGGGCCGCAAGGTGGTCGAGCGCAAGGCGGTCATGGGTGTGACGCTCGATCAGCCGATTTCCGAGGAAGATCTCGCCGGTCTGATCGAAGGTGCCGGCCTGCACGACGGCAAGCGGGTGAAGCTCTAGCGCCGGCTGGGCGCTGCCCGTAGAAGTGGGGCTCAAGCGGGGCGGGTGCTTGCGCCCGCCCCGCTCAGACGCATACAATCCGCAGACTATGTGTCGTCGCGCGACAAGCGAACGTCCCCAGGAGGGCCCCGTCCATGTCGGGTCCCGCTCGCTCGTCTCCGGCCTGCTCCTCCACCTCCCCCCGCGGGGGGATGCGTAACACCTGCGGCCGCACGGCCATCCTTTTCTCTCACAGCGAGAAGCCGGGTTCTTGGGCGCTTTTGGCGTACCCTGAACCTGGAGAGGAGTGAGCGACGTGACTGAACAGACCACCGTGAACGGGCACGCCGCGCCGCGCCCGCCGTCAGGCGGGAGCGCCGGGGCGCGCACCGTGACGATCTTCGACACCACGCTGCGCGACGGCGAACAGGCGCCCGGCGCGTCGCTGAACCAGACCGAGAAGCTCGAGATCGCCCAGCAGCTCGCGCGCCTGGGCGTCGACGTGATCGAGGCCGGCTTTCCGGTCGCCTCCAAAGGCGACTTCGAGTCGGTCGCCCTCATCGCCGGCGAGGTCAGGGGTGCCCGCATCGCCGGCCTGGCGCGCGCCATCGAGCGCGACGTGCGCGTCTGCTGGGACGCCGTCCGTCAGGCCGAGACGCCGCGTATCCACACGTTCATCTCGACGAGCCCGATCCACATGAAGTACCAGATCAAGAAGACCCCCGACGAGGTGCGCGCCATCACGCATGAGATGGTCACGCTGGCGGCGAGCCTGGCCGCCCAGCACCCCGCGGCCGACGTCGAGTTCAGCGCCATGGACGCGAGCCGTTCCGAGCCCGAGTTTCTGGCCGAGATCTTCGCCATCGCTATCGAGTGCGGAGCGACCACGATCAACGTGCCCGACACCGTCGGCTACGCGCTGCCGCTCGAGTGGGGCGATTTCATCCGCGAGCAGTATCGGCTCTGCCCGTCACTCTCCGACGTGACCGTGAGCGTGCACTGCCACAACGATCTCGGCCTGGCCACGGCCAACTCGCTGGCCGCGGTCAGGGCCGGCGCCGGCCAGGTCGAATGCGCCATCAACGGCATCGGTGAGCGCGCCGGCAACGCCTCCCTCGAAGAGGTCGTCATGGCGCTGCGCACGCGGGGCGTCTACTTCGGCGCCACGACCGGCATCGTGACCGAGGAGATCGTCCGCACGAGTCGCATGGTCGCCAACCTGACCGGCTACGTCATCCAGCGCAACAAGGCCATCGTGGGGCGCAACGCTTTCGCTCACGAATCGGGCATCCACCAGGCTGGGTTGCTCTCCGAGCCGTCGACCTTCGAGATCATGAAACCGGCCGACGTCGGCCTCACCGACAGCGACCTCGTACTGGGCAAGCACTCCGGGCGCCACGCGCTGCGCGCCCGCCTGAAGGAGCTCGGCTACGAGCTCTCCGACACAGAGCTCGATCTGGCCTTCCAGCGTTTCAAGGACCTGGCCGACAAGAAGAAGGAAGTGACGGCGCTCGACCTCGAGGCGCTGATCGGCGAGGAGATCCGCGAGCGCCAGGACGTCTTCACGCTGCGCTCGTTCGTCAGCCAGGCCGGCTCGTCGATGGTGCCTACGAGTCAGGTCGAAGTCGACGTGCGCGGCCGGCGGCGGCGCGGCAAGAGCTTCAGCAACGGCACGGTCGAATCGGTCTTCAAGGCGATCGACAACGCCGTGGGCATGCGCGGCAGTCTGGCCGACTATCAGGTACGCTCGGTCACGGCTGGCAAGGACGCCCTGGCCGAGGTGCGCATCACCGTCGGAGTCGACGGCCACACCTTCCACGGCCAGGCGGTCTCGTTCGATGTGATGGAGGCGTCGGCGAAGGCGTATGTGCGCGCCTTGAACAACGCCGCGGCGGCGAAGGGAACCAACTGATGGGACACACGATCGTAGAGAAGATCCTGGCGCGTGCGGGCGGGCGCGCCGAGGTGAGTCCGGGCGACATCGTCGAGGCTAGGGTCGACCTGGCGCTGGCCAACGATGTCACGGCGCCGCTGGCCATCGACGAGTTCGAGAAGGCCGGCTTCACCAAGGTGTTCGACCCCACGAAGATCGCCCTGGTGCCCGACCATTTCACGCCCAACAAAGACATCAAGGCGGCCTCGCAGAACAAACGGATGCGCGAGTTTGCCCGCCGCCACGACATCGCCCACTACTGGGAGGTCGGCCGCGTCGGCATCGAGCACGTGCTGCTGCCCGAGCAGGGGCTCGTGGCGCCCGGCGACGTCGTCATCGGCGCCGACTCCCACACCTGCACCTACGGCGCCCTGGCCGCCTTCTCGACCGGCGTGGGCTCGACCGACTTCGCGGCCGCCATGGCCTGGGGCCGGGTCTGGCTGCGAGTGCCCGAGACGATCAGGTTCGTCTACCACGGCCGGCCGTCGCGGTACGTAGGCGGCAAGGACCTCATGCTGCACACGATCGGCCTGATCGGCGTCGACGGCGCCCTTTACCAGGCGATGGAGTTCACCGGTCCGGCGATCAAGCGGATGAGCGTCGCGGGCCGCTTCACCATGTGCAACATGGCCATCGAGGCGGGCGCCAAGTGCGGCGTCGTGGGCTACGACGAGACCACCGCCGCTTACCTGCAGGGTCGTCCCGCCGGCAGCCGCGCGCGCGACGGCGGCGTCGAAGCCAACAGCGACCCCGACGCCGCGTTCGTGCGCGAGATCGAGATCGACGCGGCCGCCGTGGAGCCCACCGTGTCGCTGCCGCACCTGGCGTCCAACACGGCGCCCGCGGCGAGTCTCGCGGGGATCACCATCGACCAGGTCGTGATCGGCTCGTGCACCAACGGCCGGCTCGAAGACCTGCGCCAGGCGGCCGAGCTGCTGCGCGGCCGCAAGGTGCACCCCGACGTGCGCCTCATCATCCTGCCCGGCACGCAGCAGGTCTGCCTGGACGCCGCCGCCGACGGCACCATGGCGGCCCTGATCGAGGCCGGCGGTGCCTTCAGTACGCCGACCTGCGGTCCCTGTCTGGGCGGCCACATGGGCGTCCTCGCCGAGGGCGAGCGCGCCGTGGCCACGACCAACCGCAACTTCGTCGGTCGCATGGGTCACCCCGCCAGCGAGGTCTACCTGGCGAGCCCCTACGTGGCGGCCGCCTCGGCGATCGCGGGACACATCGCCACGCCCGAGATGGTCGACGCCGCGGGCGTGTCGAGCGGCGCGCCCGACGGGGGTCGACGGGGCGTAAGCGGGGGAGGTCGGTCATGATCTTCGAGGGCGCCGTCCACAAGTTCGGCCGCGACGTCGACACCGATGTCATCATCCCGGCCCGCTACCTGAACACGACCGACCCCGCCGAGCTTGCCAGCCACTGCATGGAGGACATCGACGCCGGGTTCGTCGCCCGCGTGCGACCCGGCGATATCGTCGTGGCCGGCGAGAACTTCGGCTGCGGCAGCTCGCGCGAACACGCGCCGGTGGCCATCAGGGCCGCCGGTGTGTCGTGTGTCGTGGCGGCCTCGTTTGCCCGCATCTTCTATCGCAACGCGATCAATACCGGCCTGCCCATCGTGATCTGCCCGGCGGCGGTCGCCGGGGCGCAGGCCGGCGACCGGCTGCGCGTCGATCTGGCCACGGGCGTCGTCACCGACCTCACCCGGGACACGACCTACCAGGCCGACGCCTTTCCGGCCTTCATGCGGGAGCTGATCGCCCAGGGCGGCCTATTGCCGTACGTCAAGGCGCGCCTCGACGAGGCGGCGGCACAGTGACGGCCTACCGTGTGATGGTGCTGGCCGGCGACGGCGTGGGGCCCGAGATCGTGGCCGCCGCGCAGCGCGTGCTGGCCGCGGCGGGCGAGCGCTTCGGCTTTGCCCTGGCTTACGAGCAGGGGCTGCTGGGCGGCGTCGCGATCGACGAGCTGGGCGTGCCCATGGAAGACGGCCTGGCGGCGCGTTGTCGCGCCTGCGACGCCGTCCTGCTGGGCGCCGTGGGCGGCCCCAAATGGGACACGACCGAGCCTGGCAAGCCGCGCCCCGAGCAGGGCCTGCTCGGCATGCGCAAGGAGCTCGAGCTGTTTGCCAACCTGCGGCCGGTGAGGAGCTTCGCCGCCCTGGCCGCCAACAGCACGATCAAGCCCGACGTGATCGCCGGCGTCGACATCATGGTGGTGCGCGAGCTGACCGGCGGGCTGTACTTCGGCAAGCGCGAGCGGCTGGCCGACTCCGCCTACGACACGATGCTCTACACCGACGCCGAATGCGACCGGCTGCTCGAGTACGCTTTCGGCCTGGCCGCCGGGCGGCGCGGGCTGCTGCACTCGGTCGACAAGGCCAACGTCCTCGAAAGCTCACGGTTGTGGCGGGCGGCGGCGCTGCGCGCCGCCGCCGGATGGCCCGCTGTCGAGCTGCGCCACATGCTGGTCGACAACTGCGCCATGCAGCTCATCCGCGAGCCGCGCCAGTTCGACGTGATCGCCACCGAGAACCTGTTCGGCGACATCCTCTCCGACGAAGCCGCCATGCTGACGGGCAGCATCGGCATGCTGCCCAGCGCCAGCGTGGGGGCGGGGGGGGTATCGCTCTACGAACCGATCCACGGTTCGGCGCCCGACATCGCCGGCCGCGGCGTCGTCAATCCCTGTGCCACCATCCTCTCGGCGGCCATGATGCTCGACCTGAGCTGCGACCAGACGGCCGCGGCGCGCGCCGTCGAGGCCGCCGTCGAGACGGCGCTCACGGGCGGCGCGCGCACCGCCGACATCGCTGCCGCCGGCGAGCCGGTCCTGACCACCGACGAAATGACCGACCGCGTGATCGCGGCGCTCCAAGGATAAGGAGAACCCTATGCCCATCCCCGAAGTCGACAAGATCTGGATGAACGGCAAGCTCGTTGACTGGCACGATGCCCAGGTCCATGTGCTCACGCACGCGCTGCACTACGGCTCGGGGGTCTTCGAAGGCATCCGCGCCTACAAGACCGAACGCGGCCCGGGCGTGTTTCGTCTGAGCGACCACCTGGCGCGCCTGCGGCGCTCGGCCAAGCTCTACTACATGGACCTGCCCTACAGCGGCGACGAGCTCGCCCAGGCCACCAAGGAACTGATCCACGCCAACGGCCTCGAGCACGGCTACATCAGGCCGCTCGTCTACCGCGGTTACGGCGAGATGGGCCTGTTCCCGCTCGAGGCGCCGATCGACTGCGCCATCGCGGTGTGGCCGTGGGGCACCTACCTCGGCGAAGAAGGCGTCAAGCACGGCGTGCGCGTCAAGATCTCGTCGATCAAGAGTCTCGACAACAACGCGATCACGCCCGCGGCCAAGAGCTGCGGCCAGTATCTGAACAGCCAGCTCGCCAAGATCGAGGTCGTCAAAGCCGGTTACGAAGAGGCGGTCATGCTGAACAACGCCGGCTTCGTCACCCAGGGCACCGGCGAGAACATCTTCATGGTGCGCAACGGCGAGATCGTCACCCCGCCGCTGGCCACCGGCCTGCTCGAGGGCATCACCCGCGACACGGTCATCCACATCGCCGCCGCGCTCGGTCACGAAGTCGTCCAACGCGACTTCACGCGCTCCGACCTGGCGATCGCCGACGAGGCGTTCTTCACCGGCACGGCGGCCGAGGTCGTGCCGATCAGCGAGGTCGACGACCACGTGATCGGCGAGCCCGGTCCTCTGACCTGCGAGATCCAGCGCCTGTTCCGCGAGATCACTTCGGGGCGCAACGCCGACTTCGCGCACTACCTCGAGTACGTCGACGAGGCCGTCAGGGCCTGACCGCGAGCCAACGAGTACCCGAAAGGAGAACGACACGACATGGTCGGCGCCGGCGTCACGATCTACGACACCACTCTGCGCGACGGCATGCAGCAGGAGGGCTTGTCGGTCTCGGTCGACGAGAAGGTGCGCATCGCTCTCAAGCTCGACGAGCTCGGCCTGCACTTCATCGAAGGCGGTTTCCCGGCCGCCAACCCTAAAGAGGCCGCCTTCTTCGAGGCCATGACGCACGAGACG
>PKYM01000306.1 GCA_003132645.1 Actinomycetota bacterium | reverse complement strand
GTCTGGCGCACCCTGGTGCGGTGTGCGCCGTGAGGAGCGGGGCGCCTGCCTTCTCGTCGGCAGCACGGGGAGACACTCAAACCTGAAGTCACGCTCGCGCCTCGGGCGGACAGGGTGACCTAGAGTCATCCCCGTGCCTGCCGAGCACCCTCGCATAAGCAAGGGCTGCAGGGAAAGCAAAACGCACGGGTGACCTGTGCTCCTGCGCTGATACAAGAGACCCGTTGACCTAGAGTGCGGCGGGGACGCAGAGGCGCGGAGTCCGGTAGGGTAACGACGCGCACCGAGCCTGCCGCCGCAGATCGACTCCCCCGACGGGCGATCACCTCGCACCCGCCTGCCCCGCCGAAGATCGGTCTGCTAGTCGAGAGAGTCCCTGAGGCGCTGGGAGTCGCCGTCGCTTCTGAGCCCGGCGAGCGTCTTGGCTTCGATCTGGCGGATGCGCTCGCTGGTGAGGCCGAAGGTCTGGCCGACCTCTTCGAGGGTGCGCGGGGGCTTGCCCTTGAGACCGCAGCGCAGCTCGATGACCTTGCGCTCGCGGTGCGTGAGGGTGCTCAACACTTGGTTGAGCTCCTCTTGTTGCATGATCTCGCTCACGGCCTCGACCGGCTCCACGGCATCGTGGTCTTCGATGAAGTCGCCNNGCCGACCGGCGTCTCGAGGCTGATCGTCTCCTGGCTGATCTTGAGGAGATCGCGCACCTTCTGCGAGGTGGTGCCCATCTCGGTGGCGACCTCTTCGGGGGTGGGCTCGCGGCGCAGCTCCATCGTCAGCTGGCGCTGGACGCGAAACGCACTGTTCACCTTCTCGGTGATGTGCACCGGGATGCGGATGGTGCGGGCCTGGTTGGCGAGGCCTCGCGTGATCGCCTGACGGATCCACCAAGTGGCATAGGTCGAGAACTTGAATCCCCGACGGTAGTCGAACTTCTCGACCGCGCGGATGAGGCCGAGGTTGCCCTCCTGGATCAAGTCGAGGAAGGGAAGCCCGCGCTTGACGTAGCGCTTGGCGATCGACACGACGAGCCTCAGGTTGGCTTCGGTGAGCTTGCGCTTGGCAGCCATGTCGTGGCGCTCGATGCGCCGGGCCAGCGCGACCTCTTGGGCGGCACTGATCAGCGGCACATTGCCGATCTCGGTCAGGTACAGGCGTACCGGGTCGCTGCTCTGCGTCTTAACCGACAGGTCGAGCTTGGGGACGACCTCTTCTTCGGGCTGGGTGTCGGTGCCGTCGTCTGGCGTGTCACCCTCGACGATGTCGATGCCCTCGTCGGTGAGCGCCATGAAGATGCTCTCGAGTTGGTCGGGCGCAAGTTCGACGTCCTGCAGAGCGGCGCTGATGCGAGCGCCCGTCAGGTAGCCCTGTTCGCGGCCCTCGACCAGCAGCTCGCGCAGCTCGTCGATCGCCAGCTCTGCGGGTTCTGTCGCCCCGCGGGTTGCGGGCTGATCAATCACTGTCATCGTCTTGCTCCTCACGCAAAGCGCCGCACTTGCTTTTCGGCAAGACGCGCTCCATGCCGCAGCGAAAGCCCTGGGGTCTTCGAGGTCATTACGGGAAGCCGGCGAAAATGCTGGCCAAGCATACGCTCGCACGCTTGGCCAGCCCGCGCCCATGCCTGGCGAAACTGATAGCTTTGTTTATAGTACGCGCTGAACGACGGCGGTGCCATCCCGGCGCCGTGCAGTCATGGGACTCGACAGCGCCGCTTTCGCAGAGCAGGATCGCAGGCGATGACTCGAGCTTGTCCCAGATTTCGTAGAACTTGAGGAGTGGCGGTCCCCCGCCTGATGCCTGCCGTATGGTAAGTGTCGGGCAACTGCCAGGAAGCTCGACCAGAGAGGGGACCGCCGTGAGTAAGACCTATCAGAAGACCGCCGTGAGCGCCAGCGCCGAGGTCATCGTGCCCGCCGAGGTCACGATCAGCCTCGGCGAGGTCGTGGAGTCGGCCAAGGAAGGGCTTCTGGCCCTCGCCGTGGGCACCGGCCTTACGGTGATGGAGGCCATGTTCGCCGCCGACACAGAGCGCCTCTGCGGACCGAAGGGCAAGCACAACGAGCAGCGCGCTGGCTACCGGCACGGGACGAGCGCCGGTGCCGTGACCCTCGGCGGCCGGCGGTTGTCAGTGCAGCGGCTACGCATTCGTGCCGCCGACCGCGGCGAGGAGCTTCCCCTGCCGAGCTACTCGTTGTTTAGCTTTAAGCGAGGTGCTCGGCCGTCTTGCCATGGAGCGCCTCCTCGCCGGGCTTTCCACCCGCCGCTATCAGGTCGGTCTGGAGCCGGTCGGTAGCGCCGTCTGTTCGGCAGGCAAGCGGCACGCGCAAGTCCTCGGTCTCGCGGCGCTTCATCTGCGCCACCGAGACCGCCCTGGCCGAGCTCGACCTGGTGGCCCTGATGATCGACGGCGTGCACTTCGCCAAAGCACTGCTGCGTGGTGGCTCTGGGCATCGACATCACGGGCATCAAGCATCCCCTCGCCCTGGTCGAGGGCGCGACTGAAGAACGCCACCTTGACCAAAGACCTGCTGGTGGGCTTACGCGAACGCGGACTTGACGTGACCAAACCGATCCTCGTCGTCATCAATGGCGCCAAGGCCCTGCGCCGAGCCGTCACAGACGTCTCCGATCAGCCCGTCGTCTAGCACTGTCAGCAGCACAAGATCAAGAACGTCCAGGACAAGCTGCCCGAGAAGCTGCGCGGCGTGGTCGAGCGGCGCTTGCGGGCCGCCCATCGCTCTGACTCGGCAGTGGAGGCCGAAGGCCAGCTGCTCACCTGGCCGCGGTCTCGAGAGAAGCCGCCCCGGGGTGGCGGCGTCCCTGCGCGAGGGGCTTGCCGAGGCCTTGACCGTCATCCGCCTGGGCTTGCCGCCGACGCTGCGGCGCACCGTACGCAGCACGAACCCCATCGAGAGCATGCTCTCCATCTGCCGCGAGCACGCGGGCAACGTCAAGCGCTGGCAAGGCGGGCAGATGGCGCTGCGCTGGTGTGCCGCGGGCATGCTCGAGGCAGGAAAGCAGTTCCGCCGTGTGAACGGCCACCTGCATCTGCCGGCATCGCGCGCCGCGCTGAAGCGCGAGTTCCGAGCCGAAGAGGTCGGTCGGGAGTGCTATAACGAGGACGTCGCCTGAAGCGGGCCGCCACCCGAAGTTCTACGAGACTCGGCGCATCCTCCGCAGCGACTCCCAGGGGTCGTAGGTCTCCAGTCGGGCCCCGCGCGCGGGCGCAATCAGGCCGTAGCGCCACTCATAGGCGCTGAAGCGCCACCAGCGGCCAGCGTATGCGTAGTCAGTTGCCTTCAGCTCCACGGTGTCCCCTCATATCCTCTCTTGAGGGGGCAGACTACGTCTGATGGCATGGGACCGCAAGTCACAGACACGGAGGCGACAAGCGGTGAACGAACCCACGCGCACGACAGCACCTGGCGTGAGCTCGCCTGCGATGAGGCCGTCGATCGGGCGCGTGCCAAGTACGGCGCCCGGGCGCTGCGCCGTGTCGGTGCTGACCTGGCGCCCTACCGGGACCGGCCCCGACCTCCCTGGGGCGTGCAGGGGCCGGCGGGCGAGCATCGAGGAAGCTGAGGCGGCGAGCCTCGCGGTCAGATAGACTGACATCGTCCGCCGATGGGCGACCAGGATGTGGGAGCGGTGAGGGACGACTGCAACGCTGTCGCGCCGCCGGCCTTGCGGTGCTGGCTCCTCTCCTGCGACCGCCTCACCTCTGGTAGCCGGGCCTGACACGGTCGCCATTCGCTGCACGAAGAAGCTGCTCGCCCGCATCGCTGCTCCCAGTCCAGTGATTGAGCCCACGACGACGAGCCTCGGCGATTGGTACGCGCAGCCGGTGGCCATTGGCCATCAGCGTCTCGTCTTGCTGATCAGCGAGCACTCGCGCTTGCCCGTGATCATGCCCGGGCGTGATGTGAAGCACCTTGCCCGCAACTTCCCAGGCGCGTTGTCCTTGGTTCTTCGCGGTTTTGGCCTGCCGCCGTCTGTCGTCGAGCGCGAGGTCGCCGAAACGCGCGATGCCGTGGTCGCCGCAACCAACAACCGCTCGCTACTCGGCACGCTGAACGACTTCTCCTTCATAGTGAAGTGGTGGTTGCGGGAAGAGCTGGCGCCCGACTTGGTGACAGCGGCGCTACGTCTGAGCAGGACTCCGGTACGACCGCTCGGGCCGGCAGGGTTTCCAGACAACTGCTCGTCGAGGAGCTCGGCGCCCTCGGAGAGCCGCGCAGTGAAGCGGCGATCCGCGATGCGCTTCTGGCCGCCTACAGCTGGTTCGACGGGGTGTGGTGCGACGAACACTGCACCCCGAGCGCGTTGCAGACACTCGAGTTCGCCTTCGCCACCCTTGGGGTCACTCCGCCCGGCGAGGTGCTGGCGCGCACCGTCGAGTTCTTCGAGCGCCTTGCGCTCGACTTAGCACCCGAGGTCGTGCCCGGCGTGTCAGTTGTGCTGCCGCAGCTGGCGTCCCGGTACAAGCTGGCGATCATCTGCGATACCGGTTACGCCCCTGCGACTGTCCTGCGCGAGCTTCTGCTGCGCAACGACCTCCTGGACCTCTTCAGCACCACGTACTTCTCAAACGAACGCGGCACGAGCAAGCCCGACGCGCGCGTTTTTCACTGCGTGTGCGACGAGCTGAGCACGCGACCCGACGAGGCGCTGCACGTGGGCGACTCGCAGCGCACTGACATTGCCGGCGCACAGGCGGCGGGCATGCTGGCGGTGCACTTCCTCGGCGCCAACGACCGTGATGCCGCCGTCTCGACCGGCGATGCCCTGATCCGTCGTTTCGAAGAGCTGCCGATCGTTTTGGACACCCTCGTGCGTGCTACCGATTCTCATCCTGTCCGGCGATCCTAGCACCCGCTCCAACCACGCTGCCGCGCTGGCGCGGCCGTGCCAGCGCTTTCATCCCCCCGTATAGCGCCAGGGTCACGAAGAACCCGAGGATGAAGCCAAGCGACGAACCCTTAAACACGCCCACCGCCAGAGGCCCTGAGAAGACGCCGGTAGA
>PKYM01000317.1 GCA_003132645.1 Actinomycetota bacterium | reverse complement strand
CCACGTCTCGGTTTGCGTGGAGCTCGAGCGGACGTCGCCGGACGACGTCCTGGTGACCGCCCAGCTCACGGGCGTGGGCGGAACCGACGTGTCGGCCGGTGTCACGACCGCGGGCGCGACGGGTATCCAACTCGACCTCGACGTGCCAGACCCTGAGCTCTGGTGGCCGCGCGGCTACGGCGATCAGCCGCTCTACAACCTGGCGGTGTCGGTTTCAGACGGCGAACAGACCGTCGACGACTGGGAGAAGAGCATCGGGTTCCGCACGGTCGAGCTCCGCCAGGCGCCCGACGCGTTCGGCACGAGCTTCCAGTTCTTCGTCAATGGGCAGTACGTGCGGGTCAAGGGCGCGAATTGGATTCCCGACGACTGCTTCCTGCCGAGCATCACTCCAGAAGACTACGCGGCCGGCGTGGCCAACGCCGTCGACGCCGGCATGAACCTGCTGCGGATCTGGGGCGGCGGTATTTACGAGAGCGACGTGCTCTACGACCTGTGCAACCGCGAGGGAATACTGGTGTGGCAGGACTTCCTGTTCGCGTGCGCCGCATACTCGGAGGCCGCTGAACTGTGGGACGAGGTCGAAGCCGAGGTGCGCGAGAACGTCTCACGCCTTGCGGCCAACCCCTCGCTGGCCTGCTGGAACGGCAGCAACGAGTGCATCGAAGGTTACTACCATCATGGCTGGCGAGAGGCCCTCGGCGAGGAGTTGGACTGGGGGCGCGGCTACTACGACAGGCTGCTGCCCGGGATCCTCGCCGAGCTCGACCCGACCAGGCCGTACATTCCCTCGAGCCCGTTCTCGCCGACTGACTATGCAAGACCGCGCGATCACGACAGTGGCTGCGTGCATAGCTGGGACGTGTGGAACAGCCGCGATTACACCACCTATCGCGACGAGATCCCGCGATTCGTCGCCGAGTTCGGTTTCCAGGGGCCACCGAACTTCGCGACCCTGGTCCGAAGCGTGCACGATGACCCGCTTGCGCCCGACTCGCCCGGCATGGTCTCACACCAGAAGGCCGATGACGGGGATGGCAAGTTGCGACGCGGATACTTGCCGCATCTGCCGGCGCCGACCAGTTTCGACGACTGGCACTTCGCGACGCAGTTGAACCAGGCACGTGCTATCACCTGCGGCATCGAGCACTTCCGGTCACACTCGCCCCGCACGGCCGGTGCGATCGTCTGGCAACTGAATGACTGCTGGCCGGTGACCAGCTGGGCGGCCGTCGACGGCGACTGTCGCCGCAAGCCCCTGTGGTATGCGCTGCGTGCGCTCAACGCTCCTCGGCTCGTGATGATCCAGCCGCGGCCGCAGGGGCTGTCTCTGATCGCCGGCAACGATTCCGCCGAGGCGTGGAGCGAGCAGATCCGCGTCGCCCGAGTGGCACTCGACGGTACCGAGCTCGCCGGTCAGACCGTCCAGCTCGAAGTTGCGCCCCGAGCCAGCCAGACGGTGCTGCTGGCAGCCGGTGTGTCCAGGCCGGGCAATCCGGCCGGTGAGGTCGTCGTTGCCCGATCGATGTACGCGCGCGGCGCTTTCTGGTACTTCGTCGAGGATGTCGAGCTCGAAGTTCCGCAGTTGGCCCTGACCACCGCGGTCACGCGAGTAGACCACGGCTACCGCGTAGACGTTCGCGCCGCTGCGTTTGCCAAGGATCTTGTGCTGAATCCCGACCGCCTCGATGTCGCTTCCCGGGTCGACGATCAACTTGTCACCCTGCTCCCCGGGGAGAGCCATACGTTCATCGTCGCCTCCGACGTCGAGCTCGACAGGGAGGCGCTCGTCGCCCACCCGGTCTTGCAGAGCGTCAACACGTTGGCACACCCGGACGATCGCGAGACAGAGCAGAAGCTGTCGGCATCGGATCGATGACCTCCGCCGAGTTCGGGCGCGGGATCGCCTGTGGGACCTCGTCCCGCGCGGCGCACACCACGAGATCCGCCTGACGTTCTCAGGCTCGCCCGAAGTCGTCCTGCAAGCGCTCTATGTCGTCTTCGCCGAAGTAGCTGCCGCGCTGCACCTCGATCAAGGCAAGGGGGTCCGGTCCCGGATTCATCACCCTGTGGGCGACGCCGGTGGCGATGTCGACAGACTCGCCGGCGGCAAGCGCCAGTTCTTTGCCGTCGAGCGTGATGATCGCCCGGCCCGAGATCACATGCCAGTGCTCGGACCGGCGCCAGTGCCGTTGCAGGCTCAGGCGCCTGCCGGGCCGCACCACGATGCGTTTGACTTTGTGGTCGGGCTCGTCCTCCAGCACCCGATAGAAACCCCACGGGCGCTGGTCGTCGCGACCCGACTCATCCGGCGTCATGCCATTCACCTCCAGGCAGTCAGACAGAACCGATGATACGCGAAGCCCTGCAGGCCACATACCCGGCCGACTCTCAAGAGCCGGCCATCACATTGCGCACGGTCCTGCGCGACGTCAGCGTCAGAGGGTCCTGCACGGGGGCCTGGCCGTGGCGGCAGCGGAGTCTGGCGCCGTCCGCGTCGAATCGACCGGCGGCCGAGCCGATATCGAATCGGGAGGAAGTCGTCCCCAAGCCGAGGAATCCTGAAGCCTCAGCGTAGTGGCTTGTGCGCTTCGCCGGCGGCAGCTGAACGAGCACACCGTTCGGGCGCGGTGACACTTCGTGGTGACCGCCGAAGGCGAGCGGTCGAAAGGGGTAGTGATGGTCCATGGTCGATGACGGCGAGCGCCAGCGGCGGGCGCGACCGAGATCTGGCAGATCTTCAACCTCAC
>PKYM01000251.1:247-2556 GCA_003132645.1 Actinomycetota bacterium | reverse complement strand
AGTATACGACCAAGGAAAACAGTCCGGCGACCCGTCAGTCCGGCGGGCGCTCCTTCAGGCGGTGCAGCTCGTCGAGCAGGGCGCCGCCCCTGTCGGGCGTGAAGCCCTGGGCGCCGAACCAGCGCACCACGCCGCCGGCGTCGAGCAGCACGACCGAGGCGCCCACGAACCGGCTGCCGCCCAGAAAGTCGCGAAAGGCGACCTCAGAGCTCGGCGAAGGGCACGCCGGTGACTCCCGGTCCCACCGGCGCCACGCGATCGCCGCCGTAGACGACGTAGCCATCGCCGACCTGCTCCGGCAGGTCTGCCTGAAGGGCACGGATCTGACCGCCCATCTCGGGGCGCAAGGTACCCGACGCCTTGGCCTCGATGGGAGTGAGGAAGGGGTACTGCTCTTCGACCAGCAGGTCGACCTCGGAGCCTTTCGCTGTTCGCCAGAAATGGATCTGAGGCGTTGCGCCGGTGCTCAGCATCGTCTTGTAGAGCTCGCCGAACACTGCCGTCTCGAAGATCGCACCCGCGAGCGGCCCGTCGGCCGCGTGGCGTGGCTCTGTGATGCCGGCCAGGTGGCAGAGCAGTCCGACGTCTGTGAAGTAGACCTTGGGTGACTTGGTCAGGCGCTTGCCGATGTTGGCGAAGTATGGCCGCACCAGGACGGCCACGAACGACGCCTCGAGCACCGACAGCCAGGCGCGTGCCGTTTTGGCAGTGAGGCCAAGGTCACGCCCTACGTCGGCGAGGTTGAGGATCTGTCCGCTGCGCAGGGCGATCGCTCGCAGGAAGTCGCGGAACTGCGCGAGGTCACCGACCTGTCGGACCGAGCGCACGTCGCGCTCCAGGTAGGTCGCGACGTACGCGTTGTACCAGCTTGCGGCGTCGATCTCGGAATGCGCGACGAGCTCGGGATAGAAGCCGCGAACCAGCCTCTGCCACGTCGCGTCGAGCGACGGCCGGCCGACCGTCGCGTCGACGTCGTCTGCCCCCAGCTCGCCGGTGTCGGACTGCCACGGGAACGGCCTTTGAGGGGTGCCCATGATCTCTCGGTTCGAGAGCGGCATGAGGTGCAAGACGGCGGCTCGCCCGGCCAGTGATTGACTGACTCGCTCGAGCAAGAGGAGGTTCTGCGAGCCACTCAGCAAGTAGCGACCGCGCAAGTCGCGGCGGTCATCAATAGCCTCTTGCAGGTAGGAGAGCAGATCGGGAGCCTGCTGCACCTCGTCGAAGATGACCGGCGGCGCGTAACGGGCGAGAAACGAACGAGGATCGGCCAGGGCCAGGGCGCGCGTGTCGGGCGCCTCTAACGAGACGTAGGCGTGAGTCGCCCCGAAGAGGCGGCGCAGCAGAGTGGTCTTGCCGGCCTGCCGCGGCCCCGTCAGCACCACCGCCGGGAATTGCTCGCAAGCGCGACGCAGAGCGGGCTCGAGAGCTCGTTCGATGTAGCGGTCGTTCACGCGGGCTGCCTCCTCGACAAGACCGTGCACGCTCAAGAGCAGTGGCAGATGGCGTGCAAATCGGAATTCCAATTCCCGATTTGCACCATACTGTGACGAAGCCCCTCGCCTGTCAAGGCACCGAGCGCGGAGTGAGGAGGCGGGAGCTGCCAGTAGTCCACAGGGTTCGGCCCTGGCAGTTCGCCCCGTCCCCGGCACGCCTCTCTTGCTTCGCCCCGAACTGCTCAAGCTGTTTGCGCAGCTCGCGCGACAGTCTGGTGGGTGCTGACAATCGAGATCCCTGCCGACACAGAGTGGGTACATAAGTCTTGACTTGTAGAACCTATTGCTTATGATCACGATGTGTGGCAGGTCGACTACACCGACGAGTTCGAATCTTGGTGGGACGCGCTGAGCGCCGACGAGCAGGAGCGAGTCACAGCGGCCGTCGAGCGAGGAACTGACCGATGACCCAGAGCAAACAGACTAAGAGCTTCGACAATCTGCGCCGTCAGATCGACGCCGACCCCGACCGGCGCGTGCGCGTCGACGACCACAAGGTGGCCATGCTCTCTGAGCTGCGCCGGGAGCTCGACCTGACTCAGGCGGTCATGGCTGTGCGTCTTGAGGTCACCCAGGAGAACGTGTCACAGATCGAGCGCGGCGAGGGCGACGTGCGTCTCTCAACCTTGACCCGCTACGTCGAAGCGCTGGGCGGGCACCTCGAAGTCCGGGCTGCCTTTCCCGAGCAGACCGTCGAGCTCGAAGTCGGCAAAGGCGGCAAGGTGCGCCGCCGGCGCACGCAGGCGAAAGCCTCGTAGACGACAATCAGACATGCTCGCGCGCGCGCGATGCCGGAGCTGCTCTGGAGGTGACCCG
>PKYM01000251.1:0-172 GCA_003132645.1 Actinomycetota bacterium | reverse complement strand
CGCTTCACCTGCGTCGACGGGCATGAGTACATCGATTTCTGCCTCGGCGACACCGGGGCGATGACCGGTCACTCGCCCGCCGCCGCCGTCGAGGCCATCAGGGCGCAGGCCGGACGCGGCATCACCACCATGCTGCCCAGCGAGGACGCGATCTGGGTCGCCGGCGAGCTCT
>PKYM01000323.1 GCA_003132645.1 Actinomycetota bacterium | reverse complement strand
TCGATGTTCTTGGCGGCGCCGTCTTCTAAGTTGTAGCCCATCATCAGGGAGGTGATGCCGGCCGCCGTCTCGACGTTCTCGATCGAGCGCAGCGTCTCGCCGCGAGCCTCGTCGATCGCCTTGCCGTGCTCCTGAGTCGTGATACGGGCGATCTCTTCGTGATGGCGGTCGAGGAGGGCCTTGATCTTGAACAGGTAGCGCGCCCGCACGATCGGCGGCGTGGAGCGCCAGTCCCAGTAGGCGTCGTGGGCGGCCTGGATGGCCCTGTCGGTCTCGGCCTTGGTGGTCATCGGCACCTTGGCGATCGAGATGCCGTCGGCCGGGTTGATGACATCGAGGTAGCGGTCGGTCTTAGCCTCGACCCACTCGCCGTTGATGAAGTTGCGCACGGTGCCGTAGTTTTGCTTGAGGGGTTCGAGAAGGTTGAAGGTGCTCTGTGCTGTATCGGTCATTCTTCCACTCCTTCTGGAGGATCTTCCCTCCGGGATGGCGCTGCCCATGCGATGCCGACCACGTGAGGTGCGGCCAACCCATGGTAGCGACCATTGCTCTCATTCGCTGGGTGCAGTTGCACAATCGCGGCAGAACAAAGGTGTGTTTGTGAACCTAGCTCCGCCGGAGCGCCTTGCTCCTCCGGCCGGCCGGTGACTGCATCGACCGTCGCGCAGGGAGCGCACCTCAACGCTGCGACGCCAGAATAGCGACTAAGACCACGTTACGAGCTTGTCTGGGCTTGTTCAAGGGGAAGCTCAGCACGGACGCTGTTTGCGGCGTGAGCGCGCTCAGGCGATGCGACGTGCCGGACGCCGGGCTCGCAGACTGCGGTGTGCTAGATTGGAGCAGCCTGAGGTGGCGAGGTGTAGAGCGCCCCAGGCACACAAGCCCGCGTTGCGGGCGACCAAGAAGGAGGATCGCAAGTGAAGTCGATCATCACCAACGGCACCGTTGTCAGCTCTGAAGGCGAGTACCGGGCCGATGTTCTGCTGGACGGCGGCAAGATCGTCGCGTTGGGCTCGGATCTGTCTTCTGACGGCGCGCAGGTCATCGATGCCTCGGGCGCGTATGTGATGCCCGGAGGAATAGACGTGCACACCCACTTCGAGATGCCTTTTGGGGGGACCATCGCCTGCGAGAGCTTCGAAACCGGCACGAAGGCCGCTGCAGTCGGCGGGACCACGACCATCATCGATTTCGCGATCCAGGCGCAGGGTGAATCGCTGACGAAGACCTACCAGGACTGGAGGGACAAAGCCGACGGCGACGTGGCTGTCGATTACGGACTCCATGTGGCGGTCACCGATCTCAACGACGAGACCCTGGCTGAGATCCCCAAGCTGGTAGACGAAGGCGTCACGAGTTTCAAGCTCTTCATGGCCTACAAAGGCTCCATCATGATCGATGACGGCACCCTCCTGCGCATGCTCAGGACGGGGCGCGAGCACGGAGCCCTCATCTGTGTGCACGCCGAGAACGGTGACGTCATCGACGTTCTCGTGAGTGAGCATCTTGCCGCGGGCAAGACGGCCCCCAAATACCATCTGAGCTCGCGTCCCGTCGAGGCCGAAGGCGAGGCGACAGGGCGAGCCATCATCATGGCCGAGATCGCCGGCGCGCCCATCTACATCGTGCATGTCAGCTGCGCCAAAGCCCTGGATGCAATCCGGGCGGCCAAGGACAAGGGCCAGATCGTCTATGGGGAGACGTGTCCTCAATACCTCGCTCTGTCGACCGACAACTTCGATGTTCCGGGCTTCGAGGGGGCCAAGTTCGTCTGCTCGCCGCCCCTGCGCGACAAGTCCAATTGGCCGCAGCTGTGGGCCGGGCTGCGCAGCGGCGATCTTGCGACCGTGGCGAGCGACCACGCCGCCTTCAACTACAAGGGCCAAAAGGAACTGGGCCTCGCGAGGTTCGACAAGATCCCGAACGGTGGCCCAGGCGTGGAGCATCGTCTCTTCATCCTCCACACGCTGGGCGTGAAGGGAGGGGAGATCACCATGCCGAAGCTCGTGGACGTGTTCAGCAGCGCGCCGGCGCGCTTGTTCGGACTCTACCCGCAGAAGGGCGTCATCGCCCCGGGCAGCGACGCCGACGTGGTCGTCTTCGACCCATCGGTCGATTGGGTGATCTCCGCCGCCACGCACATGCAAAATATCGACTACACGCCGTACGAAGGCATGCGCGTCAAAGGCGCGGTGCGAACGGTCTTCAGCAAGGGCGAAGTGGTCGTCTCTGATGGCCGGTGGGTCGGCAAAGACGGAGCAGGCAGGTACCTGAAGCGCAAGCCGTTCGTCGCCTAGCCCCAGCGGGGCTGCGGGGCAGTCGAAGTTCGACTGCCCCGCAGCCCCGCTCACCTTGGCACCCTACGTCGGCTTCGCGCACCAGGGCACGCAGCGAGATTCGCTCGAGCGTGACGCCAATCGGCTTGCCAGGGGCCGGTTGTCACTGCTCTTCGACGATGACCAGGGCGTCGTGGTGCATGCCCGAGGTCACCGGGGCTGCGACCTCGTCGGTTCCCACGCACCCCCACACCGGGCAGACATGCTGGCAGAGCAGGCAGCCGACGCAGCGTTCCTGATCGACCTCGGCCTTGCGCGCATCGTGATCGAATCCCATGGCCTGGTTGGCGGCATCGTGGCAGACGATGTGGCAGAGGCCGCAGCCGATGCACTGGTCCGCGTCCACTTTTGCGACGATGTGCCGGTTCTGCTGGAGCTCCGAAGGCTCCACGATGGACCCCAAACTCAACCCGACCAGCTGCGTGATGGACTCGAACCCGCGAGTTTCCAGATAGTCCTCGAGGCCTTCGACTAACGACTCGACGATGCGATAGCCGTAGCGCATCACGGCCGTGGTCACCTGCAGGGTGGTCGCACCAAGCAGGACGAACATGGCCGCATCCTGCCATGTCTCTATGCCACCGATCCCAGACACGGGCAGTCCCACTTCTTTGCTCTGGCCGAGCTCGGCGACGAAGCGCAAGGCGATCGGTTTGACCGCCGGCCCGGAAAAGCCGCTGATTGCGCTCTTGCCCTGGATCGTGGGCTTGGGGGCGAATGTCTCGAGGTCCACTTCCGTGATGGATCGCACCGTGTTGATGGTCGCCAAGGCATCGGCCCCGCCGCGCTTGCACGCCAGAGCCGAGGGCAGCATGTCCGTGACGTTCGGCGTCAGCTTCGGCATCACCGGGATCGAGACGGCTTCCTTGACCACCCGCGTGTAACGCTCGAGCAGGTCGTTGGCCTGTCCGACCTTGTGTCCGGCCCCTTCGTGAGCCATCTGCGGGCAGGAAAAGTTGAGCTCGAGCATGTCTGCTCCGGCTTCTTCGGCCTTTCTGGCAAGCTCGGCCCACCCGGCGTCGGAATAGCCCATGATGCTCGCGATCAGGACCCGGTCAGGGTAGTGCTTCTTCAACCAGGCGATGTCCTTGAGGTTCTGGTCGAGAGGCCGCTCGCTGATCTGCTCCATGTTTTGCAGCCCGATGAACCGTTGACCTCCGCGATGGAGCGCGTTCAGCCGCGGTGTCGGGTCGATGATTTCGAAGTCTCTTTCGAGATTCAGCGTCTTGTAGACCGCCCCACCCCAGCCGGCGTCGAATGCCCGGGCGATCATCTCTGCGGTGTTGGTCACCGGTGACGACGAGAGGAAGAACGGGTTCACGCACTTCACGCCGCAGAACTCGATCTCCAAGCTGGGCCGCGGCGTCTTGGGAATCGCCGCAGCCGCACCGAGCGGGAAGGCGTCGGCGATGGCCTTGGCGGCTTTCTTGCCGTCCTTGACGCTGGCCGCCACCGTCTTGCCCGGAGCCACCAGGTCCCCACCGCCGAAGATCCGCGGGTCCGACAGGCGCATCGTTTGGGGATCGATCCGGGGACGACCCTTGTCGGCCTCGAGCCCGCTCAAGAGGGCTGCCATCTCTGCCGAGAACCCCGCTCCGATCGCCTCCACAACGAAATCGGCGGGGATCGAGAACTCGCTTCCGGGGACGTTCTCCGCGTTGTCCGGTACGAAACGACCGGGCGTGAGCCAGCGGATCTCCACGCCTCGAACGGACTTGACCATACCGTCTTCGACAACGATCTGCGTGAGACGTCCGTTGGGCTTAAAGCGGATGCCCTCGCGGAAGGCCAGGTCGGTCTCGTCGACGTCGGCGGGCAGCTCCTCCATGGACTCCAGAGAAACGGCGTACACGCGGTCCGCTCCCAGGCGCTTGGCCGTCACGGCGCAGTCCATGGCCACGGCGCCGCCGCCGATTACCACGACGTTCTTGCCGCGGACCGCGGTCGCCAAGGCTGTGCGAGCCTCAGAGTCCTTGCTCTGGGCCAGGAAATCGGCCCACGAATACACGCCGTCCAACGCTTCGTCGGCCAGCGCGAGCGAATAGGGTCGGTCGCAGCCTGGGGCAATGAACGCGGCGTCGAAGCCGTCCTGAAGAAGCTCCTCGAGCTCTGCCTGTGTTGAGACTGCGTGCCCGCATTCGAATCGGACACCCAGCTTGCTGACCAGGTCGATCTCCTGAGCCAGCAGCACGGGGTCCAGTCGATGCTCGGGAATCCCGTAGCGCAGCAGCCCTCCCGGCTCGGGCATCTTTTCGAAGACCACGGTGGCGTAGCCCATCAGGGCAAGACTAGCGGCGGCCGACAGTCCGGCCGGTCCGGCGCCGATGACCGCGACCTTACGGTCTCCCGGCGCAGGCGCCTGCAGTACCTGCATGCCCTCTTGCCGCTCATAGTCGGCCAGGAAGGCCTGGATCTCGGCGATACGAATGGGCTCGTCGAGCCCGCTCCGCGCGCAACCTTCCACGCACATGCGACACGTGGGGCAAACCTGAGCGCAGGTGGCAGCCAGGATGTTGTTCTTCCTCAGCGTGCGGACGGCGCCCTTGATGTTGCCTAAACGCAACTGGCGGATGAAGGTCGCAGGCTCGCTGTCGGCGCCACACCCGGTGCTGCACGGCGCATCGTCGCAGAGCAGGCAACGTCCCGCTTCCTGTATCGCGGCTTGCAGGTCCATCACACGTCCTTCGCTAGCCATCATCGCCTCACTCTGCCAATCGGAACTAAAAGGTCGCAGCCATACAGTGGTATGGGAAAAAGATGCTTCCACGAACACCAATGGCCAAGCAGCATACCTACGTCGGCCATGCTTACGTTGCTTGTGTCCCGCCAGATTCCTGCACCGATCGGCTTGTGAAGGCCGAGCCGGGGGCATCGCCTGCTTGCAACGAAGCCGGAACGCGCGGGTGAGTTCGGTGCGTTAAGAGCGTGCAAACGCTCAGTTGCACCGCAATCTTAGCACGGATCGACCAGACCTTCACGGCGGCTGCGTTTGTGGGAGGCGGATCGCACCTTCGGCGCGCGATGCGAGAGCGGCGGCAGTTTCCGTCTGCCGGCCCACCTCAGGCGCGCCGGCCGAGCGGGTGACAGAAGCAAGGTCCTGTCAAGGTCTTGTCCTTGGGTGAGCGTCCCGACGGGACAACGCTTAGGGACGTCGCAACTAAGCCGGCGTCGTTTCGGGACGCGGCCCCCGACGGCTCGTCCCGGTCAGGCGCTCGGCGCGCGTACAAGGACTACTTCCTCGACGCCGTCAGACTCCGGCATGCGCACGCTGATGCGCTCGCGCTGCGCCGTGGGCACGTTCTTGCCGACGAAATCGGGCCGAATGGGCAGCACGCGGTGCCCGCGGTCCACGAGGACGGCAAGTTGCACACCCGCCGGGCGCCCAAGGTCGAAGATCGCATCGATGGCGGCTCGGATCGTGCGGCCCGTGTAGAGCACGTCGTCGACAAGAATGATCGTGGCGCCTTCGACGGCGAAGGGGAGTTCGGTACCTTTGACCACCGGCGCCTGCGTCATGGGCAGGACCCCGGTCTTGCTGTGCTCGCCGACGTCGTCGCGGTAGAAGGTGATGTCGAGATTGCCGGCCGCGTACACACAGCCGCCTGCCTCACACAGCAGCTTGTGGAGGCGCTCGCCGAGGAAGGCTCCCCGCGTATGGATGCCCACGATGGCGAGATCGTTGGCGTCGGGGTTCTTCTCGATGATCTCATGAGCGAGTCGCGTCATGGTCCGCGACATCTGCTCGGCCGTCATGATGAGGACCTCGTTGTCTGCTCTGGGTTCAGGCATAGAAAAGGCGCCGCCGGCTCCTGGTATTGTTCGGCAGCGCCACACCCCCTTTCCGTCTCTCCGGACGTGGTTAAAGGTCGTCGGTACTTTATCAGCCTCGTCAAGGCCGGACAAGCCGTCGCTTTCGCTTGGCCCGGCGCCGACCAACTCGGCCCCTTCGAAGGCCATCGATCAGCGGGGCTCCCAGCCTCCCTGGCGTGGTCTCAACGGGGACAGCAGGTTGCCTCCGGCATCGAACTCGAGTCTCAGGCTATGTGTGCCGATCTCGATATGTTCGCGCTCCTCGAGCGCGGCTAGAGACCCTTGCGAGACGAGGAGCCGGGTGACCTCAGAGGTGTTCGTGATCTGCACGATGCGCAGATCATCGACGCCGTGCGGGCGGATAGTCGCCAGTGCCACAGCGACAGCGTCGCGCTCGGTCGCCAAGGTAAGAGGCAGTCGAACGTCCTCGGGCATGCACGAAGTGACGGCGTTGACCGCCGTAGCCTCGAGATCGATGGCTTCGATCAGGCGCGCGGTAGCGACGTCGACGAAACCAAGGCCGCAGGCGTTGCCGTGCGAGGCGGGTGTCAGCGCCCTCACGAAGATCCTCGCGATGCGCGGTCTGGTGCGCGGGACCGACCATGCGCCGATCGTGCGGCCGATCACGTTCGGATCGAGGCCCGCGCCGCTGATATCCTTGCCCATCTCGTCGACGATCAACAGATCGACGTCGTCTAGAGGCAAGCCGGGCAACAGGGTCTGTGCGACCGACTGCAGCGCAAGCTCCGCGCACTCGATCTCGCTGGACGGCACGAGCCTGAGGTCGCAGACACGATGGTTCTGATTCTCGACTACGGCGGCGCCGAAAATGACCGGCAGGGTCTCCAGGAGCTTACGAGCGCAGCGCGCGATGAGCTCTCCCAAGTCCTGCACTAGCGCCGCCCGATGATACAGGTCTGCCCCCACCTGATTGCCGAGCCCGACGCACAACATCTTCAGCAGGCCGCTGCCCGCCGGACCCGCGAAATCGGTGTGCGGCTTGATGCGATTGATGAGCACGATGCCCGCAGCGGCCTGGGCCAGCCGGTCAACGACCAGTGGCAGGCCATCGACTTCACCGACCTGGACGACGTCCATGGTCGCGCGGATCGGAGCACCCACTTGCTCCTCGGTGATCCCCAGCTCAGCCAGCAGGGCGAGCTGACCCGCCGCGCTTGCCCCCCCATGAGAACCCATCGCGGGCACGATGAATGGTCTGCAGCCTGCCTCGTGAAGCTTGCCGACAACACCACAAACGATCTCGCTGAGGCTGTCGATGCCCCGGCTGCCGACCGCGACAGCGATATCGGCACCCGCAGAGAGCCGGACAGCGTCGCCGAGCCGGCACCATTCCTTCGCTAAGGTCGCAGCAACATCGATGGCCGGAGGAACCGCGAACCGTTGCTCCACCAACCTGAACGCTGGCAGCTCCAGGTGGCCCAAGCGAAGGCCATGCACGATGGGCGCAACCGTCATCTGTCTCAAGTCTCCTGTCTCGCGTCGCAGTGACCGACGGCGCCATCGGCGATGACCCACACATGGACCTCGCCGGGACCGTGAACGCCGACGACATGGATCGCGGCCAGGTCGGAGGTGCTGCTCGGCCCGCTGATGAAGCTCACGCAGCTCGGCAGCGCGAGGCCATCGGTGGGGAGCACGCGCAGCACGTCGCCGACGGTCGCCAGGATGCACCCCTCGGGCACGAAGAAGCCGACCGCGGGGGGCACGAGCGAGTAGCCGCGCCGCACCTCGGCGCTGGCGTACACCACGACCGAAGCGGTCTCGGCCACGGCCCAGTCGGCCCGGCAAAGACCGAACGACGCCTCGCGCGCCTCATCGGTCCAGCGCACGGCGACGGCCGCCCAGCGAAGCCCCGGCGCGCAGGCGACGCCCCTCCAGCCGCGCTCGGCTGCGAGGCGCTCGAGTCCCGCTCGCGCCGCCTGCTCCGAGGCGACCGTAGCGACCTCGACGCCGAGCTCGCGCAAGCGCTCGACGAACAGTGCCGTGCACGCGGCACGCGCGCTCACCGGGCGAGCCGGGGCAGCGACAGCCGGCGCGGCAACCGGCGCGGCGGCGGCCGGAGCGGCGGCGG
>PKYM01000199.1:1152-4919 GCA_003132645.1 Actinomycetota bacterium | reverse complement strand
AGATCAAGCGACGTGATCTCTTCGGCGGCCTGATCCACGAGTACTACTCGGTTGCGGCCTGATGAATCGGCGTTTTGGTACCCCTCACCCTGTTCGGGGCGTTTCATCGGCCGCTTTCTCGGACGTCTCTTTGCCCTTTGTTGCGACCACGCTTGAAGACGCGTCCACCCTGGGGGCCGTGCGCGCGCCTACCGGCGGGTGTAGAACAGACACAATGAAGCGTGTCATCTCCATTGTCTTTGCGGTGGCGGTACTGGCAGGGCTGGTGCTGTTCTTCGGGTCTCTGGTTCGGGGCCTCACCATAGGCGTGCTGGTGACCGGGCTGATGTGGTGGGGACTCGTCGGCCCGCATTTCAGGAGCCGCAAGGCCATGAGTGAGATGAGCGACTGGTCCCGCGACGGCGGGCATGGGGTCTGCAACGAGCAGACCTGGCTCGTCGCCGTCGGACTGAGCAACGACGCCTCGTTCCACGACGACGTGTGCGGCCTCGCCCGCCAGGAAAGCGACGCCCACGACCTCGGACTGCGCATCCGCGCCTATGTCGGCGAGCATTTCAAGCCAGGGCGGGTCGACGACCTGAGCCTGGTGGACTGGGACGCGATAGGCGCTTTCTGGCTGCAGAAGGCGGATGAGGCCAAGCGCAGTCACCGCTGAGGGCTGTCCACTCGCACGGCCCCTCGCCGGCTGGCTTGGGCCCGTGTCAGTGGGTTGTCCGCAAGATGTCCGCGTCCCGAGCGCCACGGGTACGTCTTCAGCGCCACTCCGGGGCCGTCGTCGAGGCTCAAAGTGCCATGTCGCGCCACTCAGCGCCAGCTCACGCCGCGGGTTCGCGCTAGTCCGTGTTAAGCGCGGGCGAACTAATGTGAAACATTCGCCTCCGCCGTTTCCAGGGGGTTTAGCCTCGACGGCCGGCCCGCCCGGGGCGTGCTGTCCGCAAGACGTCCGCATCAGACGCACCATGACCTCGTCGACAATCTGATGTCCAGCGCCGCAATCGTCTCGGCCTCCTCCTCCTGCTTCACCGGGATGCCTTCGTCTTCGGGTTCTCGAAGCTCGACGTGATGTTCGGCCGGGCGACGCCCGACGCGGTGCGGCTTGCGTACCGCGACTTCGTGAAGCCCGGCGCGCGCTTCCTGCAGGAGACGATCACGGCGATCGATCCCGCGACGCGACGGGTGTCCACCGACAGTGGAGTCCACGAGGCCGACGTGCTGGTCGTGGCGCTCGGCGCCGACTACGATCTGGACGCCACGCCGAGACTCGGCGACGGCGACAACGAGTTCTACTCCGTGGCCGGCGCCGTGCGAATGCACGGCGTGCTGCCCGGGTTCACCGAGGGGCGCGCGATCATCGGCGTCTGTGGCGCGCCTTTCAAGTGCCCGCCGGCGCGGAGCGAGGCCACCCTGCTGCTCCACGACTACCTCACGGCGCGGGGCGTGCGCGACGACTGCGAGATCTCCTTCGTGATTCCCTTCGGGAGCCCGGTGCCGCCGTCGCCCGACACGTCCCGGGCGCTGGTCGCCGCCTTCGCCGAGCGCGACATCACGTTCGTGCCCNNCACCGCGCCCCCGACGTGGTCCTGGCGAGCGGCATGAGCGAGGACGGTTACGTGCCCGTGAAATTGGCGACGCTCGAGACGCGCTTTCCGGGCGTCTATGCGCTCGGCGACGTCGCAACCGTCGGTGTGCCCAAGGCGGGAGTGTTTGTCGAAGGACAAGCCCGCAGAGTAGCTGCTTCGCTGATCGCGCAACTGGGGTGCGGCGAGCCCCCGGCAGCCTATGACGGACGCGGCTCCTGCTACATCGAGTTCGGCGCTGGCCGCGTCGGCCGCGTCGACGTGGATTTCCTCTCGTGGCCGAAGCCGACCGGCACCTTTCAGGAGCCATCCGCCGCCCTCGTCGCCGACAAGGAGCACTTCGGCTCGAGCCGTCGCGCCCGCTGGTTCGGCCGCTGAGGCTTTCGCTCGGCGACCTCGCGCTCGATGACACGAGCCCGACCATCAGCGCCGCTGCTTCCTCTCGCGTCGCCGGGATCACGTGGCTGCAGATGTCGAGCGTGATGGCGATGGTCGAGTGGCCGAGACGCTCCTGGACCACCTTGGGGTGGACGCCGGCCTGTGACGCCACGGCCTCGAGACGCGGCGTCTGCCGCGTGGCCCCGACCGAGTTCGACGCCTGACATGGGCGGCTTGCGGACTGCGGAACCTATGTCAGCGGCCGGCCGATGGCGGGGGCGCAAGGAAGTGGTGAGGAGCCGCGCAAGGACGTGGCGGTCATGTTAGTACTCGGACACGTGGACGGGACGTGGACATGGCGCGCACCGCTGAGCCTGTCCTGCGGTCACGGCGCCCGGCTCACCCGCTATCTACCTCCTTGGCACCGGCACAGGTCCGGTCACCGCTTGCGCCCTCCGCGCCGCTGCCGGGCCCGGGAGCGCCGCTCCGGCCGCGGAGCAGGCGGAGCAGCGTGTTCCGCAGGCTGAGCGGCGCGCTGCGCAGACTGGGCCGCGCGAGCCCGGGCCAGACGGGCGTTCTGCATCGTGATGAAGGTGAACGCGATGCCGCCGAGAACGAGGCGCGTCACGAACGGGCTGGCCGCCCGTCCGAGCGTCAACAGACCGGTGACGATGCCGGTGACGCCCATCGCCCACATGACCAGGTGAACGTTGGGCGCCCGTTCGCGGGACATGAACGGCAGGAACGACGCGTTCAGCGCCATGACGAGCATGAGCAGCGCGGCGCCTGTGGTGAGCACGAGGGTCACATACATCGGACCCGCTCTCACCGCCGGGTCGGGCTTGAGCACGAAGCCGACCAGCGAGACGACCATCAACAGGGCGACAATGAAGACGACGCACACGAGCAGCAGGAGGCTGCTGGTGCGGACCGCTCCGCCGCCCGCCGCACGGGGCCATGTCCGGCCGGGACCCTGCCGGGCCGGCGGCCGCTTGTTCGACCTGCTGCGACTCATCCTCTCCCTATTCTGACCCAAGGGCCTCGCGGGCGATACCGGCCCGGCCTCGCCCTGCCGAGCTGGGGCCGCGGCATCGTCCGGCGGCACAGCGCCCCACAGCGCGCAGCAGGCGAAGACCGCCGCCGGCGAGGTCAAGCCGACACTGCGTCCGTTCTCCTGACGTTCAACGCTTGCGATGCCCGCGGCGCCGGCGCTGCGACGCGGGTGGGGTTGGAGGCCGCGGAGCAGCAAGGGCGGGGGGGCGTCGGCTCGACGTTGCGCTGCCTGCCGGTCCCGCGAAGCGCACGAGCAGCATGCTCAGCACGAACGCGGCGGCCGGAACCGCCACGATCGCGATCGCGACCGCTCCCAGCTTCGCGCTGCCGAGATGCCCGACAGCGACGCTGCCCACCGCGAGAACGAAGACCGTCGCGGTCAGATAGGCCGCGACACGCCCCGGAAACAGGCGACCGATGAGGAATGCCGCATTCACGGTCAACGCGACCATGAGGACCGCGGCAGCCGCGGCCATGGTCAGAGCGAGATAGGTCACACCCGGTGACGCACCGACCGTTCGACTGACGGTGCCACTGTGGAAGACGTTCGCCAGGGCGTTGAGTGTGCCGGCGAAGGTGATCGCCAGAAGACCGAGGCGCAAGATGGCGACGAGGCCCGAGAAGAAGCCCGGACCCGCCCACCGCCGACGGGCGGGAGGCAGGCTCGACTGCGTATCGGGGGGACGCTCAGTCATCGCCGGTCCGGTGTGACCCATGAGAACACGACGAGATGCCCGTGCACTCGGTCGGGGAGCTCGC
>PKYM01000199.1:0-1112 GCA_003132645.1 Actinomycetota bacterium | reverse complement strand
ACGGTGTGCTGGATCATGGCCCACACTCCCCACCAAACGCCCGAGACGATCTTGTAGAGCATCATGCGCGCAAAGGCCTTCTCGTCCATGCCGCCGCAGTAGGTCTCGATGATGAGCCGCTCCTCTTCGCGTGAATAGGGGTGCTCCATGACGTGGTCGCCGAGATCGAAGTACGGATCGGTCATGCCGCCGTACTCCCAGTCGATGATCCACATTTTGCCGTCGGCGTCGATGATGAAGTTCTCGGAGAGCAGATCGTTGTGGCAGGCCACGTAGGGGACGGGATCGCGGGCGGTCGCCTTCTCGATCTCGTCCATCACCTTCAGCATCGCCTCGAGGCGCTCGGGCGTGGGGGCATTGATCTCGCGCGCGATCTTGGTGTAGCGCCGCAGCATCGCGAAGATCTCGATCTTGTTGCCGAAGACGGCCTTGTCGTGGAACACCTTGACGGTCTCGACGGCCTGGCGGATGTGATCGGGATGGCCGGCCATCGTCTCGGGATGCATGAGCTCGCCGTCGACGAAGACGATGACCATGGCCTTCTCGGGCTCGATGACGTGAGCGACCGCGGGAGCGACGCCGACTCTGGCCGCCTCTATCATGCACTCGCGCTCGACGTTGCGGTCGATGAACATGTCGGTGCCCGCACCGGGCACGCGCAGCACGTACTTCCCGCCACCGGGGTTGCCCCAGCCGCCGTTCACCCAGACGATGTAGTTGTGGTTGGTGATGCCGCCGCCGAGCTCTTCCCAGCGGATGTCCTTGCCTTTCCAGTCGTCGATGCGCGTGACGGCCTCATCGGGGGTCAACCCATGTGCCATGGCCTCTTCCTTTGCTCGAACGGTGCAATGGGGGTGGGACGCGGGCGGGCGGCGCTACCGCGCCGCCCACCCGCGCTCGCTGTCTGTCTCGCGACCGCCGTGTGAGAACCCCCTCACACGATCGTTCGGTTACACCTCGTCGAACTGCTTGAGCTCGGCCTCGATCGCAGCGAGCTCCTGCGCCGTACCCTGGATCTTCGGGCCCTTGAACCACTTGCGGGCCGAGACCGCCCACCAGATGCCGGCGAAGCCGATCACGGCGAGCACCGCTACCGGCGTGAAGTTGAAGTC
>PKYM01000150.1 GCA_003132645.1 Actinomycetota bacterium | reverse complement strand
ACAAAGAGAGCGTGGTGGTCGGCCTCGAGGCCGGCGCCGACGACTATGTCGGCAAGCCCTACGACCCTGCCGAGCTGCGCGCGCGCCTCGCGGTCGGCCGGCGCCTCGTGGACCTCAACGACGAGTTGCTCGAGGCGCAGCACGCGCTGGAGACCCAGGCCCGCACGGACGCCCTGACGGGCATCATGAACCGTGGCGCCATTCTCAAAGAGCTCGAGCAGGAGATCCAGCGCGCCGAGCGTGAGGGCTCTCGACTAGGGCTGGGGATGCTCGACATCGATCACTTCAAGCGCGTCAACGATACCTGCGGCCATGCCGCCGGCGACGCTGTACTGTGCGAGGTCGTGCGGCGCGCACAGGGTGCACTGCGACCCTACGACGGCTTCGGACGCTTCGGCGGCGAGGAGTTCCTCGTGATCGTGCCCGGCGCCGGAGAGAACGAGCTGCGGGAAGTGCTGGAACGCATCCGTGGCGCCGTGGGGTCGACAGCGATAGCGGTCGGGGAGCATCGGCTGGCCGTCACCGTGAGCCTCGGCGCCGCGACCTGCGTGGGCGAGGCGGCCGACGCCCTCATCGCGCGTGCCGACGACGCGCTCTACGCCGCCAAGCAGGAGGGACGCGACCGCGTCGTGCTCGCAAAGGTGGCGGGGGAGACCGACCCTGACCCCTGAGCGAGACCTGCCAGCGGCGGCATCCCACATGCCCAAGGGCACCGTCTGCAGACTGCGCCGCCGGTCAGGATCGCTCAGGCGGATGGCCGGCCTGGGCGACAGTCCTCCTGCTCGCAACGGTGCACGAGAAAGTCGCGATACTTCGCCAGGTCCCGGTCAAGTCGCGCCTGCGCCAGAAGGACTTCTGCCTGCGGATCCGACTGGGAGCGGGGCGTGTAGTCGACCTCGACCGTTACCCTGACGAGGCGCTCGCCTTCGGTTTCGAACTTCACGGTACCGGAGTCCGCGTCGGTCTCTGTGATCGACGAGGAGTACTCGGCAAAGCCCTTGGCGAAGTTGCCATAGAGAGAGCGCCATACGAACTCGCTCCATTCACGGTCCGCGAACTGGATCGGTACATCTGCTTCGACTGAGCCACTCAGAATGGCCATCGTTTCACTCCTTGCTTTCCTTTCGGGCTGCGCACGGTCGCCGTGCGATCCTTCCTGCGGAGTATCCCCCTAGGCGCAAGAAGGGGACCCTCTCGACCGCCCTGGGAACGTCTTCTCGCATACCATCCCACCGCGGGCGCAGCAGGCTTTCTCAGTCCGGGGCGCGAATCTCAGACTGAGCTTGACCTGATGGCACAGTCCTGGGGAGGCGGCACATGTCCGGCATCTTCGAGTACGTTCAGCACCCGCACGTCGAGAAGCGCAAGGCCGCCGGACCGCCCACGGTCGCGGCCGCGGTCGCCACGCTGCATGGTCCCGGTCCGATCGGACGCCTGAACGCCAGGATCGGGCTGAAGGTCACGGTCGTGGTCGGGACCATGTGGTGCGCCTACCTGTTCACACTGCTGGCCCTGGTCAGCGCACCGTCTGCCTTCAAGACCGGCAACAAGCTCATCATCATCGCCTGGATCGCCCAGACCTTCCTGCAGTTGGTGCTGCTGCCGATCATCATCGTCGGTCAGAACGTGCAGGCCGCCGCCGCCGACGCCCGTTCGGAGGCCACCTACAACGATGCCGCCGCCGTCCTGGAGGAGGCCAAACAGATCCAGGCCCATCTCGCCGCCCAGGACACAGCCATCGAGAAGATCCTCGCGACCCTGGCCGCATCCGGGACCGCGTGACGAGTTCCCTAAGCGACGGCTCAGAACTACAGGTCGCGCTGCCCGTCACCAATGGCGGCGAAGCGCTCGACGAGCAACCTCGTGGCGAGCAGAGGGGGACTGCGCTCTGCTCGCCAGACGGAAGACAGTCGCCGGCCTAGTGGATCGCAGCCAGGAACTGACCGAGCAACGCCTGTGGCACAGGGCCGGCAGCCGCGGCGGTTATCGTGCCGTGCCGCCAGGCGGCGATGTTGAGAAGCGGCGTCTGCAGCTCGTAACCGGGCGCGCCGGCGATGGTCGTCGTGGTCACCAGGCCCCGCGGCAGGTGCGCGATCTGCTGCTGCAGGCCCGCGGACTGACTCGACACCCCCTGCGACTCGACGAGCACGACGGAGCCGAACCCGGCGCCGTAGTGCAGCACCGCTGTGGCAGCGTGTGCCTTGGTGGGCGCGGTCACCGTGGCGCCTGCGAAGGGCAGCGCGCTCGGCAGCCCGCACCGCTGGGGGACGGCGAGGGTGAGGCCGTAGCTGCCGGCCTTTGCCGTGGCCTGGGCGAGTGTGAGCGGCCTGGGGGTCGCGGGTTTGGCCGCGGTCGCGCCGCCGAACAGGCTCTGCGGTGAGGGCAGCGCCTGCTCGTGCACGGTCACGCCGGACGGTGGCGTGAAGGCAAACAGGCTGTCGCTCAGGCGTCCGTACGACACGCTCGTGAACCCGGCGGACAGTGCCGGTGTCGTGTCGCCCTTGGCGAAGACCTGCACGCGCAGCGGCACGAAGGTCTTGGCGTCGATGGCCACCCGGACCGAGCCGACGGTCGTGGTGGCCGACGTGGGGGTCATGGTCAGCAGGTAGCTCGGCTCGCCGGCGACCGTAGCCTAGCCGCTCATCGTGACTGTGCCGGTCGAGGCGAAGTGCTGGAGACCGGCGGTGATCGCGGCCAGAGGGTCGCTGGGACTGGTCTGCGGGCGCGGACCGGATGAAGCTGCGGCGGAGGCGACCGGCAGCTGCGCGTAGTGCGTCGCCGTGCTGTTCGCCGAGCTGTAGCTCCAGATGCCGCTCTTACCGGCGACCACGACGAAATCCGAGCCGCTGCCCTGCGACTCAAGGCGCAGGCCGCTGCCCTGCTGGAACCACAGACGTCCCGAGCCGCCGAGCGCGAGGCCGCTGAGGCTGGTCGGGGCGGAGCCCTGTCCGCTCAGCAGGCCGGTCAGATCCGAGCCCGGGATCAGGCCGTTGCTCCAGGAGACGTCGCCGCTCACGGCTGTCATCGTCTTGGCGGCACCGGCGACGCGGGCCAGCAGCTTCGCGGCGCTGATCGGCCGGAGCGAGGTCGCGCTGCCTTGCGCCCTGCTTGTTGCAATACCCACCGTTACCGCCGCGGCGGCCAGCACGGCGACCACGAGAACGGCCCACCATCTGCGACTCATCGGTCCTCCTTTGGTACTGCGGAGCTTGCGCCGCCGCAAGACAAGGTTGTCGTTTGCGTCGAAAACCCATAGGGCGACCGCCGCCGTGTCGATTCGTAGAGTGACGATACCCGCCGCCCAGTAAGCTCCGCGTAAGGGCGGCTACGGGCGTCCGCCTGTTTCACGAGCCAAGGCCTCGAAGCCGTCGTTGTGCGGGACGCCTCCAGAGCATCAGTCCTCAGGCCGGCGGGCCGCTGGCGAGCTTCACCGTCGCGCTGTGCGTCTGCCCTGATGGGCCGACCCACCGCAGTTGCACCGTGTCTCCGGGGTGGTGAGCAGACAGGAGACCAGTGAGCCCGGTGGCCGACGTCACGCTGCGGCCATCGACAGAGGTGATCACGTCTCCCTGCTTCAGCCCGACGTGGGCGGCGGGGTATCCGGCGAGTGCCCCGGCCACGAGCGCACCCTGGTTCTGCGTACCGATGACCACGCCCACGCCGGCCTGCGCGGGCGGGGCGACCGCCACTCCCAGGAACCCGGTCGGACCGATGTGCACGGTCGACGAGGCCGTGCCAGCCTCTACTTGGTTGACGATGGACACCGCCGCGTTGATCGGGATCGCGAACCCTTGGGTGTGAAGCGGCCGGAAGAAGCTGGCCGACCCAGCGGCGTCCATGCCGATCACCTGACCTGTGCGTGTGACGAGGGGTCCGCCCGAGTCGCCGGGTCGGATGGCCGCGCTCGTCACGATGAGTCCCCGCAGTCGCTGAGCATAGCCGCCGTCGCTTGCCGTGATCGTCCGACCGACGGCGGTGACCGACCCACTGGCTACGCGAGGGGTACCGCCGACGCCGCCGGCGTTCCCGAGAGCCGTGACCTTGGCTCCGGCGGCCACCGTGGAGGAGTCACCCAAGGGTACCGTCTGCAGACCGCTGGCGCCCTGCAGTTGCAGCACGGCCACGTCGCCGGTGAGATCGTAGCCCACTACGCTTGCGGAGTAGGTCCTGCCGTTGCCGACGTCCGTCACGCTGATCCTGGTCGCGCCGTGGATGACGTGGTTGTTCGTCAAGACCACACCCGCGGGCGTGAGCACCATCCCCGTAGCGGCCCCTCGCGCCCCGGGGTTGCCGAAGACGACGTTGATGTCGACGAGACCGGGGTCGACCCTTGCGGCGATGGCCGAGGCGGTCAGCGGACGTGACGAAGGGGCGGCCTGGACGGCGATCGCGGATCGGGCGGAGCCCACGCGCGGGCGTGGGTTTGAGGCAGACGCCGACGTGCCGAAGAAGTGACCGACGGCGATCAGGGACAGCGAGACTGCCACCACAAACAGCACTGCTGCGGCAATGACAAGAAGGCGGAATCGACTCACACGCGACGGGGGCTGACCAACTGCCCCGGCGCCCTGGCTGTCGTCATGCTCCGCGGGAGGTAAATCGTGCTCGTCCATGATGTCTTTCCACTCCTGGGCTCCTGAGCCCCGCGCGAGCTCGTGCGCAAGGCTCGCCCTGCTGCTGCCAAAAGAGAGCTCGTCTGCACGCGATCATTCCCGCAGTGCAGAGACTTGGCTTGGAGCGACCTGAGAAACCGCTGAGAAGGCGCGGGGGCCGAGCCAGCCGTCGCCTCTCAGAAATACAGGTCGCGCTGCCCGTCACCAATGGCGCCGAGACGCTCGACGAGCAACCTCGTGGCGTCGCTGTCCGGCAGGGCGGCGAGCTCGGCTGCGATCAGCCGCTCGCCCTTGGCGACCACCTCGTCCGAGGCGTAGTCGCTCAGGTACTCCTTGAGCGTGAGCAGCGCGTTCGGGGTGCAGAAGCGCTTGATGAAGCCGGGGATGGCGAACTCCATGAAGTGCTCCCCAGTGCGTCCTTTGCGGTAGCAGGCGGTGCACCACGAGGGGATCTCGCCCATGTCCAGCAGCTCGCTGACGATCTCATCGAGCGGGCGTTCGTCGCCGATGCGGAATTGCTCGCGCTCGAGGTCCTGGTTCTGGGCGGCCTCGCTGTAGCCGCCGAGCTCGATGCGCGTGCCGCCATCGATCTGCGAGACGCCGAACTCGATGAGCTCGCGGCGCAGCCGCGCCGGCTCGCGCGCGGTGAGGATCATCCCCGTGTAGGGCACCGCGAGGCGCAGGATGGCGATGAGACGCTTGAAGTCGGCGTCGCTTGTCGCGTAGCGCGGGTCGAGGTCGCGGTTGCTGGCGTCCTTCAGGCGCGGGAACGAGAACGTGTGCGGGCCTACGCCGAAGGTCTCCTCGAGATGGATGGCGTGGGCCAGCAGGCTCAGGGCCTCGAAGCGCCAGTCGTAGAGGCCGAAGAGCGCCCCCAGGCCGACGTCGTCGCAGCCGCCCTCCATGGCGCGGTCCTGGCCGTAGAGGCGCCAGAGGAAGTCGGCCTTGTTGCCGCGCGGGTGCATCGCCGCGTAGGTCGGCCGGTGGTAGGTCTCCTGGAAGATCTGGTAGGTGCCGATGCCGACCTCTTTCATCAGACGGTAGCCGGCCACATCGAGCGGTGCGCAGTTGACGTTGACGCGGCGGATCTCGCCCGAGCCGGACTTCGTAGCGTAGATGACCTCGACCGCGTGGGCGATGGTCTCGGCGCCGTAGTCGGGGTGCTCGCCGTAATCGATCACGAGGCGCTTGTGGCCTTTGCCGATCAGCGCCAGCACCTCGGCGCGCAGCTCGTCGTCTGTGAGGGTGCGCCGCACGATGTCATGGTTGTCTGAGCGAAAGCCGCAGTAACGGCAGGCGTTGGTGCATTTGTTGCCGATGTACAGCGGCGCGAACAGGACGATGCGGTTGCCGTAGACGGTCTTCTTGAGCTCGCGCGCGGTGGCGAACATCTCGTCCTGAAGGCCGGGATCGGCGACCGAGAGCAGCGCCGCCATCTCGTCGAGCGTCAGGCGCTGCTTGGCCGCGGAGCGGGCCAGCACCTCGTGTACCTCGGGCGCCTGGGCGGCCGGGCGGCGCAGCAGCTCCTCGAGTCGTGCGGCGGGGATGAAGTCGACTAGACCGTCAGTCGTCGGGTGGATCATCGTGGGCAACTCCCTCTTCGAGCGGCTTGGCCATCATGGACTTGACCTGAACGCCCGGGAGCTTGCCCAGCTTGCCGGTGAGCGCGCTGAGGCGCTCGACCGAGGTATCGGTGACCAGCGTGATGATGTTCACGCCGCGATCGGGAAAGGGCAGGCCGAGACGCGCGAGGAGGCAGTCGCCGAACTGGCTCAACAGTTCATTGACCGTGGCCACCGGCGCCCGCTGCCGTTCCACGATGATCGAGATGGTACCGAGCCTCTTTTCCACCGGAAAGCTCCCGTGAATCAGATCACAATGTGTACTTGCATCGTAGTCCGCGCGGCCGGCCGCTTCAAGCGGCCACCACTGGATGCCGCTCCCCGCGCATGCCGCTCCCTCGTTCGTCTACGAGAGGCCCAGCGGCCAGTACCGCTTCTACACGGGCAAGGCCCGCGGCCTGGTGACGACAGGCTGGGCCAAGGGCGTGTACACGCTGAGCGTCGACCTCGGCGACGGTGTGGGCCACGCGCCCGCAGGGCGCCCGCTTCGTTCGAGCGACCCGGCCCCAAGGACTCCTAGACACTCAACTCTTGAGCAGGCCGATCTCGCGGGCGCGGTCGACGGCTTCGCTGCGCGAATGCACGTCGAGCTTGCGGAAGAGGTCGCGAACGTGTGTCTTGAGCGTGTTCTGGGAGACGTGGAGCCGTCGGGCGATCTCCGTCTCCGGGAGATGCGTGGCGAGCAGCTCGAGTACGCGGCGCTCGGCGGGGGTCAGGTGTCCGGCCAGCCGGCGTTCCTCGACGGCTTGCCGCAGCCTTTCCAGGCGTCTGGGAAGGATGCCGGCATCGGGCCAGGTGCGCAGTGTCGTCATGCCCGACGCGGTCCAGCGCTCCACCGTCGCCAGGTCTCCTCGCTCGAGGGCCGCTTCCGCCAGGACCGCTGCCGCCACCACGGCCATCCAGGGGGGCACGCTGACGCGGCCCAGGGCGGTCGCGACCGTCTCGACCTGACCCTCGATCGCGGGCGCGCCGCGATGCGCGAGAACTCGCGCCTCTGCCAACGGCACGACCAACATCGGCCCGATCAGCCCCAGTTCTGACTCTGTGAATCGCTGCCTGGCCTGCTCGGCGTAGGCCTCCGCTTCCACCCAGCGGCCCTCGTCGGCCGTAAGGAGACAGAGATACCCCAGTGCGCCGATCTCGGCGATCACGTTGAAGGCCGATCCCTCCTCGACGGCGCGCTGGAACGCCGTCTGCGCTGCCGCGCTGTCGCCCGAGAGCCAGCGGGCGACGCCGAGGATGGTGTTTGTGCCGGCACGATAGGCGGGGTGGCTCTCGGCCACGAGCGTCGCGGCAAGCTCGGCGTCCTTGCGCATGCGGCTCACGCCGTCGGGCCCCATGCCCGCTCGCAGGGCGGCCTGCGAGGCGCGCAGGCTGGCGGTGCCGTCGGGCATCGGGCTGTCGTCGACGCGTTCGCTCAAGGCGGCGTTGCTCCACAGGCGGCCGCCGCGGACGTCGCCGGTCATCGAGGCGACCCAGCCAGCGGTCAGCGTCAGCGGAACGCTGCTGAGGATCTGCTCGTCGCTGAACAGCTCGAGCCAGCGGTGGATGGTCTCGATCTGTCCCTGGCTCGAGTAGGCGATATAGGCGCGACACACGATCGCTGCCGCTATGGCAACCTCGCTGGCGGCCAGCCGGTGGCTCACGGCCTCCTCGAGCTGGCCGTGGACTTCGCACCAGGCGGCGGCGTGCCGGTGCAGCTCGGGGAGCCTGGCACCGTCACGCCGCTCGAGCTCGCTGCGCAGCAGCTCGGCGAAGAGATGGTGGTAGCGGTACCATTCGCCGCTGTCATCGAGCGAGGCGAGAAAGACATTGTCGCGGGCGAGGCGGGCCAGCGTGGTGCCGGCGTCGTCTCGGCCGGTCACGGCGCGACAGAGTCCGGCCGAGAGGCGCTCGAGGATCGAGGTCTGCAGGAGGAACGAACGCACGCTGCGCGTCTGGCGCTCGAGGACCTCGGCCGTCAGGTAGCGGGCGATGTCGCGCTGGTCGCCGCGGGTGCCGGCGAGCCAGTCGGGCGTGCACGGTCCCTCGCAGGCGAGCGCCGCCAGCGAGATGCCGGCCGCCCACCCTTCGGTGGTCGCCTGCAGCGCTGCTGCGGTCTCCTCGTCGGTGTCGAGACCGCGCAAGGCCAGCAGCTCGGCCGTCTCACGAGCGTCGAGGGCAAGCCCGGCGGGGCCGACTTGCAGCAGGCCACCGGCGGCCCGCAGGCGGGCCAGGGGCAGGGGCGGCTCGGTCCTCGTGCCGACCGCCATTTGTGCCCCCGGCGGAAAGGCGCGCAAGAGGATGTCGACGGTCTCCCAGCCGGTCTTGTTGGTCAGCAGCTGGGCGTCGTCGAGGGCGAACAGGAAGGGTGAGGTCTGCCCCAGGGACGCCTGAAGCGAGGGCAGGATGCGCTCGCGGACCGGCGGTGCGGCCAGACGGGTCCACTGCGCCACCATGGGGTCGACCGGTGCGACTTGGCTCAGGGCGGCCGCCAGGGACGTGAGCAACACCAGGGGATCGTTGTGGGCGGCCTCGAGCTGAAGCCAGGCGTGCGGGCGGGCCTCCCCGTCGCTCCATTGCTGGAGCACCGTGGTCTTTCCCCAACCGGCCGGCGCGGAGACGACCACAAGCGCGGCGTCCGACCCCGAAAGCGTCGCCACGAGCGCCTGCCGCACGACCAGATCGAGGGCGGTGCGGGGCGGGCGGAGGGTGAAGAGGAGCGGCGAAAGACCGGGCGGCGGAACAAGGCCGGCGCCGACATTTCGGGCACGCTCAGTCCTGGGCATCTCGCACCACCTCGCGGCTCCTGCTTTGGCAGTATAGGCATCAGACGCGAACATGAACACCGTCACAGCAATGACCACCGCGGCCGACTTCTTCTGCCGCCTGCTGGTCGGCCGCAACGTCCTCACCAAACGGCGCGAGGTCGAGGTCGAGGTGCGCTACTCTTACCGCGGCCACTCGCAAGGCGCGCTCATCTCGGCACTGAACAAGGCGTTCGAGGCCGTCGACCAGTCGCCGCTGGTGCTGGGCGACGCCGCCGGTCCCCTGCCTAGCGCCAAGGGGCGCGACGCCGCCAGCGAGACGTGCGGCTGAGCAGCACTCCCCGTCGCCGAAATCACCCTATCCGGGTGAGGACGGAGCCTCCCACCGTGACGTAGTCTCACCTCGTAAACCATGATGACGACGCATCGGGAAGGGGATGGCCATGAACCTCGACTTCCGCACTAGCAAGCTGCTCGAGGGTGCGCGCCGGTACGCTTGGGAGACCCACGGCGCCGAGGCGTGCATCGACTGTCGCTACGCGCAGGTCTTCGCCGTGCAGCCGGGTGCCTACTGCAGCCGCGCCGCGGCGGGTGCCAGTGGTAACCCGCTGCGCGTCGGCCGGAGTGCCTGCTCGCAGTTCGCGCCGCGCCAATGTGACGACCTGTTGCTCGCCTCGCCGGTGGCGAGCCGCGTCGCGGGTCGCGGAGCGGCGCGCGACACGCTCGTCGCTTGATCTGGCGCCGGCCGTGACGGGGCTCGGGCGAGGAGCCGCACCACTCCTGCGCACGGCCGAGTGGCGTCTGCAAAACGTCCATCACCGGATCGACTCCGGTCGCCGCCTCCAAGAAAACCCCTACCCCACCTCGTCGAACCTGCCCCCAGCGCGTGCACAGGGACGAGTACATCGTGGAGTGCCCCAGGTCCGTCGTGATGCTGCAGATGACGGTCGCGTGGTCGCGACACAGCCCGACCCTTACGCGCGGCGGAGCGACAGGCGGCGCCTGTCGCTCCGCCACCTACGGTCTCCCGTTGCCCGAGTCTGGGTAGAGAACTTCACGCAAGCGTGAACTGACGTGGGGGAGGCGCGACGTGAAGGCTGCCAGGCTGCATGCGTACGGGGACGATCGACTCCACCTCGACGAGGTACCCGACCCGAAGATCGAGGGTCCTTTTGACGTGATCGTCCGCATCGGCGGGGCCGGCGTCTGTCGCACGGACCTGCACGTGATGGAGGGCATCTGGCGCGGCATCCAGGATCCGCAACTGCCCCACACCCTGGGACACGAGAACGCGGGTTGGGTCGCGGAGGTAGGTTCGGCGGTCGATTCGGTCTGCGCCGGGGATGCCGTCATCGTGCACCCGCTGATGACCGACGGGGTGTGCCCCGCCTGCCGCCGGGGCGAGGACATGCACTGCGACAACGCGAAGTTCCCTGGACTGAATGTCGACGGTGGCTTTGCGCAGTACCTGAAGACGGTGGAGCGCTCCATCTTCAAACTCGACGAGGGACTTGCCCCAAAGGAGGTCGCTCCCTACGCGGACGCCGGACTGACCGCCTATCGGGCGGTGAAGAGGGCCGTCGAGCTCTTGCCGCCGGGAACCTCCTGCGTGGCCATCGGCATGGGCGGTCTCGGCCACATCGGCGTGCAGTGTCTGCGGGCCATGTGCTCAGCCGAGATCATCGTTGTCGACGTCTCAGATGAGGCGCTGCAGATGGCCGGGCGTCTGGGCGCCGACCACGTCGTGAAGGCCGGCGACGACGCCGTCGCGCAGGTCCGCGAGCTGACGGCCGGCAAGGGCGTCCAGGTCGTGCTCGACTTCGTCGGGGAGCAGGGCACGACGCGACAGGGCCCGTCGATGCTTGCCACCGGGGGAACGTACTTCGTGGTCGGCTACGGCGGTCGCATCGACCTGCCGGCCATAGAGATGATCTCGCGTGAGATACGGGTGGTGGGCAGTCTCGTGGGCAGCTATACGGAGCTGTCGGAGCTTATGGTGCTGGCCGCGCAGGGAAAAGTGAAGCTCGAGACCCGCGAATACCCCTTCGACGATGTGAATGGGGCCCTCGCCGACTTGAGAAACGGCCAGCTGCACGGCCGGGGCGTGCTTGTCCCGGCGTGATGGCCGGGCCGCGGCGTGCGGATGGGCCGCGGCGTGCGGATAGGCTGCCGCATGCGGATCGGCCGCGGCGTGCGGATCGACACTGGTAATCGGTTCACTTGGAAGGAGCGATCATGAGCACTCAGCGGACTCCAGAAGAAGTGTTCTCTCACCACGGCAAGGTGCTGGGAGCCGGGGACATCGAGGGCATCGTCAGCGACTACACAGACGACGCCATCTTCATCAGCCCCGACGGTATCCAGCGCGGCAAGGACGGTGTTCGGCAGGCGTTCGTCAAGCTCGTCGGCGACGTACCGAACGCAGACTGGAAACTGAAGACCCTGTTCGCCGACGACATCCTCTTTCTGGAATGGTCGGCGGAATCTGCCCACACGCGCGTGGAGGACGGCATCGACACGTTCGTGTTCCGCGATGGCCTGATCCGTGTTCAGACCGTGCGGTACACGCTGCAGCACAAGGACTGACGAGCAGTCATGGGAGGGGCAGAGCCGACCGAGGGTCCACTCACCGCCGACGAGCTGCAGCTTGCCGCCCGCAACAGCGGCATGCCGCTCGAGGCGTTGCGCTACGACATCACGCCCACGGGCCTGCACTACCTGCTGGTCCATTTCGACATACCCGAGCTCGACGAGTCGACCTGGCGGCTCGAGATCGGCGGCAACGTGGAGCGGCCGCGCTCACTCACGCTGGAGGAGCTTCGTGGCCTGCCCGCGAGCACGATGCCGGTCACGATGGAGTGCGCCGGCAACGGCCGCGCGCGGCTGACGCCACGGCCCATCAGCCAGCCCTGGCTTGCCGAAGCTGTCGGCACCGGCGAGTGGACGGGCACGCCGCTGCGCGACGTGCTGGTCGCGGCCGGGGTGCGCCCCGGCACGGTCGAGATCGTGTTCAGCGGCGCCGACCACGGCGCTCAGGGCACGGTCGAGCATGACTACGAGCGTAGTCTCTCCGTCGCCGATGCGATGCGCCCCGAGGTCCTGCTGGCCTACGAGATGAACGGTCGCCCGCTCGAGCCCGAGCACGGCGCACCCGTGCGTTTGCTGGTCCCCGGCTGGTATGGGATGGCGAGCGTCAAGTGGCTCACGCGCATCGCGGCCGTGATCGAGCCCTTCCAGGGCTATCAGCAGGCGATCGCCTACCGCTACCAGCAGCACACGGAGGACCCGGGGGAAGGCGTGCGACGCATTCGCGTGCGCGCCTTGATGGTCCCGCCGGGCTACCCCGACTTCCTGACGCGGCGGCGCACCGTCGAGGCGGGGGAGGTGGTGCTGCGCGGGCGTGCCTGGAGCGGCGACGGCAGGGTCGAGCGCGTCGAGGTCGGCGTGGACGGCGCCTGGGAGGATGCCGCGCTGGAGCCGCCGATCGGCGAGTTCGCGTGGCGTGGCTGGCGGTACCTGTGGAAGACCGCACCTGGCGACCATGTCCTGTTGTGCCGAGCGACCGACGCCGGCGGGAACACGCAGCCGCTGGAGCAGCCCTGGAACTACCAGGGAATGGGCAACAACCTCGTCCAGGCCGTGCCGGTCACGGTGCGCGACATCACAGCGCGCAGCAGCTAGTCCGTCCTATCCCCGAGTAGTCGCCGAGCACGAGCAGGGGCGGTCGCCGTGCCGTCTGAGCGGCAGAGCGCGACTACCGAAAACCTGCCCGAGCGGCAGAGTGCGGTTGCCGAAAATCCGTTCCATCAGCTACGGTGTGTGCGTGCGGCAAGAATGGTGAGAAACTCCGGCATGCAGCGACTGATCGCGACCCTTACCGACGGCGACAGCGCCGCGGCCTTGGCCGAGGCGCAGCGGCTGCGCGATGCCGGCGTCCCGGTCGAACGCATCGTCAACGAAGGCCTCGAGACCGCCATGGAGCAAGTCGATGCGAAGTGCACGGTCGAAGCCTTCAATCTCCTCGAGATCATGCTGGTGGGGCGGGCCGTCACCGTGGTGGCAAACGAGCTCTACCTGCGGGGGATACCCCCCGATCGCAGCAAGGCGACCGTCGTGATCGCCACTCCCGAAGGCGACGTGCACGACCTTGGCAAGAACATCGTGACCATGGTCCTCACCGGCAAAGGTTACCGAGTCGTCGATCTGGGCCGGAACTGCCCGGTGAGCGCACTGAGCGAGGCGGTGGAACGTGAGCAGGCAGCCGCGGTCCTTCTGAGCGGCTTGCTCACCACGGTCATCCCCCAGGTGCGCCGCGTCAGGCCGGCCCTCGCCGAACGCGGGCTCTTCGACGTGAAGATCCTGGCGGGTGGAGCCGCCCTCAGGCAAGCCTCGACAGAGGAGCTCGACGTCGACTACGTAGCGCAGACGGCCTTCGACGGCGCCCGCTTGCTGGAATCGTGCCTGGCAGAGAGGCCGGCGTGAACAGCCTCGAGCGCGTGCGCGCCACGGTCGCCTTCGAAAAGGCGGACCGCACGCCCGTGATCCCCCAGATCTTCGCCCACGCGGCCGTGCTGGCGGGGGTGCCGATCGCCGACTATGTGCGCGACGGCGCCCTGCTTGCGCGCTGCCAGATCGAGGCGGTGCGGCAGTACGGTTGCGACGCGGCCTTTGCCTTCATGGACGCTTGCGTCGAATCGGAGGCCCTGGGTTCGGTCCTTGCCTACCACGAACAGCAGTATCCGCAGGTAGTCTCCTATGCGCTCACCCCCGACGTCCCGGTCGATCGTCTGTCCGTGCCCGACCCGCAGTGCGCAGGGCGTATGCCGGAGCTGTTGAGGGCCACCACCCTGCTGCGCGCCGAGTTCGAAGACGAGCTGCCGGTGATCGGGGTCGTGGCCGGACCGATGACTTTGGCCCAGCAGCTTGCGGGTCCCGAAGCGGCTCTCTTTCTCGCCGTCGATGAGCCGCAACGGTTCGAGGAGCTGCTCGATTTCGCGACCCGAAGCGCGCTGCGCTACGGCCAGGCCCTGCTGGCGGCCGGCGCTCACGTCGCGATGGTGTTCGACCCGGCGGCCTCGCCGGCCGTCGTGCCGCCGGCGTTCTTTCGAGAGCTTTTGCTGCCGCGCCTCAAAGAGCTGTTCGCGGCGTTCAAGAAGGCGGGGGCGCTGGCCACCTGGTTGCACATCGCGGGGGCGACCGAACAGATCCTGGGCTACTATCCGCAGGCCGGCGTGGACATCGCGAACGTTGACTACGATGCCGATCCCCTGCGCGCCCGGCAGATCCTGTCGCACACCTGCCTCGACGGGAACATCCGCCCGCTCTCGTTCGTCCTGGGTTCGGCGGACGAGATCGCCACCGAGGGGCGCCGCCTCGTGGAGCTGTTCGCCGAGGGCGGCGGGTTCATCCTCTCGTCTGGCTGTGAGATCCCGCTCGAAGCCAAACCCGAGAACATCGCCGCCCTGGTATCGGCGGTCCACAGCGACTCGTGAGCGAGGTCGTCGAACAGCGCGCAGACGATCTCACGGCGGTGCTGCGGACCGCCCAATATCTGGCCTTGTTGAGTGGCGAAACCGACATCTGGCGGGAGTTGGGGCAGGTGCTGGTCCGTTTCTTTGGCGCGGACCTCGTCGCCTTGCTCGAGCGCCGTCCCGACGGCGCGATCACTCCGCTCTACTGCACGCTTTCGGCGCCGCAGGCCTGCGATCGTCTTGCCGATCAGGTGCGAGAGACTGCCCGCCAGGTGCTCGACAGCGGCTTTCTCGCCAGCGAGCTGATCGCCTTGCCAGATCACGACTACGCCATCGTCCTGCTGCCTCTGGCAGGTGGCCAGCAGACGGACGCGGGGCTGCTCATCGGCCACCGGGCCAGCCAGCCTTTGTCCCAGTCCCTGCTCGATATCTACCTGGCGATCGCCGGCCTCTTCGAGAGCACGATGGCGAGGCTCGCATCTGAGCAGGCCGCGATCGAGAACGCGCAGCGCTTCGAGGAGCAGCGCCGTATCGCGGTGGCCCTCCAGGAGAACTTCCTGAGCCCACTGCCTCAAGTTGAGGGGCTCGACACGGGTCTGGTCATGGAGACGGCGTTTCAGCCTGAGCGCGTGGGGGACGACTTCAGCGATGTCTTTCTCATCGACGATTCGCTCGTCGCCGTTCTCATCGGCGATGTCGCCGGCAAGGGGATCCGTGCCGCGGGCCTGACCGAACGGGTGCGCAGCGCGGTGAGAGCATTCTCCACGGTCGACACCTCCCCGGCCTTCATCCTGAGAAAGACCAATCAGCTGCTGCTGCGACGTGAGATCCAGGACGAGTTCGTCACTGCGTTCCTTCTTGTCCTGGACAGAGAGACGGGGCGGGCCACCTATGCGAGCGCCGGCCATCCGCCTCCCGTCCTGGTCAATGCCCGGCGCTGCCGGCTGCTTGACGCTTCGTTCGGCATTCCCCTCGGCGCCTTCGACGAGGACTACCTCGATTCTCACCTGACGCTCGCAGTCGACGACTGCCTCGTCTTCTATACGGACGGAGTCACCGAGGCGCGACGCGCCGGCGAGCTGTTCGGGGAGACTCGACTGGTCGAGGCGGTCTCGGGACTGAGAGACCGCAGTCCTCAAGAAGTCGCGGAGGGTGTGCGCGACGAGGCGACCGCGTTTGCGGGTCGGCTCGGGGACGACCTTGAAGTGCTTGCCTTGCGGCTGCGTGCCATGACGGTTCGCGGGGCGACGACGAGGAGCTGAGACCGCGGCGCGACCGCCGTCAATGCGGAAGTCGCCGTCCTGGCGGGCTCGAACGGCGAGCGGACCGTTCTGCCATTGCGCCGCCTTCGACTCGGTCGTAGGTTACGAACTACGCATGCGGACAGATTGGCTGTGAAGCTTGAAACAAGGACTTGAACACCTGGCGTCGCCTGAGATCGGCGATGTCGGGGCGGCCGAACAGGACTTCCTGCGGCGCTACCCGGAGTACCGGCGCACAGCACAGGTGGACGAGTTGCGCAGGACTGAGTACGGGCGTCTCGACCTGCGAGGTCACACCTACCTCGACTACTCGGGCGCCGGGCTCTACGCAGAATCGCAGCTCCGCTGTCATCACGAGCTGCTCAGCGAGCGCGTGCTCGGCAATCCCCACTCGAACAACCCCACGTCAGCCGCGTCCTCCGAGCTCGTCGCCGAGGCGCGCAGTGCCGTGCGGCACTACTTCAACGCCGCTGAGGAGGACTACGAGGTCGTCTTCTGCGCCAACGCCAGCGCCGCCCTCAAACTGGTAGGCGAGGCCTATCCTTTCCGTCCGGGCGGCGCCTACCTTCTGAGCTACGACAACCACAACTCGGTCAACGGCATCCGCGAGTTCGCCCGCCGCAAGGGCGCCACCGTCGCCTACATACCCGCGCGTCGGCCGCATCTTCGTCTCGACGAGGACCTGCTGAGGCTTGCTCTCAACGAAACGTGGGCAGGGCCGGATCGTCTCTTTGCGTATCCGGCGCAATCGAACTTCAGCGGCGTGCAGCATCCGCTTGACTGGGGCGCCGAAGCGCAGGCTCTCGGTTGGGACGTTCTGCTCGACTGTGCCGCCTACGTGCCGACCAATCGCCTGGATCTGGAGGCGATTAAGCCAGACTACGTCGTGCTCTCGTTTTACAAGATGTTCGGGTATCCGACCGGCATCGGGGTCCTGCTGGCGCGGCGCGAGAAGCTCGCGAAGCTGGATCGCCCATGGTTTGCCGGCGGGACCATCGCGATCGCGTCGGTGCAAGGGGAAGGATGGTTCCGCCTCGCCCCGGGCGCACCCGGCTTCGAGGACGGCACCGTCGACTACCTCGCCCTGCCGGCCATCACCATCGGCCTGCGCCACCTCGAGCGTGTCGGCATCGAGACGATACACGTGCGGACTCACGCGCTGGTCGGCTGGCTGCTCGAGGAGCTGCAGCTCCTTCGCCACGACAACGGAGCGCCGGTCGTCTGCCTTTTCGGGCCGACTGACATGGAGCGGCGCGGCGCAACGATCGCCCTGCATCTTCTGGATCCGGGTGGCCACCCGCACGACGTCTACGACGTCGAGGCGGCCGCGGGCCGCCGGCGCATCTCCATCCGCACGGGATGCTTCTGCAACCCCGGGGACGGAGAGGTGGCCCACGACATCACACCGGAGGACATGCAGCCCTGTTTCGAGCATCTTCGGGCGGCCATGAGTCTGAGGCAGTGCCAGCAGGCCATCCAGGATGCTACGGGGAAGGTGCCAAACACGATCCGCGTCTCGCTCGGCCTGGCATCCACCTTCGCCGACGTCCATCGATTCCTGGACTTCGCGGCCGCCTATCGCAACCTGCCGGCAGTCGTCGCAGGCTGACCAAGGCCGGCGCTGGGCGCTGAGGGACGGCGGCCAGTGCCAGGTCAGAAGGTCTCAACCTCACGGGCAACATCGGGGACCTCGCCGAAGTACACGGTCGCGTGACCGCTGTGTCGGCAACGGGTTCGATCCCCGATACAGAGGGATATCTCACGGCGACGAGGTCAGCCGGCAGTGACCAACCATAGGTGGGCCCTGTGGCCCATCCGACCCGAGGTGGGACGAAAATGGCATACGGAGTCGTGCACCAGTTTCCGGGCGGCACCAGGGAGCAGTACGAGGCATCGATCGCCGCGGTTCATCCGAGCGGCGGCGGTTTGCCCGACGGTCAGATCTATCACGCCGGCGGTCCGTCGGCCGACGGCTGGACGATCATCGCCGTCCACGAATCGAAGGAGAGCTGGGAGCGATTCCGTGACGGTACCCTCATGCCCAGGATGCAGGCAGGCATCGCAGGCGGGTTCCAGTCGCCGCCTACGGAGTCGACCTTCGACGTGTACAAGGTGATGTCCTAGAGGGACGTCGCGAGCGCGACGCAGCGCGACCGACCACGGTCCACGCCGGTGCGGCGCTGAGACCGGGCCGGGCCGCCCATCTTCAGATGGGCGGCCCGGCCCGGTCGGCGGTCGCGTCTCGCCTCGCGAGTCAGGCGCCGCGAGCTTCCGGCTCCTGGTAGGTGACTTCCGGGTAGTCGTCGCGCGGCGCGGGAACCAGGCGCAGCACTGGGGGCACATCGCTGAACAGGTAGGTCATCGCCGCTTCCCGCACGGGCATGGCGTTCGGGTGTTCAGTCAGATAGTCCATCTCATACCTCCACTAGTCACGCAGTCTCGCCAGACCTGGTTGCCGACACCTGACACCGGTGTGCCGACAGATTGGTGAAACAAAAAAAGCCCCCCGGTCGAAAAGACCGGGGAGCGCCATTGCTCCCATCTCAATCTGTCGGCACACCGTTGTGCCGTAAGAGAATCTACCCGTTTCCCTGAGGAATATGCCGAACATCGGCCGACTCGCCCTCTATACTTCATGCCATGATCACGTCGGATCGCGCGTCGGCGCCTGTCGAGGAGACTGAGGTCCACCTCACAAACGTCGCCGACAACCTTCAGCTCGTGGCCGATCTCAGCTACGGAGACGTCGCGCTTGCCGTCCCCGACCTGAACGGCGAGCTCACCGTGCGCGCGGACGCGCGTCCCAGTACGGCCATGGCTCCGTTCGCGTCGTCGCGGGCGGGCTGCCTGCTGGTGCGCGATGGGGAGCCCGAGGCCTATGCCGCGCTGCAGCTCGGCCGGCCGGTCGAGAGCGACGGCCCGCGCCTCGCGTCGGAGGTCAGGTTCACGGTTGCCGCGTTTCCCGTCGGCCGGCCCACACCTTGCGGCGTCGTCGTGTGCAGCCTCGCCGAGCAGGTGGCGGCTTCTCTCGGGAGGATGGAGCGAGCCTTTGCCGACTCCGCCAGAGAGCTGCTCGATACACTGAACGGCGGCCCTCTGATCGACCTGCGGACAGGCGATCCCTTCTCCACGACGCGACGTGCCGGTGACGGCCTGCTGCGCGTGAATCCCAAGGGACGGATCTCCTACGCCTCGCCGAATGCCGTCACCGTCATGCGGCTCGCTGGGGTCGAGGGCCGTGTCACGGGCCTGAGGGCCTCGACGCTGCCCGGCGGCGGGTTCGGCATCTCGCCCGTGCTCGGCACTCGCGGCGCCAGCGCCACTGAAGCCGAGGCGGCCGGCCGTGTGCTCAGCTATCGCTCGATAGCCCTGAGGACCGGCGCGCTGGTACTGGTCGAGGACTTGACCGAGGCCCGTCGCCGCGAGCAGGAGATCAGAGTCAAGGACACGACCATCCGCGAGGTCCACCATCGTGTGAAGAACAATCTCCAGACGATCGCCTCGCTGCTTCGCATTCAGGCGCGTCGCAGCTCCAGCGAGGAGACGCGCCGAGCTCTGGCCGAGGCCACTGAGCGCGTCTCCTCGATGGCGGTCGTACACGATCTGCTCGCTCACTCGACCGAAGAGCGGGTCGATTTCGCGGAGGTCGCGGCCACGGTCGTCGACCTGGTGCGGCACGGCCTGGTGGGTGAGGAGTCGGGCATCTCGGTCGCTGTCAGCGGAAGTACAGGCGAGCTCGACGCGCGCACGGCCACCTCGCTGGCGCTGGCGGTCGCGGAGCTCGTGCACAACGCCTTCGAGCACGCCTTCGAGCCCGGAGCACGGGGAGCCATCGAGGTCGCCATGCGCCGTGGGCCCGCGGAACTCGAGCTCACCGTCAGCGACGACGGGCGCGGCCTGCCGCCCGGCTTCGACCCCGCCGACTCGCAAAGCCTCGGCGTGGCCATCGTGCGGACGGTTGTGCAGGACGACCTGCACGGCTCGCTCGCCTGGGCAAGTGAACGGGGCACGACTGTGACGATGCGCATACCCTTACCCGACGCCCCCTGACGACCGCTGCCCGCCCGGAAAGAAGGCAAGCGATGCGAGTGATCATTGCCGAAGACGAAGCGCTGATCCGCATGGACCTGCGCGAGATGCTCGCTGAGGAAGGCCACGAGGTGGTCGGTGAGGCGCGCGACGGCCTCGAGGCCGTCGAGCTGGCCGGCCGGCTGCGACCCGATGTGGTCTTCATGGACATCAGCATGCCGCGCATGAACGGTATCGACGCGGCTGCGGCGATCAACGATCAGCGCTTCGCCGCGGTGGTCATGGTCACCGCCTTCTCGCAGGCGGCGCTCGTCGAGCAGGCCAGCCGCGCCGGAGCGATGGCCTTCGTCGTCAAGCCGTTCTCGCGCAGCGACATCATCCCGGCGATGCAGATCGCCGTCTCCCGCTTTGCCGAGGCCGCCGCTCTCGCCGCGGAGATCGCCGATCTCAGCGACAGGCTGGAGACCCGCAAGGTGGTCGAGCGCGCCAAGGGCGCTCTCATGGCGAAGGGGATGGACGAAGCGGAGGCCTTTCGGCGGCTGCAGAAGCAGGCGATGGACAGGCGCAAGACGCTGCGCGAGGTCGCCGAGGCCGTCATGCTCGCCAGCGAGGTGGCGGAACCGTAAATCAGGCGCGTGGCGCTCTGTGTCTGTGCGCGCAGCGACGATCGCGGTGACGGTCGACTGGACCGAGCCAGGAGATCGTCGTCGGACGTGAGCGTACCGACCGAAGTACGAGGAGGGCGAGAAGGATGAAGATCAGACGCGAGGCGCTCGAGCTGGCGTTCAGGATCGTGCTGAGCTGCCCCTGCGATGTGACACACGAGCAGGAGCAGCGGGTGTTCGCCTACCTGCGCGGCCTGGCGCCGGACGAGGTGGCCGACTACGCACCGGTGCTCGCTGCCTTCGATTCGCCGGACACTCCCTTCCACGGCCTAGGGGCCTTCACGGGGTGGATGGCGGACGACGTCGCCGCGGCGACCATCGAGCGCGAGCACGTCCTGCGCTGTAACGCCTCGGGCTATCACTGGCAGCTTGCCGCGGCGACGCTCCCGGCGCAATCGCGCCGCGTCTCGTCGGTCTCGTGCTTCCTGCTCTCGCACACGGTGATCCCGGTCTCCCTGACGCCGGGGTCCGGCGTGCCGCCGCGGGCGGAGTACCGCTACGCGGGAGGCGCGGCGGCCTTCGACAACGTCTTCCTGCCGCCCGAGTTCGAGCCGAGCGCCTCGACGCTATGGGCGCTCCATCTGGGGGCGGTCGTGAGTCCGCTGAGCGCCGCCGAGGCCGGTCTCGTCTCGCGTCTGAACGAAGCGAACCCGCAGCTTGTCGCGCACCGCATCCGAGTCGCTCGCATCGACTACGCGGACTTCGAGCTGCAAGGTGACTACCGGGAGTTCTGTCGCCGGCGCCATGCTCCGTTCTGGGGCAACGAGGCCGTCTGAGGAGCCTCCTGGCACACAGGCGCCCCCGATCCGAGGTCTCAGAAGCCGAGCGTCTCGGGGACGAGGACGACCATGATGCGATGTCTCGGGTCGGCATGCAAAATGAGCGTCCTGGCCAGCAGGGTGCCGGGATAGCCGGCCGATTGCATGCGAACGAACTCCTTGGGGAGGCTGTACTCGCGGATGCGGCGCAGGCCTTCGTCGAGGTTGCGAACGAGCTTCTGGTGACCGATCACCAGGATGACCTGGCCGGCCGCGTACGCGTAGGCGCCGAGCTGGCTGCCCGTGCCCGACCCGACGAGGATCTGGCCGTCGTCGGTCACGGCGTGCGCGCTGCCCACGATGTAGTCCGGGGCGGCACCGAGCTTGCGTATCTCGCGGGCCTGCGTCTCACGATCGAGCGCCCTGATTTTGGGCCGCAGCGCGTCGTAGCGTCCCGATTCGTCGATCTCGGCGGTGATGCCGAGCTCCTGCAACGTCTCAGACAGCGCGCTGTGAACCTCGGCTCCCTCCGGGATGGCGTCGAGCACGAGCTGACGGGCGTGGAGTGCGCTGTCGGCAAGCTGCGCGCTGAAGCCGCGGCTTTGGAGAGCCTTCACGGTCTGTTGCAGACGATCTCGACTGGCGGGCCGCGCGAACCGGAGGTCGGGCGGACCGGGATCGGGAAGCGGGTCACTCACGATGGCGTTCTCCTGAGAAGCGGTGGGATGCCTCGAACGGCTGATCAAAGAGACCTTATCAGGCGCATCACCCGCGAGCCCGTTGCCGCCGCGGAGTTCTCCCGAGGCGTCGCGCGGACGACCGGCGCGAGTTCTCCCGAGGCGTCGCGTGGACTGCATGCTCTGTGTCAGACTCAAATGGACGGCCAGGTGGCGGGTCGTCGTCGCGGCCATCGTGAGAGCGGTCCCGCTCCCGCCGTCGAGCAGGTAGTCTCGTAGTGTCAGAAAGGGCCGGTCCGACGAGTGGACCAGCGCATGGGGCTACGCAGGGCAGTCGACCGTGCAGAGAGGACGACCATGAAGATCGCCGCCATCAAGACCACGCCTCTGGCTCTGGCCTTCAAGGAGCCCTACCACTGGGCTGGACGGGTCGACTACGCGGCTGCGGTCGTGCTGGTCGAAGTCGAGACCGACGACGGTCTGGTCGGCGTCGGCGAATCGGTCGCTGCCTTTCCAGCCGAGGGTACGGTGGCGGCGCTGCGCGGCGTCGCTCCCCTGTTCGTCGGCCAGCCGGTCTTCGACATCGAGCGCCTCGTGACCAAGGCGCGCCACCTGGGGAGCTTCAACCACACCCCGTGGCAGGCGAACTTCGTGCTTGCCGGGCTCGAGATGGCACTCTGGGACATTCTCGGCAAGGCCGCCGGCTGGCCCGTGTACCGGCTGCTCGGTGGCGCCGTGCGCGACGAGGTCGACTACTTCGGTTTCGTCCAGGGCGACACCACCGACGAGCTCGCCGAAGACGCTCGCGAACTGGCGCGGGCGGGCTATGGGGTCATCTACCTCAAGGTGGGGCGCGGCGAGGCCGCCGACCTGCGCAACACGGCGGCCGTGCGCGAGGCGATCGGCGACCGCCGTCTGCGGCTCGACCCCAACTGCGCCTGGAGTGTCGCCGAGGCGATCCACATGATCGCCCGCCTGCGCCGATTCGAGCCCGACTGGATCGAACAACCGACGGCGCTCATGAGCATCGCGGCGCTGCGTCAGGTCAAAGAGACGGTGGGCGTGCCGATCGCCGCCGATCAGGCCGTGTTCACGCCGGCCGACGTCTACGAGATCTGCCGGCAGCGCGCCGCCGACGTCATCGTGCTCTCGCCACACGAGGCCGGCGGTCTGCTGGCCTTCGGCAAGGCCGCCGCCATCGCCGAAGCTGCGGGCGTGCCGATGTGCCTGCACGGCCAGGGCGTGTCCGGCATCACGGACTGCGCGCAGCACCATCTCGGCCTGCGCACAGCCAACCTCACCGAGGGCAACCAGATCATGCACCAGCTGCTGGTCGAAGATCTCATCGCGGCTCCCGACCTCACGCCGGACCAGGGCAAGCTGGGGCTGCTCGAGAGGCCCGGCCTGGGCGTCGAGCTTGACCGCGACGCGGTGCGGCGGGCGGCCGAGCTGTACGAGCGCGACGAGCGCTACCACCATTCCTAGGGTCGGTTCGGTTACCATCGCCAGGAACCATCAGCGAGAGACGGGCAGACGAGGCAGGAGACTCAGATGACGAACGTGAGCAAGCAGACCGGCGTCGGCCGAACGACCTTCCTCACCGAGTCGCAGAAACAGCAGATGTACGACACCGCCCTGGGCATCCTCGCCGACATCGGCATGAAGGTGCATCACGAAGAGGGCGAGGCGGTCATGCTCGCCGGCGGCTGCACCCGCGACGACGCCGGCCTCGTGCACGTGCCGCCGGCGCTCGTGCGCAAGGCTCGCGAGACCGCTCCGGCGAGCTTCACGGTCTACGACCGCTCCGGCGAGCCCGCTATGGAGGTGGGCGGCCGCAACTCCTACTACGGCAACGGCTCCGACCTCATGCATCTGTTCGACCTCGAGACCGGCGAGCGCCGCCTCGCGACGCTGGCCGACGTCAGCGTGGCGGCTCGTCTCTGCGACGCGCTGCCCGACATCGACTTCGTCATGTCGGGTGCCTACCCCGACGGTATGGAAGCCCAGGAGGCTTACCCGGCGCAGTTTCGCGCCATGATCCAGGCGACCACCAAGCCACTGGTGATGACGGCCGGCGGCGTCGAGACGGTCGAGCCGATGTGGCGCATGGCCTGCGAGGTGCGCGGCGGCGCGGATGAGCTTGCCGCGAAGCCCTACTTCGTCATGTACAACCAGCCCGTCAGCCCGCTCAAGCATCCCTTCGAGACCGTCGACAAGCTGCTGTTCTGCGCCGACCGCGGGATCCCCTCGACGTATTGTCCCTCGCCCATCGCCGGCGGCACCGCGCCCATCACCACCGCGGGCCAGGTGACGCTCGGCATCGCCGAGGCGCTCTTTGGGCTCGTGATGCAGCAGCTCCGCCGTCCGGGCGCGACCTTCGTCATCGGCCAGGGGCCCAACACGCTCGATATGGCCACCGCGCAGTCCCTCTACAACTCACCGGAGTTCGTCCGTGCCTATGCCTGCGAGGTCGAGATGGCCAAGTGGCTTGATCTGCCCAACTGGGGCTTCAGCGGCCACACCGACGCTCAGGTGATCGACGCCCAGGCGGGCATGGAGGCAGACGAGCTCACCAAGCTGTCGATGCAGCTCGGCTCCAACCTGAACCACGACGTGGGGTATCTCGACTTCGGGCTCACCGGGTCGCTCGCGGAGCTCGTCATGGTCGCCGAGTTCATCGCTCGCGACCGCCGCCTGCTGGCCGACATCGAGGTCTCGCCCGCGACCCTGGCCGTGGACGTGCTGGTCAAGGTCGGTCCCGGCGGCGACTTCCTCGGTCAGCGGCACACCTCGCGCAACCTGCGTGACAGCCAGTGGCGTCCGGCCCTGCTCAACCGCATGAGCCACGATCGCTGGCTGGAGACCGGCGGGCTCGATCTGACCGAGAAGGCGCACCAGAAGGCCCGCGAGCTGATCGCCACGCACGAAGTGCCGCCACCGGCCGCCGACCTGATCGCCCGTCTCGACGAGATCGTCGCCCTGCGCTGACGACGCAGCGGCGCGCNNACGCAGCGGCGCGCTGACGACGCGGCGGCGCGCGTTCCTCAGTCGCCCTGTCTGCCGCCGGGGTGGCAGCGGATGCAGTCGGTGAGCTGCGAGGCGCTGCGGCCCTCGTGTTGGGACTGGACGCTGGCCGGCGTGTGGAAATGACAGCCGAAACAGGTGTAGGTGCCGGTGCCGTTCGGATGGCACGTCTGACAGGTCGCCGTCTGCTGGTCGGCGCCGTGGTTGAGGGGGAAGATCGCGTGGTCGAACTTGGCGCCGGCCCAGCTTGAAGTGCTGTGGCACTGGTCGCAGCTCTTCCCGAACGTGCCGTGGTGTTTGTCGACGTTGGCATGGCAGCCGTAACAGGTCTGGGGCGCGCTGCGGAACTGCTGGACGGAGACGGCGTTAGGGTGGCAAAGGTTACACGCCACGCTGGCATGCGCGCCGGTCAGCTTGAACGGGAACTTGCTGTGATCGACGAAGGTGAGACGGCCGTTTGGCCCGTGGTGCTCAGTGTGGCAGCCGCGACAGGTGGGCGACGAGAGGCGGCCCGCCAGCTGTGCGTGAAATCCGCTGTTGGTCTTCATCTGCGTGGCGACATCGGTGTGGCAGCCGAGGCAGCGGTCGGCCATGGTCTGGGAGCTCCAGGGGGCGGGATGGCAGGCGCCGCAATTGGTCAGCTGCGCATGAGTGGCGACACCGCCGAGACTCTGCGTTGTGGTCTTGGCGTTCAGCGCCCCCGGACTGAACAACACGGGCCCCCGGATCAGGGTCCAGCCCATGATGACCACAAAGGCGACGCCGGCGAGCGCGATCCCCGAGACCGAGAGAAACCCGAGTGGATGCTTCACGACTGCCCCACCTTGCGGGCCATCAGCGCTGCTCCTTGCGCGCCGCGCATCAGCGCGCCAGTGTCACGTAGTAGAGGGCCGCGACGGCGTGGGCCAGGGCGGTGATGATCAGCACCCAGGTGAGGGGCACGTGGACGGCACGCCAGGTCGCCAGGGCCCCCCTGCGGGCCGCGAGCCGCTGCGCCCGCTGGTCGACGACCACCACGCTCGCCGCCGGCAGGGTGTCCTCGACCGTGCGGGGCACGCGGGTGTAGATGTAGCGGCCGACCACGCCGCTCACGACCACGACGACGGTCATGAGCATCGCGACGCCGGCCAGCCGTCCGAACCTCATGCTGGTGTGCAGCAGGACCATGTAGGGACCCACCAGGCCCGTGAAGATGTGGAATCGCAGCCAGCTCGCCATGCGGCCCCACTTGACGTCGGTCAGCCGCTTGCGGATGGAGTACAGGGTCTCGGTCATCAGGATGAGGACGAAGCCCAGGATGCCGATCCCGTGGCCGACCAGGCCGGACGCCTTCGGAAACGAGCCGGCTTGCCGGTAGGCGACCGCGTAGATCGCCGTGATCACGACGATCGCTATGAGTGCATACCAGAGCTCTCGATGCCGCTCAGACAAGATGCGCCTTCCAGTCTCGCCAGAAGTGGTCGACGAGCTCCGCTACCGGCGCCGACGGCGCCTGAAGGTCGGCCATGATGCCACTGACGTCGGCGCCCGCCGCGATGATCTCCTGCAGCGGGAACGAGAGAGCCTGGTCGCCCATGACGACGGCGCCCGCGATCGTGCTCTCGCCGAAGACGAGCCGTACGTGGGCCTCGCCGATCTGCGATTCCACGACCGCCGCGTCGCCCAGCCCGTGCCAGGTCTCACTGCCCCCGCGGGCGATACCTTCCAGGTCGGAGTCCTTGCCCCTGCCGACGGTGCCCATGATCGTGAACTTGAGGCCCGCCAGCCGGGTGACGTTGAGGGGCGCGGCCGCCTCGTAGGCGTGCAGCGACCCACCGGCCATGTTGAGACCCGCGATTCGGCCTTTGGCCACCGCCGAGCTCCACAGGACCTCGACGGTGCGTCGCTCGCTCGAGGCATCGCGCACTTCGGCCAGATCGCCCGCCGCGAAGATGTCGTCGTCGCTCGAGCGCAGGTACTGATCGACCAGGATCCCGCGCCCGCAGTCGAGACCCGCGGCTTTGGCGAGCTCCACTTGCGGGAGGACGCCGAACGCCACGGCCACCAGGTCGCAGGCGATCCGTTGGCCGTCTTCGGTCTCGACGCCCACGACTCGACCGTCCTGACCGATGATCTGGGCGAGCTTGGCAAAGAAGTGGATCTCCACCCCCTGTGTACGGAGCCCCTGCTCGACGATGTGCGATTCGGAGTCTGAGAGCACGTCGCTCCAGTAGTGGTCCTTGCGCATGAAGTAGTGGACGTGCACCTTATGAGCCCTCAGGCCCTCGACGATCTCGATGGCGGTGATGCCGCCGCCGATGACCACGGCCGCCTTGGCCGTGCGGCTCCGGCGGATGAGGTCGCGGACATCGTCCATGTCGTCCAGCTTGGTGACGCCGTCGAGTCGGGCGCCGGGCACGTCGACCGGGATGGCCCGGGAGCCCGTCGCGATCAGCAGGCGATCGTAGGCCAGCTCTTGACCGCTCTCCAGGGTCACCCGGTGGGCGGCGGGGGAGACGCGGACCGCGCGATCGTGGAGCAGGTGAAGATCGAGGCGGGCGAAGTCCTGGGGCGAGAAAGGAAACAGCCCCTCCTCAGGCACCTCTTTGGCCAGGTAGTAGGCGAGGCCGGGGCGTGAGTAATACCCGTGGCCTTCGGCGCTGACGATCACTATCCCGGCGTCGGCATCGAGGCCGCGGATCGTCTCCGCGGCCGTCATCGCGGCCGGGCCGCTGCCGATCATGACGTGGCGCTGGGCCACCTCAGCGGCTCACCGGGTTCGGGCTGACGGTCGCGGGTGCGTGGTCGCGGGTCGAGCCGTCGCGGGTCGCGCGGCCGAGATGGGCTCGAGTCGCAGCAGTCCCCGAGGGCAGCGTTTCACGCACTCTCCGCAGGTCAGGCAGCGGCTGTCCTTGACCGGCTCGCCACGCCACACGTGCCGCCGCACGTCGATCTCCACGGGGCAATGGAACGAGCAGATGCCACACTGGACACAACGGCTCGGCTCGGGCAGAACCCAGGCTGTGGCCAGAGCTGCATGCTTCGCTCTATCGGATGTGAACCACCCTGACCCCATGTCGCCTGGAGTTCCCTTCGGGTGAGAGGACCTGCTCGCTTGCCTCCCATAAGACTATCTTCCCGGCAGTCTCGCGCAAACGTTGAGCGCAGCGCCAGAGGCGCTGCAGCGGGCGACCAGCGGCAAGCCCAGAGGAGCCTAAGACAAGACGTTGAGGCGCCGGCCGACGCGCGAAAACGCCGCCACGGCACGCTCGATCTGCTCCTGTGTGTGAGCCGCCGAGAGCTGCACGCGGATGCGCGCCTGTCCCTTGGGCACGACGGGGTAGCTGAAGCCGATCACGTAGATGCCCTCGCCGAGCAGTTCTTCGGCCATGCGGTGGGCGACCGCTTCGTCGTGAAGCATGATCGGCACGATCGGGTGCTCGCCGGGCCGGATGTCGAAACCGGCCTCGCTCATCGCGTGACGAAAGAAGGTGGCGTTGTGGGCCAGGCGGTCGCGCAGCTCCGTCGTTTCTGAGAGCAGCTCGAGGACGGCCACACTCGTCGCGGCGATCGGCGGCGCGACGGCGTTGGAAAAGAGGTACGGGCGGCTCTTCTGGCGCAGCCATTCGATGATCTCGCGCCGCCCGCTCGCACAGCCGCCCGTCGCGCCGCCCAGGGCCTTGCCGAAGGTCGTGGTGACGACGTCCACGCGATCCTGCACGCCGTGATACTCGGGCGTGCCGCGGCCCGTCTTGCCGACGACTCCGGTGGCGTGCGAGTCGTCGACCATCACCAGCGCGTCGTGCTGCTCGGCGAGCTCGCAGATGTCGCTCAGTCTGGCGATGTCGCCATCCATCGAAAAGACGCCGTCGGTGGCGATCACCCGGTAGCGCGCCGGGCTTGCCTGCTCGAGTTTGGCGCGCAGATCGTCCATGTCGGCGTGCGCGAAGATCAGCCGCTTGCTCTTGGTGAGCCGCACTCCGTCGATGATCGAGGCGTGGTTCAAGGCGTCGGCGATGATCGCATCGTCGGGCCCGAAGAGCGGCTCGAAGAGACCCGCGTTGGCGTCGAAGGCCGACGAGAAGAGGATCGTGTCGTCGGTCCCGAGGAACTCGCTCATGCGCTGCTCGAGCTCTCTGTGCACCTCGAACGTGCCGCAGATGAAGCGCACGGACGCCGTGCCGAAGCCCCAGCGATCGAGCGCCCGGCGCGCCGCTTCGACAACGCGCGGGTCGTCGGCCAGGCCGAGATAGTTGTTGGCGCAGAAGTTCAGGACCTGGGGCGTCCCGGAGGCCGGCGCAGGCACCTCGATCGTCGCCCCTTGAGGCGAGGTGATCACCCGTTCGCTCTTGTAGAGGCTCTGCGCGCGCAGCTCTTCGAGCTGCGCGCGCAGGTCGTCTCGCATCCTGCCGATCATCGCACCGATCCTCGCTTGCCCTGGCGACTCGTGGCGTCGCCCGCCTTGCCGTTCAAACGGCCGACACCTGCAACTCCACCTTGCCGCTTTGCCCGCTGGACATGACCTCGAAGCCGTGTTCGTAGTCTTCGAAGGACAGCTCGTGGGTGATCACGGGTGCGATGTCGAGGCCTCCCTCGAGCATCGCCTGGCCCTTGTACCAGGTCTCCCAGATCTCGCGCCCGTAGATGCCCTTGATCGTCAGGCCGCGAAAGACGACCTGGTCCCAATCGATCCGGGCCGGCGTGGGAGCGATGCCCAGGAGGGCGATGCGACCGCCGTTGTGCATACTCTCGAGCATCGTCTCGAAGGCGCTGGCCACGCCGCTCATCTCGAGGCCGACGTCGAAGCCGACCATGTGCAGCTCCGCCATCACGGCGCTCACGGACTCGCGCCCCACGTTCACGGCGCGGGTCGCGCCGAGCCGCCGCGCCAGGTCGAGCCTGTAGTCGTTCACGTCGGTGATCACGACGTTGCGTGCGCCGACGTGCCGAGCCACGGCGATCGACAGGAGGCCGACAGGGCCGGCGCCGGTGATCAGCACGTCCTCGCCGACCAGGTCGAAGGAGAGGGTGGCGTGGGTCGCGTTGCCGAACGGGTCGAAAATGGCGGCGACGCGGGAGGGGATCCGCGCCGCGACATGCCAGGCGTTGGTGGCCGGCAGGGAGAGGTACTCGGCGAAGCACCCGTCGCGGTTGACGCCTACGCCGACCACGTTGGTGCACAGATGGCGCCGGCCGGCGCGGCAGCTGCGGCACACGCCACACACGATGTGTCCCTCACCCGAGACGCGCTCGCCCACGGCGAAGCCAGTGACATCCTGGCCGAGCCCGGCGATCGTGCCGACGAACTCGTGGCCGATGATCTGCGGCGTGGCGATGGTGTGCTGGGCCCAGTCGTCCCAGTGGTAGATGTGCACATCGGTGCCGCAAATCGCCGCGGTCTCGATCCTGATCAACAGATCACCCGGACCGATCTCGGGGATGGGCACCTCTTCCAGCGCCAAGCCGACACCCGGTGCCGCCTTGACCAGCGCCTTCATCGTCTGCGTCACGCCGCCCCCCTTTTGTCACGTTCGCCGTCGCTCTCTCCAGGGTCGTACGAGAGATACCCAGCGCGGGGCTCGTTTAAGTGTTGCCGCACGTTGCAGGCGGATGCGACTGTGTTGGGTGGCGACGGCGCTGCGGGCGACGGCGCCCATCGCATAGACGCGAGCGCGTCGCGGCCAACGGACGCCGGAACGCCGGTTGCAGGGAAGGCTTTGTCGGCCATGGACCTGACCGGACGTACAGCGCTCGTCACCGGTGCCTCGCTGGGCATCGGGCGCGCCACCGCCATGGCGCTGGCGCGTCGCGGGGTGCGTGTCAGGGCCACAGGTCTCGAAGCCGAGCCGCTGCTCGAGCTCGCGCGACTGCGCGGGGTCGCCGCGCTGGCTGCCGACCTGAGCGACGAGCGCGAGCTCGACGAGCTGCTCGGCTGGGCGGGGCCGGTCGACCTGCTCGTCAACGTCGCCGGGTTCGGGCGCAGCGAGCCGCTCGAGAGGATCGACCGCGGCGAGACCCTCGAGATGCTGGCGGTCAACCTTGTGGCTCCCATCCGACTGACGGCGGCGCTTGCCCCGGGCATGGTCGCGCGGGGTCGCGGACACATCGTCAATGTTGCCTCGATCGCCGGCTCTATCGGCGTCGCCTACGAGGCGGTCTACTCAGCGACCAAGGGCGGGCTCATCGCCTTCTCCGAGAGCGTGCGCTACGAGCTCGCCGGCACCGGCGTCGGCGTCACGGTCGTGTTTCCGGCGGCGGTCGAGACGTCGTTCTTCGCCCGCGCCGGTCGGCCGTACACACGCCGGTTCCCGCGGCTGGTCGACCCGGCGCGGGTCGCTGAGACGCTCGTCGTGGCCGTCGAACGAAACACCCCCGAGGTCTTCGTGCCGCGCTGGACGGTCGTGCCGGTCCGCCTGCGCGGCGGTCTGCCGGGCGCGTTTCGGCGCGCCGCGGGGCACTCGATGCGCGAGTAGAAGGCTGGTACTCTTACAGAACGCGAAGGCTGATGAGAATCGCAGCCGTCGCGAGACTCCAGCGCCCGCGGTCACGCACAAGTGCGCAACGCTCAACGTCTCCCTCGGCCTGCCGATAGAAGAGTTGCATGGCTAGACAGTCTGAACCCAGTAGTGAGCACGTTGTGGCCGGTATCGACGCCGGCTCGCTCTCCGGCACCTTCCTTGACGATCTGCGGGCCGGCGAGCGGGACGCCTTCTTGCGCTTCTTCGAAGCGTACCGCCTTCCCATCTACAACTTTGTCCTGTGCCTGACGCGCGGCCGCGAAGACGCCGCCGCCATCGCCCGGGAAGTCTTCGTCATGACCTATCGTCAGGTCCTTCTGGACGAGGGCGCGATCGACTTGAGATCATCGCTCTACCGGGTGGCGGTCGGCGTCTGTGGGGATCACCAGGGCGCCCGAGGTGTCGATGATCGACTCCGCGAGTCGGACCAAAGGCTCGACGGATCTCGCGGTGGCCAATGGGAGCAGAGCGACCTGGGCCGCCGTGTCCAGCAGGCGCTGGAGACACTCAACGATCGTCACTACACTGCGCTGCTGCTCAACGACGTCCACGGCCTTCGCCCGGAAGAAACGGCGATCGTGCTCGGCATGTCGACCGATGCGGCAAAAGCGCTCCTGTTTCGGGCACGCGAAACATTCCTGCGCGCCTTCGAAGACCTTTGGATGGATCTGAGTGGCGCGAGCTGCCGGCTCGCCGAGCAGGCAGTCGCGAGCGCAGTCGGACACACTCCGGCGGCCGACGAGGTACGGAAACTCCGCGAGCATGCCGCCTACTGCAAGCCCTGCCGGAAGACGATGAAGGCGTGGGGCGAAGGCGGTATCGGTCTGACCCTCTTCCTGAAGGACGCTCCGCTTCCAGAGGCGCTGCGAGCGGCGCCGGTGTTCGGAACGGCGCGGGCGACTCTTCGCCCGGATAGCGCTCCTACCCGCGTGCGTGGCACGGCGATCGCGGGGACTGGGGGCGGCTTCGCCGCGGTCGCCGGGGCGCTTGCCGTGGTCGGTCGCGCCGTCGCGAGCAAGGCGGCGGCCTACGCGATGGCCGCGGCTTGTCTTGCGGCCTTCGTCGGGTTGGCCGTGAGCGTTTCGCAGCACAACCTGCCGCCCGTGCGGCCATCGGCACCCGCGTCGGCTCGCGTCGCCACGGCTGCGCCGGCGCAAAAGGGAGGGTCCTCAGCGACGTCGGCCGCGGTCCGTGCGAGCCAACGTAGTGTGGCGAGCAGAACGGTCGCCACTGCCGCGGTCCACGGCACAACCCGCGTGGAGGCGAAAACCGACCAGAAAGCGGCAACGATCGAGACCGCCGGCTACGCAAAGGGCGGCACTGCGGAAGCTGACGGCTTGACGGCCGGCAGCGGGGCCGCCGGCTCCGGCGGGACGGCAGAGAATCACGGCGCGGCGCCGACGGGCGGCAGCGGTTCGGCAACCGCTAGCGCTTCGGTAACCGGCAGCGCGCCGGCAACCGGCAGCGCTTCGGCGCCCGTCGGCGCTTCCGTAGGCATCGGCACTTCACCGACCGGCAGTCCGTCGCCGATCGGCAGTCCGTCGCCAATCGGCAGCCCGTCACCAATCGGCAGTCCGTCGCCAATCGGCAGCCCGTCACCAAT
>PKYM01000169.1 GCA_003132645.1 Actinomycetota bacterium | reverse complement strand
ACCGCGTAGGTCTCGAACAGGTCGGCTGCCATGCCGGCGCAGTCGCCGACGTTGTCGCCGACGTTGTCGGCGATGACGGCCGGGTTGCGCGGATCGTCTTCGGGGATGCCGGCTTCGACCTTGCCGACCAGGTCGGCGCCGACGTCGGCGGCNNGAGATGAGGCTGCCGCCGAAGCCCAGCCCGATGAGGGCGCGCACGGCGTGATCGCCCCACAGGTGGGTGCCGATGTAGTAGTAGGTGGTGACGCCGAGCAGCGCCAGACCGACGACCAGCAAACCGGTCACCGAGCCGCCGCGGAAGGCGACCGTGAGGGCCGGCCCGAGGCCCTTTTTGGCGGCCTCGGCGGTGCGCACGTTGACACGCACGCTGACCATCATGCCGATAAAGCCGGCAGCGGCCGACAGACAGGCGCCCACGACGAAGCCGGCGGCCGTCTCCCAGCCGAGGCCCCAGCCCTGCTTGGCGCCGAGCGCGATGCCGAGGATCAAAAAGACGACCACGCCGACCATGGCGATGGTGCGGTACTGGCGTCCGAGATAGGCCTTGGCGCCCTCCTGCACGGCGCCCGCCACCTCGCGCATCTTCTCGTCGCCGGCCGGCAATGCCAGCAGCCAGCGGATCAGCAGCACGCCGTAGATCACGGCCACCGCCCCGCAGATCACGGCGATCAGCACCGCGTTGTTCGAAACGAATGAACCCACCTCGCACGACTCCTTTCGGTCAGTCGCCCCCCGCCGGCGAGTCGGCCGCGGCGTGGAGCCCCATCGGTCCGCCGCGCGACCTGTGACGGCCGCGCACGCGGCATGTCTCTACCTTTGTCTTATTCTGGTGAAAGGCCTGCACGGCCTCNNAGCTCGGCCGGCGTGTTGATGGCCGACTCGATGGCGTGACGACACGCGCAGTCGGCCTGCAGGTCGAGCGCCGGCACGACGCGCCGCACGATGGCCTGAGCCGTTTCGACGTTGCGGCGCACGTTGGACAGGACCTTCTCGAGGGTGACGTCTTCCTCGCCTTCGTACCATACGTCGTAGTCGGTCACCAGCGCCATGGTCGCATAACAGATCTCAGCCTCGCGGGCGAGCTTGGCCTCCTGCAGGTTGGTCATGCCGATCACGTCCATGCCCCACTGCCGGTAGACCTGCGATTCGGCCCGCGTCGAGAACTGCGGGCCCTCGATGCAGACGTAGGTGCCACCCTCGTGGATGGTCGCGCCGACCGCCCGTCCAGCCGCGGCGATCGCCAGCGAGACGTGGGCGCAGAAGGGGTCGGCGAAGCCCATGTGCACGACGATGCCCTCGCCGAAGAACGTGCTGGGCCGCGCCTTGGTGCGGTCGAAGAGCTGATCGGGAACTACGATGTCGAGCGGCTTGAGCTCTTCGCGCAGGCTGCCGACGGCGCTGGCCGACACGATCTGCTCGACGCCGAGCAGCATCATGCCCCAGATGTTGGCGCGGTAGTTGACCTCGGAGGGCAGGATGCGGTGACCACGCGCGTGGCGCGGCAGGAAGGCGGTCGACACGCCGCCCAGGTCGCCCACGAAGAACGAGTCGCTGGGCGCTCCGAACGGAGTCTCGAGTTTGACTTCGCGAGCGTCGTCGAGCAGCTCGTAGAAACCGGAACCGCCGATGACGCCGACCTTGGCCTGCTCAGTGACTGCGCTCACGAAAAACCTCCGGCCGTTCCCTGGGACAGCGGCGAGTATACAAGGCCGCGAATCGTCGGACAAAGAGTGCGCCCGGGGCCGGCGAACGATCACCGTTTGACCCCGCCCGACCCACGTCCCGAGAGGCGACAACGCCTGCCTGCGATGGTAGCCTTTCAGGCAAGCGCGCTGGTGACGGCTTGCCCCATGATCCCGGCGCGTCATCCGTCCACGGAGGAGTGAAAGGTGCCCAAGAACAAGGTCGTCCCCATCGAGGAGGCGATGTCGCACATAAAGAGCGGCATGAGCATCGCCATCGGAGGCTTCATCGGCCAGGGTGACCCGCTGACGCTCATCGACCACCTCAAGACGATGGACGTCGGCGACCTCACCATCTACGAAAACGACGCCGGCTACCGCGACCGCGGCCAGGTCGAGCTCGTCAACCAGGGCAAGGTCAAGAAGATCGTCGCCAGCCACGTCGGCACGACGCCCGACATCGCCAAGGCCATGAACGAGGGCCGCCTCGAGGTCGAAGCCACGCCGCAGGGCACGCTGGCCGAGATGCTGCGCTCCGGCGGCGCGGGCCTGGGCGGCTTTCTTACGCCGACCGGCATCGGCACCGTCGCCGAAGAAGGCAAGCAGATCATCGAGGTCGACGGCAAGCCCTACATACTGGTGCCGGCCGTACGCTGCGACATCGCCCTGGTGCGCGCCCACCGCGGCGACACCTGGGGCAACCTGATCTTCCGCGGCACCTCGCGCAACTTCAATGTACCGGCCGCCATGTGCGCCGACTACGTCATAGCCGAGGTCGAGAACCTCTACACGATGGGCGAGCTCGACCCCGAGGCGATCCACACCTCTGGTATCTTCGTCGATGCGGTGGTGCGCGCCAACGTGAGCTACTGCACCGTCCGCGAAGACCCGCTCGAGACGGCCGTAAGGAGCAAGTGATGGGTAACGCCAAGCAGACCATAGCCCGGCGCGCGGGCGGCGAGCTGAAGGACGGCCAGATCATCAACCTGGGGATCGGCCTGCCGACCCTGATCGCCGACTACGTGCCCGAGGGCGTCGACGTCGTCATCCAGACCGAGAACGGCGGCATCGGAGTCGGTCCCGCGCCGGCGCCGGGCTGCGAGGACCGCGACCGCGCCAACGCCGGAAACCAGCCGATCACGCTCGTCCCCGGCGGCAGTTACTTCGACTCGGTGATGTCGTTTGCCATGATCCGTGGCGGCCACGTCGACTCGACGTTCCTCGGTACGTTACAGGTCGACGAAGAGGGCAACATCGCCAACTGGGTCGTGCCGGGCGGCCTGCTGGCCGGCATGGGCGGTGCGATGGACCTGGTGACCGGCGCCAAGATCGTCCACATCGTGACCGAGCACTGCGCCCGCGACGGCAGCTCCAAGCTCATGAAGAAGTGCACGTTCCCGCTGACCGGAGCCAAAGAGGCCGACGTCATCATCACCGAGCGAGCCCTGTTTCGGCGCTTTCCCGAGACCGGCTGGATCCTCGATGAGGTGGCCGTCGGCTACAGCCTCGACGACATCGCGGACTGCACCGAGATGGCCTACACGGTGGCCGACGGCGTGCGCCTCGACGCCTACGGCGGGGAGTAAGCAGAAGTTCAAGTGCGCGCGAGCGCCGCAGGGCGCTCGTGCGCCGCGCACCGGCAAACGAGAGGCTGTGTGCGCGAACACCACGGGCACTTGCGCAACAAAAAGCGAGGGGCGGGTCTTGAGCCATACCGCTCAAGACCCGCCCCTCGCGGCGTTTCTTGTCTGGTAACGATCTGACTACACCAGGTTCTCTACACCCACGACACCCGGCACCACGTTCTTTAAGTGACGCTCGACGCCGTGAGTGAGCGTCATCTGCGACATCGGACAGCCCGCGCAATGGCCCATGAGCCGTACCTGCACGACACCGTCGTCGGTGACGTCGACGAGCTCGATATCGCCGCCGTCGGCCTGCAGGGCCGGACGGATGTCGGCAAGTGCCTTCTCGACCTCTTCCTTCATCTGATTCACCTCCCCGCCTGCCTGGGGGCGACCGCGTCGCCCGCCTCTGCGCCCGACCGACAGGTGGCCAGCGCCTCGAAATCCATGCGCTCGAGCTCGGTCGTGAAGACGTCCTCGATACGCTGCCAGAAACTGTGGGTGCCGCAGGGGCCCGGCTCGCAGGGCTGCGTGTGAGCGTCGCAGCGGTGCAGCTTGAGCGGCCCATCGACGGCCTCGAACACGTCGCGCACCGAGACCTCGGCGCGCGGTCGCGCCAGCGACACGCCGCCGCCGGTGCCCCGTGACGAATGCAGCACGCCGGCGTGCACGAGGCTCTGGATGACCTTGGCGAGGTAGCCCTCGGGCAATCCCTGAGCGGCGGCGATGTCGTGCGTCTGCACGACGGCGCCCGGCTCGCGCAGGGAGAGCTCGTACACGGCGCGGACGGCGTAGTCAGCTTGAGTCGAAAGCCTCATCGACAGTCATTGTGGACCAATAAGGCTTATTTGTCCAGTTGACGCCGTTGGAGGTCGGCGCTGGAGCTCAGACCGGGCGCCTCAGACCTCGTCGTAGACCCATTCGACGTTCTCGTGGTGCATGGTGCGGTAGGTCTCGTCGATCTCGACGCCGTCGGCGATGAAGGCTTCGGCGGGCAGATCGACGTCGGCGCGGTTGACGCCCGAGCGTTTGCTGGCGCGCACCGCCTCGTAGAGATCTTCGAGGTAGCGCTGGTTGGCGTCGATGATCTCCTTGCCCATGACCGGACCGTGGGCCGGCACCACTTGCCGGACCGCCAGCTGGTTCAAAGCCCGCAGGGTCTTCAGGTAGACCTCGCCGCCGTCGCGCTGGGCGAACGCCGGAAAGGGCCACTCGACCGTGTCGCCGCCGAGCAGCACCTGCTGATCGGGAACGTAGAGGATGATCGAGTCCTCGGTGTGTCCGGGCGTGTGGATGAGGTTCACGGCGGCGCTCTCGTCGTCGTAGCGCAAGCGGTCGCCGAAACCTACCGAGGGCAGCGGCACGCCTTCGGGCGGCGGCGGCGGCACTGACGCCGAGCCGCTCCTGCTCTGGGTGACGATCAGGCGGCGGCACAGACGGTGGGCCACGAAGTCGTGACCGGCGAAGGCGGCGTTGCCGTAGACATGGTCCCAGTGGTGGTGCGAGTTGACGACGACGATGCGCCGCCCGGCGGCCAGCCCCTCGAGCAGGCCCGCCACGGGCGCCATGGCCTGCGGCGAGTCGAGCGTGTCGAACACGAAGATGCGGTCGCGGGCCATGACGACGCCGCTCGTCACCGAGAATCCACGCGTGACGACGCTGTGGAGCCAGACCGTGTCGGAGAGCTGTTCCATGATGCCATTGTCTGCCGCAGACGCGAGCCGTGCAATCAGCGTCGCCTGTCTACAGTACGACGATCTCTTCGGGAGCCCGCGTCAGGCGCTCGACGCCGTCGGCGGTGACCGCCCAGGT
>PKYM01000109.1 GCA_003132645.1 Actinomycetota bacterium | reverse complement strand
GCCGACGAGCTCAAGGAGATGCTCGCCTAGAGCATCGCCTGAGTACAAGCGACCGCCGCAGTGACCAGGGGCGGGGTGACGAACAATCGTCACCCCGCCCTTCCGCTAGCGCGGGCAGCCGGATCGGGCCCTGAAGGCCGATGATGCGCTTCCGCCTGTCGGGCGCGGGCGGGATCGGTTGATCGCAGCCCCGCCCGTCGGCGAGACGAACCTTTCTCTCTTGTCACGCGTTTTCTGAGCGTGCGGTGTGAGTGCCTGAGCGTCAGCGCCGCATGAGAGCTTTCAGAGGAGGAGCAACGATCGATCGCCGATGCCAAGCGCCAGTCCGACCGACCATCGTCGCCGTCGCACTCGCGCTCCTTGTGGCCGTGGCCCTCGTCGCGACCTCGTGTGGAGGCGCCGCCGGCCCGTCGCCGAGCCCAAGCGCCACCACGGCCCGCCAGACGTCGGGCATCCGCGGGATCGTCCTGTTCGCGGGCGGGCCCGACATCCTGAGCCCGTCGCCGCTGCCCGGCGGGTTCGGCTCGGGCCGCCAAGGCAGGCCGTATCGGTTCGTCACAGTTCAGGTGACCGTGGCACGCGGAGCAGACAAGGGCCACGTGGTCGCCCGGATCAAACCAAATGCCGACGCACTCTTCGTGATCCCCCTGCCTCCGGGCGCCTACGTGCTCAAGCCGCGCGTACCGCGGAACGGACCCTGGCCGCAAGCGACCACTGTCGTGGTCGCGCCGGGTCGCTTCTCGCGCACGCTCGTCTACGTGGAGGGCCTGTAAGGGCGCAGCTCCAGAGGCGGTCCCGCCGCGCCGCGCTCAGCCTCACCGATCGCGGTCAAAACCGCCGGCCTGAGTTCAGACGGCCGGCGGCCGCGGCAGCCGGCTAAGCTCGGCGAGGACTGCCTGCTCGTCGGCAAAGAAGCGGGCGGCGGTGTCGCGCAGCGACACCGCCGCCCCCGTGTGGTCGCCGTCGAGCAAGCCCTCGAGCACCCAGACCTGCGCGCCGCGCGCGAGCGCGGCGCGCACGGCTTCGAGATTGCGCACGTTGCCGTGGCCGAGCGGCACGTCGGAGAGCACGACGAGATCGGCGTCGGCCATCAGCCGCAGGTTCTCGGCGTGAGCGTCGTCGCCGACCGGGCTGAAGGGCGCCTCGACGGCCATCGACAGGCCCAGCTCGCGCCCGGTGACCTCGTCCGAGTCGAGCGCGTTCAGCACCCCCGCGCTGACCTCGTAGCCGCGGTCGGTGAGCTCGCGCATGAGGCTCGAACCGGTGCCGCCGCCACAGACGAGGTGCACCCGGCCCCGCTCGCGAGGTTGCGATGAGCGCCGCGGCGAGAAGGTCAGAAACGTGCGTCCGGCATGATGGTGAACCAGAGCGCGCACCCCATAGACCGCTTCGAGTACCTCGGGTGAGAGCGCCTCTTCGGCCGGCCCCCAGGCGGCCACGCCGCCCTCCGCCAGCACGAGCAGACGGTCGAAGTAGGTGAGCGCCAGGTTCAAGTCGTGCAGCACGCAGATCACCGTGAGGCCGTCGGCGTTGAGCTGCTTGAGAAGCTCGAAGAGGGCGAGCTGGTGGGAGACGTCGAGACTCGAGGCCGGTTCGTCCAGCAGCAGCACGCCGGCGTTCTGCACGAGCGCCTGGGCGAGCACGGCCATCTGCTTCTCACCGCCGGAAAGCTCGGGGAAGCGGCGCTCGGCAAGCTCGGCGATGCCGAGCTTGCCGAGCGCCGCGCTCGCGGCGGCGGCCGGCGAGCACTCGGCGCCGCGGCAGTAGGCGCCCATCTCGACGACGTCACGCACCGTCAGGTCGAACTCCAGCGCGAAGTGCTGCGGCACGAGGGCCACCTCACGAGCGATGTCGCGGCGCCGGTACTCGCGGGTCGGCCGGCCGTTGACCAGCACCGCACCGGAGCCCGGCGCGAGCACGCCGTCGATCAGGTCGAGTAGCGTGCTCTTGCCGCTGCCGTTGGGGCCGACCACCCCCACGAAATCGCCAGCCTGCACCTCGAACGACACGTCCTTGAGCACGGGGCGCTCGGCGTCGTAGGCAAAGGCTGCCTGGCGCACGGCGACGATCGGCGATGATCGCTCCTGCCCAGCCGGCCCNNCACCGCGCCCACTCCGCCCGCGCCGGTCGTGTCAGTCGTCGTCATGTCCGCCTGCCGCGGCGCAGGAGGTAGATGAACACCGGCGCGCCGATGAAGGTCGTGACCACGCCGACGGGGATCTCAGTGGGCGCCAGCAGGGTGCGGCTGACCAGGTCGGCGATGCCCATGAGGGCGGCGCCCATGAGCAGCGAGAAGGGCAGCACGCGGCGGTGGTTGGGGCCGACCATGAGCCGCACGAGGTGCGGGATGATGAGACCGACGAAGGCGATGATGCCGGCCACCGAGACGGCGATCGCGGTGAGGATCGCGGCCGTCACTACGAGCACCCGCTTGGTGCGCTCGACGTCGACGCCAAGCTCCAGGGCGCGCTTTTCGCCCTGCAGGAGGATGTTCATCTCTTTTGTGAAGAACAGCGGCACGATCATGAAGGGCACCGCGAACAGCGCCGTCTCGACGTCGGTCCAGGTGCGCCCCGAAAAGCTGCCGAGCAGCCAGTAGAGGATCGCCCCTAGATCGTCGTTGGCGCGGATCATGAGCACCGTGATGATGGCGCTCAGCAGGTACGAGGCCGAGACGCCGGCGAGCAGCAGCACGTAGACGTCGATGCGGCCGCGGCGCCGGGCCGCGGTCCAGACGAGCAGCAGCGTGCCGAGGCCGCCGACGAGGGCCAGGCCGGTCAGCCACAGCCCGCCGGCCAGACCGGCGACGATGGCGATGGTCGCCCCCAGCGCGGCGCCCGACGACACGCCGGTGACGTAGGGGTCGGTCAGCGGGTTCAGGAACAGGTCCTGGAGGATCACGCCGGCGACCGCCAGCGCCGCGCCGACCAGAAAGGCCAGCACGACGCGCGGCGCGCGGATCTGCCAGAAGATGATGGCGGTCGCGGTGTGCGAACCGGGGCCGGCCAGCAGATCGTGCCAGAGCTGCGCCGGCGAGAGCGAAACGGGCCCGAAGGCCAGCGAGACGATCAGGCAGACGAGCGAGATGCCGGCGGCCAGCGCGAGGCCGGACCAGCCCTCGCGGGCGGCCCGGCTCACACGCGCCGGCCTCTCGACGTCGGTCACCGCCGCGCGGCCTCGTTGCGGGAGCGGTCCGCACAACCAAGCGAAGCGAGGGCCTCGCCGCGTGTCCGCGGCGGGGCCTCGCTCCGGGAGCTACTGGCGCCCGATCGGGTCACGGCGTGGTCGATGCCGCAGGCGACGGCGAGCCGAAGACCTCGGGATGGATCATCTGGGCGAGCTGCTCGAGGCCGTCGACGAGGCGCGGCCCGGGGCGCACGAGGAGGTTGTCGTCGATCACATAGACGCGGCCGTTCTTCACGGCGCTGAGCGCGTCGTAGCCGCTACGCTTGGCGATCTGGCCTGGGCTTGCCATGCTGCCGGTGGTGGCAATATAGACGTCGGGGTTGTCCTTGAGGAGCACCTCGGAGCTGAACGAGGGGTAACCGGTGCCGGCGGCATTGCCCACGTTGGTGCCGCCGGCCAGACCGACCAGGTTGTCGATGAACGTGCCCTTGCCGGCGGTCATGAGCGGCTTGCTGTAGATCTCGACGAAGACCGTCGGCTTCGGCAGACCGGCGACCTTCTGCTCGACCGCGGCGGCGCGCTGCTTCATGTCGGCGACGACCTTGGTCGCCTGAGGCGACACGCCCATGAGCTGGCCGAGGCTGGTCAGGTCGGTGTAGACGGCGTCGAGCGTGGCCGGATTGACGACGAAGACCTTGATGCCGAGGTTCTCGAGCTTGGCGCGCAGGCTGGTCTGGATGCCGCCCGTGGCCAGCACCAGGTCGGGCTGGAACGAGACGATCTTCTCGACGCTCGGGCTGGCGAAGTCGCCGATCTTGGGCAGCTTCTTGGCGGCCGCCGGGTAGTCGTCGTAGCTCGTGCCGGCGACCAGCTTGCCGCCGGCGCCGAGGGCGAAGGCGATCTCGGTGTTGGCCGGCGCCAGCGAGACGACGCGCACGGCCGGTTTAGCCAGTGTCACCTGATGTCCGGAGTCGTCGGTGACCGTAACCGGGCCGGTGGCGGCCGCGACGGGGCTCGCGGAGCTCGATGCGCCGCTCGACGAGCCGCAGGCCGCGAGGACCGCGAGTGCGAGCAGAAGTGCGCCCAGCGCGGCGGCCGCTGCGAAGGCCCTCAGGCGGGGGTGACGGTCGGAGTTCATGGCGTTCCTTTCTTTGCTGCTGGTGCTGCCTTCACGGAGTGCCGGCGGCGTTCACGGCTGGGTTGCTTTCAGGACTGGCGCGCTGCGTTCACGGCTGCGTTCACGAAACTGCTGGGCTGCTGTCGTCGGCGATCTCGACGAAGCGGTACTGATCGACGGCGAGCGTGCCGCGCCGGACAAAGGCGACGGGCGCGGAGAAGAGCGGCGCGGCGGTGACGACAGTGTGGAACTCACCCTCCTCGCCGCAGGCATCGACACCGGCGGCCTCGAGCTCGGGGATCAGCGCGAGCTCCAGCCGGCGACCGAGGAAGCGCTCCCCGAGTTGCTCGGTGTTGACGGTGACGATGGTCGCCTCGACTCCGGCCGCGAACAGCTCGTCGAGCAGCGCGCGACGCGGCTCGAGCCAGAGCGGCAGGCAGGCGTCGAGGCCGGCGACAGCGCAGACGCGCTCGACCCAGTCACGGTGCGGCTCCAGGTCGATGTCGCCGAAGACGCCGACTTCGGCGCCCAGCTCGCGAAGTTCGGCGAGGCCGTCCAGAAAGGCGGCTTCGTAGGTGTCCCACGAGGCGGCGCGGCGTACGAGCGGCAGGCCGAGCGCCTCGGCCTGGCGCTCCACGAAGGCGAGCGGCAGGCCGTGGCTGTGACTGAGGCGGCCGTCCTCGCGCAGCATGGTGAGCAGGGCGACCGCACGGCCGCCGCCGGCCACGGCGCGCTGAAAGGCAAGATAGCTGTCCTTGCCGCCGCTCCACGACGAAAAGAAGGCCCGGCCGGCGACGACGTCGAGCTCGGCAGCGCGGTGTGGCGGGGGCTGGGTCACGACGCCTTGCCTTGTGCCTCTGCCGTGTCCTGCGTCGTTCCCGCTGTNNGTTCCCGCTGTGTCCTGCGTCGTGCGCTGCGCCGTGCTCTGCCCGGCCGCGTCGGCCGCCTGGCAGGCCGCGCACACCCCATAGACCTCGAGGTGGTGACCGTAGATCGCAAAGCCGGTCTCCGCCGCGAGCGTGGCCTCGAGCGCCGTCAGGTCGCCCGCGCCGTCAAAGCGCACCACGCGGCGGCAGACCCCGCAGACAAGGGGATGGTTGTGGCCGATCGGCGGCGCCGTGAAGCCGATGTCGCCGCGGCGATCCTGCACGCGGACGAGCAGCCCGAGATCGGTGAGCAGCGTCACGGTGCGATAGACGGTCGCCTGGCCGATACCGGCCGCGCGCAGGCCGTCGGTCGCCTCGGAGATGGTCGCCGCCCGCGAACCGAAGGCGAAGTACTCCCAGACCTGGCGACGCTGACGGGTCATGGGGATACCCCTGGCGCGAAACACCGCGTCGATGTCGGCGGTCGCCGACGGGGGCGCGGGTGACAGGGGTGACGATGACTGGCTTCGGTTCATGGTTGAGAGAAATTATCAATCAACCGGGCGGCCGTCAACCTCAAGGCCGGTTTGTCCGCTTCAGTCCGTCAACCGCGCGAGTGGGACAGCCTAGCCGCCCGACCGCAGCACGCCGGCAAGCCCACGCGCCAACAACGGCGTCCATTTGTCGCGGCCCGAGTTGACGAGGTGGAACAGGTCGGCAAAGTGGTCGTTGTGCAGTCCCGCCTGGGGCTGCACGCTGATGTCAGGCACCCCCAGGGGGCCCCCGACGCGCGCGACGTCGGCGCGGTAGGCGGCCAGGTAGGCGTTCCAGGCCGGCCCGCTCGCCTCGGGGCCGAGGGGCTGTTCGAAGAAGGTCACCGTGTAGCCCTTCTCGCGTCCGAGACGGACGGCCGCGGCCAGCACCGCCAGGTTGTAGGCGACGTTGGCCGCATACTGGGGCCGTTCGCGGGCGAGCTCGATGGCCTGCCCCCTCTCCTTCGCCGCGAGGCTCGCAACCGGACCGTCGGCGTAGTAGTGAGCGGTGTAGGTGATGGGCGAGAGGTGCGGTGACCTCGTGATCAGGCGCTGATCGAGGTACGAAAGAGCGAAGTCGAAGACTCCCGTGAGCAGCCCCGGCAAGCGCTTTCTGAGCGAGACGCGGCCGGCCAGCACGGCGGCCAGGCGCGGACTGGTCAGGGCAAGCGGGGAGCCCGAGAGCTGGGCGGCGTCCGAGCGGGGCGAGTTGATCAGCCGGTTCGGCGACAGTCCGATCGCCAGCAGCCCCCGGCCGCGCGGCAGGTTGTCGATGAGCGCCAGCGTCTCGCCCATGCTCTGAGCGTGGGCCGCCAGACTCACGACGCGCACTCTGGCGCCGGCGTCGTCTGAGATCGCAGCGGCCAGCACGTCCTCGCTGCGGATCATCTCCATGGTGCCGGAGCCGCCGAAGAGATAGACGACCGGCGCCGGCGGCGGCGTGCGCTTGAGTTCGGCGATCTTGTAGGAGACGTTGACGTAGTCGTCGTTGGGGATGCGCAGCATGAGCCGCTCGGGGATCGCCCTGAAGGCGCCGCCGGCCACGAACCACTGCAGCCCGGCCAGGGCGGCGACGGCCAGCAGGGCCGCCGCAACAAGGATCAGGAGTGAGCGGCTACGTAGGCCGTGCGCCAAGGCGCGTCGTCTGGTGCCTGCCTCTCGCATGTGTCGCAATCCCCACGTGAGCCCAGCCCGCTCTGAGTGTCGGACCGGCAGGGCGACACCGAGGGCGGCGAACGATCGGCCGCGCCCCGGCAGGGCGGCGGTCCAGCCGAACCACGGTACCCAGTCGGCGGGCGCCGGTCAATCGCTCAAGCCTTGAGCCGGCGACCGCGGACGCCGCTGGGCCGCCAAACGGTAGGCCGACTGGGCCTCGTGACATACGGTCCGCAACACGTGGCGGGTTGCCGCCACCCGACCCGCACCTCTAGAATCTCCTGCAGAGCGCAGGTAAGGGAGTCTCGTCTCGCAGCGGGACCGCAGCCGGCCAGAGAAGGTTCGTCGCGCCGGTCCACCCGAGCGACCTACGAGACCACACACCAAAGGCGGAGAAGACACGTGAGCGTGCGGTTGCTCGGCATCGACTTCAGCCCCAGAGAGGGCAGCAACAGCGGCCTGCTCCTCGAAGCCTCGTTCGAGCGGCTGGCCGACGCTCGCGGGGACGAGGTCGTCCACGAGGTCATCCACCTGCGCGACCTGCATCTCGAGACATGCCAGTACTGCGACGTCTGCGGCAAGACGAAGAGCGGGCAGTTCGTGCCCTGCATCATGGCCAAGAAAGACGACGTCCAGTCGGTGCTCGACGCCATGGTGGCGGCCGACGGGCTGGTGATCGCTACGCCGGTGTACTTTGGTCTGCCCTCCGACCTGTTCAGCAAGTTCATCATGCGCACCCGGGTCTTGCGCCACCAGGACTTCAGGCTCGCCAACCGGCCGGTCGGCGTCATGGCCATCGCCGCGCGGCGTTCGGGAGGGGCCGAGACGGCGATCATGTCGGCCTGGCTGCCGTTCATCCGCAACGGCTGCCTCGTGGTGGGCAACGGCGACGGCACCTGCCAGTTCGGCGCCTACGGCTGGGCCGGCGGGCGCGGCCATATCCTGAGCGATGAGTGGGGCATGGAGCAGGGCTTCCAGGTCGCCGAGCGGGTCTTCAGCATCGCCCGGCTCGTGCAGGCCGGCAGCCGCGCCCTCGACTTCTCGAACCCCATGACCTTCTCGCACACAGCCGGCACACGACCCTGACCGGCGGGTCCCTGCNNTCGCTGTTCAAAGACCAGCTCCTCGACTCGATGAGCCTGACCAGCCTCATGACGTTCCTCGAAGACGAGTTCGCCATCAGGATCGGCGCCATGGACGTCGTCTTCGAGAACCTCGACACCGTCAATCACATGCTCGCCTTCATCGCCCGCAAGCGAGAAGCCGCCCTCGGTGGCTGAGCAGGTCAGCAAGCCGGCGACGAGCGGACGCTCGCGGTCTGTGACCGCCTTCTATGTCCTCGGCCTGAGCATCCAGGTGCTGCTCTGGTTTCTGGTCTTCGTCGCCATCGCCGCGGCCATCGGTATCAGCGGGCATCTGACCGAGTTTCGCTACGTGCGTTTCTAGGCGCGAGGCGGCCCGGTGGAGAGTGCGGTCGAGACACTTCTGAGCTTGGCGCGGGCGCGGCCCGAGCAGCCGCTGCTTGTCACGCAGGGCGGCTCGTACGGCTACGGCGGCTTTGCCCGGCGCGCC
>PKYM01000237.1 GCA_003132645.1 Actinomycetota bacterium | reverse complement strand
GCGGCGATCTTTTCGTTCTCGGCCTTGACGACCTTGTTCATGGTCTCCTGAACGTCGGGCGGGGGGTCAATCTCCTTGAGCTCAGTGCGCAGGATCTCGATGCCCCAGCTCGCGGTCTCGGACTTGAGCGTGCCGCGCAGCTCCTCGTTGATCTTGCCGCGCTCGCTGTTGGCCGACTTCAGCGTCATGGTGCCGATGATGTTGCGCAGCGTCGTGCGCGACAAGTTGACGATCTGCAGTTCGTAGTTGGTGACGTTGTAGATCGAGGCCTTGACGTTCTCTTCGTCGGCCTTGACCTTGAGATAGACCTGCGCGTCGACCTTGGCGTTCAGGTTGTCGTTGGTGATGATCGTCTGGGGCTGCGCTTCGACCAGGACCTCGCGAATGTCGACCTGGTACATGCGCTCGATGCCATACGGGATGGTCAGGTGGATGCCCGGTCCGGCGTAGCGGTTGTACTTGCCCAGACGCTCGACGAGGCCGCGATGGGTCGGCCGGACGATGCGGATGCCCGAAAGGACCGTGAAGACGATGAACAAGACGACGACTACTGCTATGGCCCCCGCGATCCAACCCATTTCCTGGTGCCTCCTCGTTTAGGAAGACGACGGCGCTCACAGGACGCCTGAAGGTACTCTACCACCGCGCTCGCGATTAATGCGTGAACGACAGACGAAACGCCTGTGAGGCCTCGATTCCTTCGCGATGCGAAGACGAAAGGACTAGCGCAGCACGCGATTGGCGATGTCGAGCATCTTGGCGGGCAGCTCGGCGTGGTGGGCCACCCGAAACACCGCCCCCCGGCCGATGCCGGCCAGACGCTCGCACAGGGCCGGGTCCATCTTGTAGTCCTCGGTGAGCAGCACGTGTAGGCGCGGGAAGGCGTCGACCGCCGGCAGCGGGTCGCCGCCGGCCGTCGAGACGCCGTCGGTGATCAGCAGGCCGGCGCGACTCGGGTTGCGGCCGCGACGGATTTCGCGCCCGCCCAGACGCAGCCCCGCCTCGATGTTGGTGTAGCCTCGCGCCGGCTCGGCCAGCAGCCGGGCGACGAGCTGTTCGGGGTCGTCGCGCTCCTCCAGGCGGCTGACCGTGCGCGCCACGCTTTCAAAGACGACCACTGAGAGGTCCTCGGCGCGCATCTTCAGGGCCAGCACGGCCGCGGCGACGGCGGCGATGGCGAGGTTCTCGCCGGCCATCGACAGCGAGACGTCCATCATCAGGACGAGCTGTTGCTCGCGATCCTCGCGGCGTTCGACGATCCAGTCCTCGCGCTCGGGGAAGCGCTTACCGGCCACGTTCTCGAGGGTCGCATCGACGGCGAGCTCGCCGCGGAACGGCTCGTCCATGACCTCGAACACCGGTCGCGTGGCGCGCCGGATGGGCCCCACGAGCCGCCAGGCGCGGCGCAGCACAGCGGCCGCCGCGATCCGTCGCGCGTAGGCCTTCAGCTCGCGGTTCCCCAGCTCGAAGCTCGTCGCGCTCAGCCTGGTGGCCACCGTCCAGCCGTCGACGGCGTCGGCCGCGACGCCCAGGCGCTCCGCCAGCAGCACGTGCGCGTCGCCGTCGGACAGACCGTCGGGAGGACGGCGCGAGAACCAGGAGCTGAGCGGCGCGCGAGCCACGACGACGCGGAGCGGCCGCCGCGCGCCGGCGGCGGCCGTCAGGCTTTTTTTCGCGCCCCGTCGACTAGCTCATCGAGGACGTCGGGCAGCGGAGCCGCGGTCTCGTCGCGCAACTCGACGCGTGTGGGCAAGGCGGCGCTCGCCGCCCGGCGCAGGGCGTCGGGGGCGTCGCTCGCGGCGGCGAGCGCCACCATGGCGATCGCCGCCCGCACCGAGGCCCCCTTGCGAAAGCGCGGATCGCAGCGCGTGGCCCTGGTCAGCGCCACCGCGTCCGCGACCAGCGCGAGGTCGTCGCAGCCTGTCTCGCGCCGCACGATCTCGACCTCTTCGGCCTCATCCTGGTAGTGCAGCCCGACGTGCTCGAAGCGGTCCCGCAGCGCCTCGGAGAGGTGTCCGGTAGCGATGTATTCGACCGGATTCTGGGTAGCCACCACCTGAAAACCGGCGGCGGCATGCACCTCGCCGATGCGCGGCACGATCAGCAGGCCCTCGTCGAGCGCCGGCAGCAGCACGTTCTGCACGCCCTCGGGCATGCGGTTGAGCTCGTTCACGAAGAGCACGAGGCCGTCGCGCATGGCCGCCACGAGCGGCCCCGCAAAGAAGGTCTCCTCGTGGTAGCCCTTGGCGAGCACGAGCGGCGGGTCGAACCAGCCCGTCAGTTTGCTCTCGGAGTAGCGGTCGTCGCCGTCGACACGCACGACGCCGCGACCCAGGTGAGCGCAGACCGCCAGGGCGACCGTCGTCTTGCCGACCCCCACCGGCCCTTCGAGCAGCAGATGGCGGCCGCAGGCCAGCACGGTCAACGCCATGGCAAGCTCATCGGCGCGACCGACGATGCCGTGGTCGCGCTGGATCTGTCCGATGGGGTTCACACTTCTCAGCATATCGCAGGTCAGGCCGCGCCCACCGCGATGCTCACCAGCATGACGGCCAGCACCACCGAGGTCACCGCGACGAAACGCCAGTCGCGAGCCACGACGAAGGCCACGATCGAACCCACCACGCGCACGAACGGCGTGAGGATCAGCGCGAACAGGCCGAGCGAGTAAAAACCAGGCGCCCGCAGATGGAAGGCTGCCCGCAGGGCGGCCGGCACCTTGAGACTGGCCACGGCGAGCCCGCCGCGGCCGGCGACCGTCAGAACAAGCCCGGCCACGAGGAGCGCCAAGCCCACCGCGATACCGGCGACCAGCGTGTGATGGACCACGGTGTCGATCGCCGCGGCGCGGGCCTGTCCGGCCGCCTCGCCGTACCGCCCGCTCGCCTCATCGTGTGGTCCGTCCACGTCATCGCCCTGGCCGCCCACGTCAGACACCGAACGCCTTGAGGGCCATCTGCACGGCGAGCACCGCGATCAGCACTTCGAAGACACGGCGCAGGACACCGGTGCTGACTTTGCCCGACAGCCGCGGTCCAAGCTGCGCGCCCACAAGTATGCCGAGCGCCGTGGGCACCGCGTAGCGCGGTTCGACCAGGCCGCGACCGAAGAAGATGAGCGCTCCGGTCGCCGCCGTGACACCGATCATGAGGTTGCTCGTGGCGATCGCGGCGCGCAGCGGCATCCCCATCAGCAGATTCATCACCGGCACCTTGATGACGCCGCCACCCACGCCGAGCAACCCCGAGACGTTGCCGGCCACGAAGCTGAACGCCAGTCCGGCGGGCAGGTGGCCGACGCCATAGGTGACCTCGTCGCCCGTGTCGGGGTCGGTGAACGAGCCGGCCAGCGCCGAACCCGGCGCGGCCGGGCGAGGCGGGGCCGGCTTGCGCTCCATCGAGATGAGCACGTAGACCAGCACCGCCGCGAAGATGCCGAAGATCGCCCGCCCGCTGACGAGGATGGCGGTGATCCCGCCGGCCAGGGCGCCCAGCGTGGTCGCCACTTCGAGGGTCATCCCCAGACGGCTGTTGGTGAACCCGCGGGCAACGTAGACGATCTGCGAGGCCGACGACGTGACGACCACGCAGACGAGGCTCGTGCCGATCGCCGTCTTGATGGGGACGTCGAGAAACAGCGTCAGCAGGGGGACCAGCAGGATGCCGCCGCCGACGCCGAGCATGCTGCCCAGCACACCGACGATCACGGCGATCCCAACGAGCACGAAGAACGTCATAGCGCCCGCAGTGTATCAGCCGCTGTCGGGCCGGACGGGCGTGGTGCCGGAGGTGGGAGTCGAACCCACACGGGCGCTGGGCCCAGGCGATTTTAAGTCGCCGGCGTCTACCGTTCCGCCACTCCGGCACCGGCGGGGACAGTATACGTCGGGCGCCTCCGCGGCGGGACGGCGACCGGGCTCAAGCGATGCTTTCAGTCGCGGGCCAGCGCAAGGGCGACGCCGTCAAGCAGATCGGCTTCGCTCACGCGCACGCCGTCGAGCCCGAAGAGCCCGCAGACCTCGCGCGCCAGCAGCACGCCGGCGAGGATCACGTCCTCTCTGCCGGGCTGGATGCCGGGCCTCCGGCCGCGGGCCGCGGCCGTCTCGCCTCTGAAGACCGCGAGCGCGCCGTCGAGGTCGCTGAGTGTGAGCTGGTGGCGGTGAACAAGGGCGCGGTCGTAGGTGCGCAGCGCGAGCTTGCAGGCGACCAGGGTCGTGAAGGTGCCGGCCAGACCGATCCCCTCCCCCACCGTGACGCGCACCTCGGCGGGGACCGCGCGAGCCAGTGTCGAGACCACGAACGCCTTGGCAGAGCGCCACTGGGCATCGTCGGGCGGATCGCAGGCAAAGAAGCGCTCGGTCAGGCGCACGACGCCGAGGTCGAGGCTACACACGAACGACGGCGCGACCGCGCCACCCGCCGCCTCGCCGGCGTGCGGACCCTGAGGGGCCGGCCGTCGGCCGACGACAAGCTCCATGCTGCCGCCACCGATGTCGATGACCACCGTCGCCCACCGTTCGGACGCTCCGGCCCCGCCGCCCGCGGCGCGCGTTGCCGGCGGCATCGCGGAGCCCGTCGGCGTCGCGACGCCCCGCGACGTCGCGGGGCGCGGCAGGTCGCTCAGCCCGCTCAGGGCGCCGGAGAACGACAGCGTGGCCTCCTGTTCGCCGGTGAGGATGGTCCAGGGCAGCGCGAAATCGGCTTTGAGGCGCTCGAGGAACGCGGGGCCGTCGGCCGCGTCGCGCAGCACGCTGGTCGCGACGAGCAGGGTGGCGGCCGGCTCAAAGCTCGCCACCCGCGCCGCATAACCGGCAAGACAGCCACGGGTGCGCTCGACGGCGGCGGCGTCGAGCCGCCGCCGCCGGTCGACGCCGGCGCCCAGGCGCGTGACCGTCGTCTCGCGGGCTACGTCGTACACCCGACCGTCGGTCACGTCGGCCAGCAACAGGCGCACCGAGTTCGTGCCCAGATCGATCGCCGCGACCTTCACCGCCGGCGCCTCACCGGCAGCCCGGCGTGCAGCAGCCGCGCGCCGGGAAGAGGGGGCCGGCCGCCTCGAGGATGCGGCTGCCGAGCAGGTACCGCGGACGGGCGAGAGCGTGCGCGGCGTGGGGGTGCAGGCACTTCAGCGCCGGCACCCGGGCCACGCCGCCGATCCCCGTGGAAAGCGAAGCGCCGCCGTCTCGTGGCGGCGCCGTGCAGAGGGCAGCGAGGTCGCGACGCCGGCGGCGCTCGTAGCGCGTGGCCGTCGCCAGCGATCGCCGGAGCTGGTTGTCGGCGGGCAGCAGCGCCTCGAAGCGACCCACACCGCCGTCGCTTTCGAGGGTGGCCACGGCCGCCACGAGCGCGGGACAGGTCGCCCAGAACAGGGTCGGAAACGGCCGGCCGGCAGCGTCGTAGGGCAGGTCCTCGATGACGGCTGGTGCGTGCCACGGGCAGCGCGCGACGACGCGCCTGAACGGATGCGGCGAGCGGCCGAGCTGCGCCGCGACGCAGGCGAGATCGCGCGCCGCCGGCGCGGCGGTCATTCGCGGATCGTGCGCCAGAGGTCTGCCAGGCGCGCGAGCAGCGACGGCGCCGGCGGGCGGGCGCCCGGCGCGCCGTGCGACGCGGCCTTCGACCGGACGCCCGGCAGCCCCTTCACCACGAAGGCCTGCAGCCCAGCCGGCACGAGCTGGTACTGCTCGCGCGCCTGCCGGGTGATGTAGTCGCGGGTGTGCATGCGGTCGATCTGGGTGTGCAGCGCCTGGTTGCGCGCCTGGGCCTGGGACAGCGACGCGACCTGGCGGTCGTAGCGATCCTGCTGGGCAAAGAAGGCTCGCAGCGGCGAGACGTAGAGGGCCGCCGCGACCAGCACCAGCGCGAGCGCCACGAGACGCATCGGACGCAGCTCGACGGGAGACTTGCCGGCCGCGCGGCGGCCGGCGGCGCGCGGCGGACGTGCCGACGCGCCGGCGGACGCAGCCGGACTGCGTTCAGGGAGG
>PKYM01000186.1:23782-30558 GCA_003132645.1 Actinomycetota bacterium | reverse complement strand
GCAGTCGAGCAGCTGCTCGGCGCCCTGACGCAGCGTGAGCGCAGGATCATCGAACTGCGGTTCGGGCTCAGAGATGGAGACCCGCGGACGCTCGCGGAGATCGGCCAGGAGTTCGGCATCTCGCGCGAGCGGGTCCGGCAGATCGAGGCCAAGACGCTCGCCAAGCTCCGCGGTTTTCGCGACTCGCAGAAGCTCTGTGCGGTGATCGATTAGTGGCGTGCCTGCGCGGCGCGTGCCCGCGGGGCCGTCCTGCACCTCACTGCCTAACATGTGCAGGCCCAATTTGTCCTGCATCTGAGGGGCGCCGTCGCCAGGAAGCCGCCGGGCAAGAGCCCCGTGTGTGCCCAGCGGGCCGCGCCATGCGGGACAGCGGGGAGGCGCAGCGCAAGCTCAGCGAGGCGAACGCACGACGACACCGCGAATGAGGGCGCGAGAAGGGGCGAGCCGCGGGTTGAGATGCCGGACTCAGGTGTCGATATCAGGAGCGTGGCGGGCGCAGACTCCTACAGCCAAGCGTCGTCCCGGTTGAGCACAGCGGGCGAGCGATTCAAGCGGCTGCCGCCGATCGCGATTGTGGGTGTCTGCCTGATGATCGTAACGACCACAGGCCAGCGCGATCAGGACGAACCATCCGACTCGTCGTCCGCTCTCGCGCTAGGCGACCTATCTAACCTACCGCCGGGGTCAGCGCTTTGTAGATGGCCTGCGGCTGATACCCACTGACGGGCGGTCCGAGTCGCATGCGCAGGTTCTCCTTGAAGCGCCTGAGACCCAGTTCGGCGGCGAGCGACACGCCGGCTCCGTTGGCGTCGGGGAACTCGATGCGTGTTGCGGGAGCCTTCTGGAGCATGTCGCAGAGCAAGCGACGCGCAACCTCGGGCGCGTCGGCGATGACGGCGCCTCTGCCCGAGGCGAGGCGTGCGCTGTAGCCCGCGATTGCGCCCACGTCGTCGCTGGCTCCTCGCCGGTAGGCGGCAATCATAGAGGGGACGAAGATCTCCAGGTAGGCACGACGGTCCTCGCCAGTTGCGCGGCGGTCGAGCGCCAGGCACTGCTCCGTCGTGTCGGGCCGTGTCGCGGCGTCGAGCAGGCTGAGGCCGGCATCTCCGCACTGGTCTGCGTTCACGATGCCCGGCGTCGAGGCTGTCGCTGTCCAGGTACCGTAGAGGCCGTCGGGTACGAAGCCGAGCCTCTCGTAGAGGCGGGCAGCGTCGCCCAGCGCCAGGAGGAGCACGCTATCGGCGTGGCGGCGAACCTTGTCGCAAGCGGCCTCGGTGAGAGCCGAGCCCAGGCCGTGGCGCCCGAAGTCGGGGGCAACGACCACGTTGCCGATCCAGGCCGTGCGACCGAACGAGATCGCCATCGCCACGCCGACTACCTCGTTACCCCACTCCGCGACGAAGGTGCTGGTGTTGCGGGCGGAGACGGCGAACTGCACGCTCTCAGCCGTCTCGCCGCCGAAAGCCTGGCCGATCAGGCGAAGGAGCGACTGGAAGTCAGCAGGTCTGTAGGCGCGGATTCTGTCTGACAGGACGCTCATCGACCCCCCCGTCACGGGTTACGCTCGCCCACGCTCGACCCCTCTCAGTCGCCCCGTCGTCACCGACGTCCGAAATCTTAGCCGAAATGCAGGCGACCTGGGGCCTGCGACTACTGAACGATTGTCGGCTTGCCTGTCGCCGCCCACAGAGTGATGTGTGACATGCACTGTTAGCGAGCGGGAGGAAGGCATGCAGGGTCACATCCGGAGACGTGACGCAGGTTCGTGGGAGTACACGATTGACACAGGCCGCGCCCCGGCGCAACGCTGCCAGAGCTGCGGCCGAAGATTTTGGGTCGAGCGCCGTCCGAAGGTGGCATGTCCTAACTGCGGCGGCGAGCTCACTCCGTGAGACGAGCGCCGTCGGGAGACGAAGGGCGGCTTTGCCACCAGACGTGAGGCCCAGGCGGCGATGAGCAAGGTCGCAGTCTCAGTCGAAGAGCGCGCCCACGTCGCAAGCTCGCGCCTCACCTTGCGCGACTACCTCACCAAGGAGTGGCTGCCGGCCATCGAGCACACCATCCGGCCGACCACCTGTCGCTCGTACGTGGCCCACGTCGAGTGCCACATCCTGCCCGCTTTGGGCTCGGTGCAACCGCAGAAGCTCTGCCCGGCGCAGATCAACGCCCTCTATGCAAAGCTCGGGCGCAGCGGCAAGCGCAACGGCCAGGGGCTCACAGCTCTCTCGGTGCGCCACGTGCACGCCGTGCTTCACCGCGCCCTCAAGGATGCTGTGCGCTGGGGCCGGCTGGCGCGCAACCCCGTCGATCTCGCCGACCCGCCGCGAGCGGCAGCCCGCGGCCATGAGCTACGAACCTGGAGCGCCGAACAGCTTGCGGCCTTCCTGGATTCTCACCACGACGACCGCCTCTACGCGCTCTGGCACACCCTGGCCATGACCGGCCTGCGTCGCGGTGAGGCCCTGGGACTGCGCTGGCAGGACGTCGACCTGGAGGCGGGGCGGCTGTCGGTCAGGCGCGCCCTCGTGCCCAGCGGCAGAGAGGTCGTGGTAAGCGAACCCAAGACGGCACGTGGACGGCGGGTCGTCGCGCTGGATCCAGGGACCGTCGCTGTTCTCAAGGGCCAGGCCGCCCGGCAGCTGCAGGAGCAGCAAGACGCCGGGTGGACCGAGACGGGTCTGGTCTTTACGAACGAGGACGGAGCTGCCCTGCACCCCGAGGTCGTGAGCCGCTTCTTTCGCGGGGCCGTGAAGGAAACGATGATGCCCGATATCCGACTACATGACCTGCGCCACACCCACGCCACGCTAGCCTTGAGGGCCGGCATTCACCCCAAGGTCGTCTCCGAGCGCCTCGGGCATGCCACCGTCTCGATCACCCTCGACACCTACAGTCATGCCATCCCGGCCATGCAGGAAGAAGCGGCAGTGAAGATCGCGGGGCTGGTGTTCGTTCCCAGGGAAGGGTGATCGCTTGCGCGTGGCCGGCGCCCGTGCGCGCGGTGGTCGCCTTCATGAATCGGCCGCGCGGATCCTGAGCGCTCGCAACGACGTCCTCGAGGAGCGACCAGAAGGTCCAGTTAGGTGACGATACGCAGCGTCTCCCGATAGAGGCGCGCGTCGTTGGCGCCAAAGCAGCAGAAGGTGACAGTGCGGGGCAGCTCGTGGGCGCCGAGCCAATCTGCTACAGCCACGACCGCCACGGCGCAAGCCTCCGCCTTGGGATAGCCGTAGACGCCGGTGGAGATGGCGGGGAAGGCGATTGTCACAAGGCCGGCCTCGGCAGCCAGACGCAGCGACTCAAGATAGCAAGAGCGCAGCAGTTGCGCCTCGCCCGCAAAGCCGCCACGGTAGATCGGCCCCACGGCATGGATGACCTTTCGCGCCGGCAGGTTGTAGCCGCCCGTCATGCGCGCCTGGCCGGTCGCACAGCCGCCCAGGCTGCGACACTCCGCAAGCAGACCCGGTCCGGCGGCACGATGAATGGCGCCGTCGACCCCGCCGCCGCCGAGCAAGGTGCGGTTGGCGGCATTGACGATGGCATCGACGGCGAGCTTGGTGATGTCGCCTTCGACGACCAGCATGCGCGAGCGGACCTCGTCGGCGATGTTGGAGGGCGCGACCCCGTTGCTGTCTGTCATGACCCCTCGAGAGTAGCCGGATGTGCCTGGGATGATCCTATCCCTCAGCGTCATCGCTCTGGTGATAGAGGCCACCAACACCGGCGGTGCGCAGCGGTGGCGTCGGCAGCTCCGCCTCCGAGTTGGGTGGCGGAGCCGCCCGATTTCGTTCCATCACAATTCCAACACGACGCGGTGACAGGAAGTGACGAGAAGTGTCGAAACGTGGCCAACGGGTGCGCGGTAAGGGCCCGTACGCACGACCGTTCGAGTTCTGAAAACCATGGTGTCGACCAGTTGAGCGGCGTCTCGGGCACTCGTTCACGCATTTCAGACCGGTCCCACTGGGGGTCGGCAAACGCGGACCCTCGATCGGGTGCCAGAGCCGCGTCGTCGGCCCCGCCTGCACGCGCGATGTCTCAACAGCAACGCGGCAGGCGGGTCTGCGTCATGCTTGCCAGGCGAAGATGCGTCGATCGGGTGGGGGAGGTACTATCCAGCCATGATCGGCGCTCGAGATCCCGCTGACGATCGACTCGAAGACCTACTGCGAGGCATGCATTGGTCGGTCGGCCTCGAGCGCGCGGAGCGTGCAGCCGATCGCCAACGTCGCCGCCTTCGCTGGGAGGAGCCGCTGGAGCTAATGGAGGGCCTCGATGCCTTCTTGCGCGCGACGGCAAGCTGGCATGACGAGTCCTGTCGAGCGCTTCGCGGCGAGCCCGACCAACGCACGTTCATTCTGGACGGCCTTCACAGAAGAGCCCTGCGAACGTTCGGCGAGGTGACAAGTCTTCTCGAGAACGGCTGGGTGGACGGGGCGCACGCCAGGTGCCGCACGCTGTACGAGCTCTCGCTGGTATCGAACGTCCTGCTGCACGCAGACGACGAAACGTTGCAGCGCTACGTCGACCACCGGCTCGTCAACGAGTTCAGACTCGCCGAAGCTCACACGAAGCACGAAGGTCTTATCATCGAGCCGCCGCCGCCCCAGGAGGAGCTGTCCAGACTCCGCAAGGCGCGCGACGACGCGGTCAAGAAGTACGGCAAGGCCTTCAAGGGACCGTACGGCTGGGCTGCTCACCTCGCGTCCCCGTTTCGAGGGCTGGCCAGCCTCGAGAAGATCGCGAACCTAGAGCACAACCGGCCCTATTTCGAACTCGCGTGCATCAACGTCCACGCCGACTCGCGCGGCCTATTCTGGAGCATGGGCCTCCCGAGCGATGTCTCAGGGGCCCTGGCGGGAGCGACCGACGCTGGCCTCGCCCTGCCGGGGCAGTCTGCCTGCATCTCTGTTCACCAGTGCTCTCTCTGGCGACTACTTCTGCCGAGTCTGGAAGGTGAGGCCGAATACGCGGAGGCCCTGCTTCGGGCCCGAGTGAGCAAGAAGCTCGTCGACCTTTGTTGCGATGCGTTCGGGCGAGTCGCTCAAGCGTTCGACGAAGGGCGCCGGGAGATGCTTGCTCACACCGCCGACGACTAGACAGCCGCGATCAAAGGAGGGTGACGTGAGCCGCGATCTTGTCGAGGTCTATTTGGTTGAACCGGGACGAGGGCGCCCATATTTCACCTACAAGCCGGGAGCCCTTGAATTCCTGCCGGCCGATGCGCCCCTGCCCCAAGCGGGAGACATCATCTTGCTCCCGAGGAGCGTGACCGGCGATTCAGAGGCACAGGCGTTCGCAGGCTTCGGCATGGTGTCCCCTGTTCCGAGTGGTTGAACGAGAGCACCTGTACTTCCGCGAAAGCGGCGAGCAGCACGACCCCACCGACACGAAGCCGGCTCGCTATTCGAAGTCGTGGATCTTCGTTCGTCGGATATCCGAGGACGAGTATGCGGCTGACCCCGCGGGGGGACCCTGACTGCCGGACAGCGGCCTGTTGTACTAATCGCAACCGGCCCGGCGCTCCAGTGTGCGAAGTGACGGGCCGGCCGAAGCGGATAGAAACCCGCTGTTCAGTCGGCGCCTAGGGCGCCTCGGTTCCCACGTCTTTGCCGCCAACACATCGCCAACATGGGGTATGTGGCGGAGTGTCCCGTCGTGGCTAGCGGTGGGGCGTGGTAGGACTCGCCGTAGGCGTGCAGGCGTCGACCCGCTAGACTCTAAATCCGCGTAGAGGGGTGTAACTCCCCTACTCCCCGCCAGTGAAACCCCTGCAAAACCTTCGAATCTGGTAAGCGTTCAGTTCCCGTGGCCCGAGGGCCGTCGGGAGCGAAGTGGCAGGCTTCCACGTGCTGGAGGTCGGAAGGGACCCCGCCCGCTCTGGAGAACTGGGCGCTATGGAGCGCGCCGAGGCGGAGGCGATCTACGAGCAGGGACGCGAGGCCGTTGTGGCTGTGCTCTTGGCGCTGTCGGCGCGGCTTGCCGCACAGGATGCGCAGATCGCCCAGCTGGCGGCGCGCGTCGCGGAGCTCGAGCAGCGCCTGAACCGCAACTCGCGCAACTCCTCGGTGCCGCCCGGCCAGGATCCGCCGGGGGCGCCGGAGCGCCGGCGGGCGCCGTCGTCGGAGCGTAGCCAGGGAGCCCAGCCGGGCCATTCAGGGCACGGTCGTCTGCTGCGGTCGCTCGAGACGCTCGATGAGCTCTTCGACCACTGGCCCGAGCGCTGCGCCTGCGGCCACCGTTTCAGCGAGGCAGAGCGTCGCCCCGTTGGCAGGCAGGCCCGCCACCAGGTCGCGGAGCTGCCGCCGATCGCGGTGATCCTGGAGCGAGCATCGGCTCCAGCGCCTGCGCTGCCCCGACTGCGGTGCGACCACGCGGGTAGAGCTGCCGCCCGAGGTCCCAGCCGGCGCCTTCGGCCCGCGACTGGAGGCCGCGATCGCAACGCTGTCGGTAAGAAACCGCGTCTCTCGGCGCGACCTCGTCGAGCTGTTCGAGGAGCTGTTTGGCTGCCCGCTTGCGAGCGGCACAGTCGACGCGATCGTGCAGCGCACCGGGCAAGCGCTGGCCATCCCCTACGACGGTCTGCTCGGGCACATCCGCGACGCCTCGGCCGTCAACATCGACGAGACCGGCTGGCGCCTGCGCGGCGGCAAGCGCACGCTCTGGGGGGCGCTCACCGGCCGCGCCGCGGTCTTTCGCATCGCCGAGGGTCGCCGCCGCCGCGAAGCCCAGGCGCTGCTCGGCGAGGGCTTCTCCGGCGTGGCCTGCTCGGACCG
>PKYM01000186.1:0-23697 GCA_003132645.1 Actinomycetota bacterium | reverse complement strand
AGGAGCTGCGGGCGCTGCTCGAAGAGGCAGCGACCAAAGCGGCCCGCAACCGCCGCCACCGCACCTTCGCCAAGAACCTGCTCAAGCGCTGGCCGGCGCTTTGGACCTTCGCCAGCGTGCCCGGCGTGGAGCCCACCAACAACCACGCCGAGCGCGGCCTGCGCGGCGCGGTCATCTACCGCAAGCTCTCGCTGGGCAGCCAGTCCGAGCGCGGCGAGCGCACGATCGAGCGGCTCCTCTCCGCCTCAGTCACCTGCCGTCTGCAGGGACGCTCGCTCTTCGCCTACCTCAGCGACGTCCTTGCCGCCAAGATCCGAGGCGATCCCATCCCCTCGCTCGCCTGATCCTGCGGGGGACCTGAACGCTTACCGAATGTGGACGTTGTGCAGGAGTTTTGTGGGATCCGACGCAGGCGAGCGAGACGCCTGATAATGGCTTCTCGCTAACTTGTAAACAGCAGGTCGACGGTTCGATTCCGCCCGCCGGCTCCACAGAATCCCTGCAAACAGTGCCGCGAGAGCGGTGTCGATGCGCAGCGAGAGGCCGTGAGCAGCGGCGTCCAGAACGATCCGAACGTGCCCTAGCAGACCTCTGGCCGGTCGTCACTGAGGCGGATCGCACACGCTGCACGGCCGGTAGCCTTCCGCCTTGGCCTTGGCGAGGGTGATCGCGATCCTGCTCTTGGATAGGTAGCGACAGCCGTCGCGGTGGTAGCGGTGTCCGGTGGCGGTGACGTAGACGATGACGTCGCCCGAGGCCTTCGGCGCCGCGGACGTACGTGCTGCGGCGGCCACAACTGGTCGACTGGAGCTGCCGAACGACCAGCGCACCGCCCCCGAGGCAGAGAAGGTCACGCTGATCGTGCCGTTTGTCTGTGTCGTGTAGATCGTGGCGTGAGCCGCCCTCAGGCGTGCGACGGTCGCCGGCGAGGGGTGACCGTAGGAGTTCCGGCCGACCGAGATCACGGCGTAGCGCGGACGGGTCTGCGCCAGAAACGACGTGTTCGTCGCATACCGTGAGCCGTGGTGGGCGACCTTGAGCAGGTAGAGCGGCGGGCCGCGGGCGCAGACGGCGGCCACGGCGTTGATAACACGTTAGGCGACAATGACCCGCCTGTGGCGCAAGGTTTGGGGGTAGGCGGTTGCATCACTGGGGACCCTAGTCGCAGACCCTGCCGCCCGCCCTTTGAAAACGCGCCCACTACTGGAACTTCGATAGCGGGTCCTGGCGCGTGACGCGTCACGAAGTCGCCGCGTGACAGACGTGTCACACTTGAGATGCCAGAATCGCACTCAGACTGGAGGCATCATGCCCCGCACCACATGCNNGCCTACCGTGACCGCCACTCGGAAACCTACGTCGGCATCGACCCGCCCGTCGCCGGTGCCGACCCCGATGAGCAAGTCGCGCAGGCCGTCGCCAGCGCTTTCTGGCTCGCCGCCGAGCTCGAGCGGCTCGGACGCGACGCCTCGCCGAATCTCGCTTGGCGCTGCACCAAGATCAGTGAGGACCTGCTCAAGGCGATCACGAAGCACTTCCCCGATCTCGTCGATCGCGCGGACGCCGAGACGGCAGCGATGCGCGAGCGCTTGCAGGCCATGATCGCCTGACCCTAGAGACACCAAAGGCCCCGCGGAAGCGCTGGCGCGGGGCCTTTGGATTACCTGGCAAGTGGGGGCTGAACGGACCCTAGCACTCCCCGGGGACGGTAGCAACGTTTTCGGCAGTGACGCGGTCCTGCTCGCGGTAGAAGTCGATGGTATCCTGCGTGGCGTCGACGCTGCCGAGGATCACGTTGTCGTCGTAGCCGATTTTCTTGCAGCCGGCCCAAGCGCTGCCGCGGCCAGTGTGGCGGTGTGCGCGGTCGACGCGCTCGGCAACCTTGCGGGTTATGCGTTCGCAGCCGAGGCGACTGACGAGGTAGGCGGCGCTCTCGGTGTCGGCGGCGTCAACGACGTAGATGGTGTCGACGCTCGTCGGGGTGGGTGGTGTCAAGAAGTAGTGGCGCATCATGTGCTGGTTAGCCTTCATGGTTCCTCCTTGTACTCCATTTGTACTCGCAACTAGCGCCGAACGCCCCGAAACGGGCCGACAGCGCCCGACGACGCTTCGGCGTTTTCCCCGCAAACAGCCGATATCCGCCGATGTCCGCCTACAGCCCCGACAGGCTGACCGGAAGCGCGAGGTCGAAGGTTCGAATCCTTCCGGGGGCACCAACGTTGTCACTACTACAACGTTCTCCCTGCAATTGAATCGCTTCTGATGTCCGGTCGCCTACCCGATCGCTCCGCCGTCACGGCCCGCCTTTGAGCTGGCATGCCAACTCGCTGCGGCCGTCAAGCCAAAAACGAAATGTGCCGCGGCTCCGGTTCGGCTATGCGCTCCGCTTCCAGTTCCTGGCGTATCGGCTCAGAGGCCGCCCATCATACCTGAGCCGTACCCGGCGCCTCCCATCATGCCCGCGCCTGAGCTGGAGCCGGTGCCGCCCATCATGTTCCAGCCGCTGCTGGAACTGCCGCCGTCCATCATGCCCGGCCCGGCGCCGTTGCGAGCGCTCACGCCGTACTTCTTCATCAGCGCGAGCATGTCGTTCCAGTGCTCCGAGCGCAGTTTCGCCAGCGCCGCCTGGGCGTCGGGGCTGCTCGGTTCCTGACCGTAGGTGTTGAGCCACGCCTTCATGTCGGCCATGTGCTGCGTGCGCAGGGCCTGCATGTCCTTCCAGGCCGCCGGGTCGCTGGCAAGAGCGCCGCACCAGGCGGCCGCACTACGCGGCCCGGTTCCCGTCTTTGCAGAGCCGCCAGTACGACCTTGGGTCGCAGCCCAGGCCACCGAGGCGACCAACAGCGCTACGACAACCGCCGCCAGTGCGATCACCAGTGTCCTCTTCTTCATGGAGAACGCTCCTCTCTCCTCGACGACTCCCTTGGTCACTGGACCCGAGTATGGAGGGTAGATTCGAAGAACTTGTGAATCGGGTCTGCTCATCCGGTGAAGCTCCAGGGGCGTGTGTACAATCGAGGCATGGCCAAGGAGACGCGCATCCTGCTGGTGGAAGACGAGGTCCGCATCGCCGAGGTCGTGCAGTCTTATCTCGAGCGTGACGGTTACATGGTCGTGGCGCACGTCACGGGTGAGGAGGCGCTCGCCGACTTCGAACGCCGGCCGGCCGACCTCGTGGTGCTCGATCTGATGCTCCCGGGGATCGGGGGCGAGGAGGTCTGCCGCGCGCTGCGCGAGCGCTCCGACGTGCCGATCCTGATGCTCACGGCGCGCGACAGTGAAGAGGACCTGCTAGGCGGGCTGAAGATCGGCGCCGACGACTACATGACCAAGCCGTTCAGCCCGCGGGAGCTGAGTGCGCGGGTGCGCGCTTTGCTACGCCGCTCCCGCGCCGCCCAGGAACCGCAGGCCGACGTGCTGCTGCGCGCCGGCGGCCGGCTGCGTATCGACTCGGGGCGCCATCGCGTCTACTTGGACGAGGACGAAGTGGAGCTCACCGAGTCCGAGTTTCGCCTGCTGCTCACCCTGGCGCGTTTCCCCGGGCGCGCCTACAGTCGCTACGAGCTCATCAACAAGGTCCAGGGCCACGACTTCGAGGGCTACGAGCGCACCATCGACGCCCACATCAAGAACGTGCGCCACAAGCTGGGTGAGGACGCGCGCTCGCTGCGGTTCATCGAAACGGTGTACGGCATGGGCTACCGCTTCGCCGAGGCGGAGAAGTGAAGCGCAGCATACGGGGTCGACTGGGTGCGAGCCACGTCCTGGTCGCTGTCCTTGCCGCCACCCTGGTAGCGCTTGCCGTCGTGCTGGCCGGCGGGCTGCGCTTCGACCGCTATGCCACCGACGTTCAGAACCAGCGCACGCAGACCGTGCTCGACGCGATTACGAGCGGCTATCAGGCCGGCTCCGGGTGGGGTGCGGGCAGCCAGGCAACGGTGGACATGCTCGCGGCCGCCAACTCCGTCCAGGTCTGGGTTTACGGGCCGGATGGCCAGCTGCGCTTCGCCAGCGGCCCCGCGGGGGCGGGCATGATGAACGGCTCAGGGATGATGGGCGGCTCGAGTGCGGCCACACGGCCGCCCCAGGTCGCCGGCAAGGGCATGACGCTGCGGCGCGTCACACTCACAGCGGGAGGCCAGCCAATCGGTTCGGCGGTGATCCTGCAGCCCAAGGCGCCGGCGCTGCCCTTGAACAGCGCCTTCCGCAAGGATGTCGTGCTTTACATCGCTCTCGCCGCCACCCTCGCGGCGCTCCTCGCCGTGGCCGTCGGTCTTTTCGCCACCCGCCGTATCACGGCTCCGCTGGAAGCACTCACCGCGGCGGCGGCGGCGATGGGGCGCGGCGAGCGCCGCCAGCGCGCCGCCGCCGCCTTCGCGGAACGGTCGGACGAGGTGGGTGAACTGGCGTCGACCTTCAACGAGATGGCCGAAGCGATCGAACATCAGGAGGACTGGCGCCGCAGCATGACCGCCGACCTCGCCCACGAGCTGCGCACCCCGCTGGCGACGATCCAGGCGCGCATCGAGGCCCTCCAGGACGGCGTCCTGGCGGCCACGAGCGAGAACCTCGCCGTTATCGGCGACGAGGTGGAGAGGCTGGGACGGCTGCTCAAGGGACTACGCAGCCTCGACGACATGGACGCTGCCGACTTCAGCCTGGAGCGGCAGCCACTGCGGCTCGACCAGGTCGCAGCCGAGGCAGTCGAGGCGGCGAGCGAGCGCTTCGCGCACAAGCAGGTGCAACGTCAGCCGCAGCATGCTCATCCAGATCGAGCAGAAACGCGTCAATCCGACCCTTGCTATCCTGGTCCGCCTGGCGCAGGCGCTCGACGTCGGCCTCGCAGAGTTGGTCGAGCTCGGAAGGCAGCGGCGTGTGCGGGTGATCTCGCGTGACGACGTCGTGCAGCTGTGGTCCTCTCCCGGCGGCGGCAGCGGACGATTGCTGGTGGGCAGCGATCAGCTCGATCACATCGAGTTCTGGGATTGGCGTCTCGAGCCCGGAGACGTTCACGAGGCCGAAGCCCACGTGATGGGGACAGCGGAGATTCTGCACGTGCTCGACGGAGACCTCGCGCTTGAGGTCGATGGGGAGTCCCATGCGGCCACGTCCGGCGAGAGCGTTGTCTTCTCGGCCGACGCCGACCACTCCTACGGCAACCACGGCACGCGGCCACTGCACGTCTTCATGATCGTGATCACGCCCCCGGCCGCGAAGACCGTCACTCCGGGGGGCGATCCCCGGCTCGGAGGTGCATGATGACCGTTGACGACCGCGACTGGCTGACCGACGACTTCCCCGAGTTGCGCGATGCTCCGCCCTGGGTGATGGAGGAGATGATCTTCGCGCAGCCCAAGCTCGTAGCGCCGATCCTCGGCGCCGACCGTACCGAAGTGACTCGACTGCGAGATGCCGTGAGAGAAGGGGCCACCGCCGGCGAGCCCGTGGTCGTCACCGGCTGTGGCACCTCTGAGCACGCCGCCGTCGTCGTGGCCGAGCTACTCACAGACTCCTTTCATCAGGAAGGCCTCACGGTCCGGGCCGAGGCGCGCCAAGCACTCGATGCCGCCCTCGACCCTCGCGCCGGCGGCATCTACATCGCGATCTCTCATGACGGAGGGACCAGAGCGACGAAGCTCGCGCTGGAGGCCGCCCGCGAGAGGGGAGCCACGACCGGGCTGATCACGGCCTGCGCCGACTCCTCGTGCGCGTCCGGCGCCGACCTCGTCTTCGTCACTCCCGTCCATGACGACTCCTGGTGTCACACGCTCGCCTACGTGAGTGCCATCCTGGCGGGGGCAAGGATCTGCGGCATTGCCGGCGACGAGGCAATGGATGCGGCCGTCAGCGCCATCGAGTCGACCCTGGGTCGCCGCGCCGACCTCGCAGCGGCCGCGGCGCACCTGGGCCGCTCCGGCCGCATCGTGACCGCCGGCCTGGGCATTGACCAGGCCAACGCCAGCGAGCTCGCCCTCAAGATCGCCGAGGGCGCGCGCATCCCCACCACCGCCTACCACCTCGAGACCCTTCTGCACGGCCATCTCGCGGGGTGTGATGCGGCCGCCACGAGCCTCGTCCTGCTCGCCCTCGACCCGCGTCAGGGCGCTCGGCGTGACCGTCGCCTTGCGCTCGTGGCGGAGGCTGCCTGGACCATCGGCATCCCGACGGTCGCGCTGGCACCAAGCTCACTTCTCGCGACGCTGCCGAGTGGCGTTCACGGTGCTGCGCTCGAGCCGTCACCTGTCGGGCCGCTCCTCAGCTCGCTGCTGCAGAGCGCCGTGGCGGTACAGCTCTTGACACTCGGGGTCGTCGAGCTTGCCGGCACCGATCCCGACCTGATCCGCCGCGAGGAGCGCGCCTATCGTGAGGCCGCACGTCTCGGCGACGAGACGCCCGACTGGTAGCAGGGATGCGTCTCGTCGTGAGCGATGTTGTCCGCCAGCGGTTCCCGACCTACCGGGCCATCGCGGTGGATGCTTCCGGTGTGAGGAACGGCCCGTCCAGTGGCGACTCGCTCGGGCCGCTCCGCGAGGCGGAGGCCCGTGCCCGGCGCCGGCTCGGCGACAGACCTCCGAGTGCTCTCCCCGAGATCGCCGCCTGGCGGGCCGCGATGTCTGCTTTCGGCTGCAAGCCGAGCCGCTATGCCTGCTCGGCAGAGGCGCTCCTCAAGCGCGTCGCGCGCGGCGACGAGCTGCCCGCCATCAACCACCTGGTCGACCTCTACAACGCGATCTCCGTCGCCTACGGGCTGCCGCTCGGTGGTGAAGACGTCGAGCGGGTCCGCGGTGACGTCGTCCTGATGCCGGCGGTCGGGGACGAGGAGTTCGACGGGGGCGACCCGCCCGCCCCGGGCGAGATCGTCTGGCGCGACGACCTCGGGGTGACATGCCGCGCCTGGAACTGGCGCCAGGGTGTGCGCACTCGCATCACCGAGACGTCGACCCACGCCTACTTTCTGATCGAGGCCATCGAGCAGGAAGGGGCCAGCAGCCTCGCCCAGGCGGCGCAGGAGTTGTGCGCGCGACTCGATGCCGATCACGTCGAAACGGCTGAGCTGCCATAGGCGCCCACAGCTGTTGCAGCCCGGCGCGCGGCTCGCCGGGTCTGCGCCGGACACTGGCGAGTGAGGGGTCGACCGGCAGGAAAGTGCGATAGGGTGGGCTGCAGGATGTGACCGACGAGGCGCTGCACTTCGATCCGCAAGTTCGAGAACTGTCTGGTCAGGTCCGCGCAACTCATCGTGCGTCGTCCCAGCAACACAGGCAGCATCGGGTTTGCACGCGGCTTGCGACCGGGCGTCGTCTGCCTCTGGGACATCGGCTACATTGCGTCGAACAGCGACCTCAGTTCGGGGCGAAGGTTCGAGAGTTGTCCACTGAGGTGCACCATTTCTTCGGGGAAACCGCTGCGCAGGGGCAGGTTTCCCGCTTGGCGGTCCCACCGCACGTGAGCGCCCTTGGGGGCCACGACTCGCAAGCTTCATGGCCCTTCTCCTCCCCTTAACAGAGGCTCAACCTGAGCCCACTAAACTTGATGTCCGTGTCACTCGCCGCTCCGTAGCCTCGCGCAGGGAGACCTCCCTCATAGCACGTTCACGCTCCTCCATCGAATCGCCCCGGGTCATGCAGACTCCTTCCGCTGTGGAGGCATAGCGTGTGGCAGCGCAGGCTCAACCGCGCCTACCACAGTCCCGTCCGTAGCGGTCCGCGCGCCCGCCAGCCGCTGCGTCTGCCGTCGGTGACGACGCGTGTGGCCATACTCGGCGGCCTGCTGTTCGTCGTAGTCGGCGTGCTCATCTTCCGGCTCTGGTTTCTGCAGGTCCTGGACGCCCAGGAGTACCTGGCTCAGGCCGCCAACAACAGCGAGCGCACGGTCGAGATCGCAGCGCCGCGCGGCGTGATCCAGGACCGCAACGGCGTGACACTCGTCGCCAATCGGCCCGGNNCTGGTGATCGTCAAGCGCGACGCCGGCAAGTCCCTCGTCTCTTACCTGCTCGAACACGACCAGACGTTTCCGGGCGTCGAGGTCCAGCAGAGCTACCTGCGGGCCTATCCCCTAGGCGACCTGGCTGCGCCGATCCTCGGCTACTTGGGACAGATCGATCCCCAACAGCTCAAACAGTCCCGGTTCAAGGGTTATCTGCCCGACGACGAGGTCGGCCAGAGTGGGATCGAAGCCACCTACGACCGCTGGCTACAGGGCACAGACGGCGCTACCAAGGTCGAGGTCGATGCCATGGGCAAGCCCAATGGCGTGCTGGCCGGCGGCAGTCTGCCGCAGCCCGGCGATAACCTGGTGCTGACGCTCGACGCCCGTATCCAGAAGGCGGCCGAGCAGGCAATCCAGTTCGGCATCGCCTCGGCGCACGCCAACAACTTCGTGCAGGCCAACGCCGGGGCGGCGATCGTCATGGACGCTCACTCCGGCGCCCTGCTGGCGATGGCCAGTTACCCCACATACGACCCTAGCTGGTTCTCGGGCGGCATCAGCGCCAAGCACATGGCGCAACTCCTGAGCCCGCAGGCCGACGATCCCCTGCTCGACCGCGCTATCGCCGGCGAGTACCCGACCGGCTCGACCTTCAAGGTGGTCGACACGATCGCCGGCCTGCAGACCGGCGTGCTCAGCCCGTCGACCACCCTCGATGCCCCTGCCACCTATACAAATCACGGCCTGTTGTGGCACGACTGGAACCCGAACGGCCACGGGGTGGTCGACCTGACCCAGGCCCTGGTGCAGTCGGCCGACACCTACTTCTACCAGGTCGGTTACGACTTCTACCTGCGCAAGGGCACTGAGCTCGAGGACTGGGCAAAGCGTCTGGGCTACGGGCACGGCACGGGGATCGACGTCCCCGGCGAGGTCGCCGGCATCGTGCCCACGCCGGCCTGGCGCCGGGCGACCTACACCAAAAAGACCGATCCCAACTGGCAGGTGGACAGCCTCTGGGAGCCGGGCAGCTCGATAAACCTGGCGATCGGCCAGGGCGATCTGCTGGCCACACCCCTTCAGGTGGCGGTCAACTACGCGGCCATCGCCAACGGCGGCTACGCCGTCACGCCGCACCTGGGCCTGCGCATAGACTCGCCACAAGGTACAGCCTTGCAGAACCTCCGGTTCCCCGCCCCGCGCAGCCTGGGCATCGCGAGCGGTAACCTGGCCTTTCTGCGCAGCGCCCTGCGCGAGGCGGCCTCGACGCCGGCCGGCACGTCGTATGGCGTCTTTGGCTCGTATCCCGTGGCCGTCGCCGGCAAGACCGGTACCGCCCAGGTCGCCGGCAAGGGCAACTACTCCTGGTATGCGAGCTTTGCGCCGGTCANNCGACCCCAAGTACGTGGTCGTCGTCATGATCGAGCAGGGCGGCGAAGGCGCCGTCGCCGCGGCGCCAGCCGCGCGCCTCATCTACAATGCGCTCTTCAACGTGAAGGGCACGGTCGTCGGCGGCGTCGGGCATGGCGACTGAGACCTGCGGCGCGGCGTCCAGGGCGAGATCAGGCAACGCAAAGGTAGATGAACAGGACCCCGCCGGCGGACGCACGGAGGTGCGGGTGAAGGCAAAGTGAAAGGGATCGTGGCGTGACGGAGACAGGGTCGCAGCACAGTGGCTGACTACACGCGGTACGCATCATCAGGGTCGGCCAGGCACCGGCACCCGCGGTTGCGAGTCCTCAAATGGATTGGTCTCGTTGCGGTCTGTCTTGTCGTCGCTGCGGTCGGTGCTCTGGGGCTCTGGCTCCAGCACACTGCCGCCCAGGTCGCCCACAACGACCCCGCCGAGGTCAAGGCCGCCAAGCAGCAGCTCAGCCCGGTGCTGCCGTCTGGGCCGGTCAACATCCTGATCATCGGCAGCGACCGGCGTGTGCACCAAGCCGACGTCGGGGCCCGCTCGGACACGCTCGTGGTCGTGCGTCTCGATCCTCAGACCAACAGCATCTCGATGCTCTCCGTGCCGCGCGACCTGCGGGTCGACATCCCCGGCTTCGGCCTGAACAAGATCAACGCGGCCTACTCCCTGGGCGGCGCCAAGCTGACCGTCGAGACGGTCAAGCAGCTGCTCGGCGTTCCCATCAACGACTTCATCGACGTCAACTTCGAAGGCTTCATCAAGGTCGTCGACAAGCTGGGTGGGGCCTACCTCATGGTCGATCATCGCTACTACAACAACACCGCCGTGACAAACTACGCTTCGATCGACATCCAGCCTGGCTACCAGGTTCTGAACGGCCACCAGGCGCTCTCCTTTGTGCGCTTCCGCCACGACCAGAACGGCGACTTCACGCGCATCGTGCGGCAGCAGATGTTCCTGCGCGAGATGAAGCGCGAGCTGGCGGGCTCGGCCACGATCACGAGCTTTCCGCATCTTTTCTCGGTGGCCACGATCATGTCGCACTACGCCGTCTCCGACATCGCCAGCCTGAGCAAGATCTACGGTCTGGTCACCCTCGGCCTGAAGCTCGACACCAACCATATCTACCAGGCCCACATCACGGGGACGACGCCCACTATCGGCGGTGTCTCCTACGTTGTCGCAACGCCACAGGACATTGCGGCCGGAGTCCAGGAGTTCTTGAGCCCGGTGAGCCCCCAGCTGCGGGGGCAGTCGAAGGCGAGCGTGTCTCAACTGCCCCGCAGCCAGGTGAAGATCACGGTCCTGAACGGCTCCGGCCGGGCGGGCGCTGCCGCGGCCGTCGCCGCTCAGCTGCAGACCAGAGGTTACGTGGTCGCGGTCGGTGGCAATGCTGCGAACTTCGGCTACGCGACCACGACGGTCTCGGCGAGCTCCGCCGGCGTTTCCGTCGCCCGGGGCCTTGCCGGCCTGCTCGCACCCGCTCAGCTCAAGGTGGCTGCAGGCCAGAGCGTTGCGACCGGCCACGTCATCGTGACCGTGGGCTCATCTTACTCGGGGCAGCTTGTCGTGCCGGCGGCGTCGGCGAGTGGCCAGAGTCCACAAGCCGTGGTCAGCAACGCTCCACACGACGCGGCGCAGTGGCAGGCGTTGCGGCACCAGACACCCATCGCGCTCGCCATGCCGACCGCCTGGTCGCCGGGCCTCGGTTACGACCAGTTTCGCGCCTACAGGTGCAAGACCGGCCACGGCACCGTGCCCGCGGCCGTCGTTGTGGGCACCACGCCGCAGGGGGGCTACTGGGACGTGCAGGCTCTCCGCTGGACGAACCCACCGATTCTTGCCAGCCCCGACACGATCAAGGCCATCGGCGCCCACAGCTACTCTCTCTACTACGACGGCGCGAAGCTGCGCATGGTCGCCTGGAGAGTTGGTGGGACGGCCTACTGGGTCTCAAACACTCTGGACGAGGAGCTGTCGAACCCGCTCATGCTGGCCCTGGCCACGTCGTGTGTGGCCGTGCACTGACGAGGGCGTCCTTTCTGGGTTTGCGCCGACCAACGCCCACCAGCGTCTCGGCCGCGCAGCAAGGCAGGTCGAAGCGGAGGCGCGGACGAGCGAAGAACGCTTCCGCATCCTCGTCGAGCGCAGACGGTCCCGGCCCCATCGGACGTTTGCGGAGCCGGCCTCTCGCCTGAAGTGCACGGGCGGCATGCAGTCTTCGAGTGCGCCGCGTCAGGGGGCCGGCCCTGCCGAGCTCGCAAGCGGCGCTTGCTCGTCTGCCGGGCGCGCCTGCGGTAGAGTCCGGGCGTGAACGGCCCGCCCGCACCACACCCTCCGGTCAAAGCCTACGTCGCCCTGGTGGCCATGACGGTCGCCTTCGGCGGGACGTTCGTGGCCACCAAGGTGGCGCTGCGCGGCTTCGAGCCCCTCCTCATCGCCCTCCTGCGCTTCACGGTCGCCGGCGCGATCCTGTGGCTGGCCTGGCGCCGGCGCGGCGAGCGCGAGCCGGTGTCCCGCCGCGAGCTCGGCCGTCTGGCGCTGCTGGGCTTCGTCTCACTCACCGTCTACTTCACCTTCGAGAACGTGGGCATCGCGCACACGAGCGCGAGCAGCGCGGCCATCCTGATCGCCACCATCCCGATCTTCGTGCTCGTCTTGAACGCGGTGACCGTGCGCGAGCACACCGCGGCCGGCCAGTGGCTGGGCGTCGCGCTGTCGTTCGCCGGCGTGATGGCGCTGGTCGAGTTCGGCGCGCGGGGAGCGGGGGACACGACGCTGGGCGGCGATCTGCTCGTGCTGGCGGCCTCGCTGGCGGGCGCCGTCTACACGGTCATGGCGCGCCGGCTGCTGGTGACGCGCTCGGCGCTGTTCGTGACGACCTTCCAGACCCTGTTCGGGGCGCTGTTCATGGCGCCCCTGGCGGCGCTCGAGGTGGCCGTCGTCGGTGTGAGGACGCCCACGGCCGCCGCCGTCTCCGCGGTCCTCTACCTCGCGTTGCTGGGCTCGATCGTCGCCTATCTGCTGCTCAACTACGGCCTGCGGTTCGTGACCGCCGGCAGGGCCTCGGCGTTCACCAACATCGTCCCCGTGATCGCCGTCGGGGCGGCGTTCGTCGTGCTGGGCGAGCGCTTCACGGCGGGACAGGCTCTGGCGGCGGTCGTCGTTGTCGCCGGCGTGTTCCTGGCCAATCGGGCGGGGCCGGTGGCGCCGGGCTAGACCTTTCAGTCGAGCTCGGCCAGCGCCGGCTCGGTCAGGGTGGGGATGCGGCCCAGGAAGATGTTGCCCGTGCGCCCGTCGACCGACAGCCAGTCGCCGAAGTGCAGCTCGTAGCCGGCCAGGCGCGCCGAACCCTGGCGTTCGATCACCTCGAGCTCGCGGCAATCGACCACGGCGGTCTTGCCCAGGCGTTTGGCGGTGACCGCGGCGTGCGAGGTGGCCCCGCCGCGGGCCGTCAGGATGGCGTTCACCCGCGTGATGATGGCGATGTCTTCGGGCACCGTGTCGGGCCGCAGGAGCACGACGTTCTCTGCCGGCGCCTCGGCCAGTAACTTGTCGATCTGCTCGGCGTTGACCGCCACGCGTCCGGCGTAGGCGCCGCCCGCCACGCCCATGCCCACCGCCACCGGGGGTCCGTAGTCGGGGGAGGAGGTGTCGAAGTAGGCCGAGTCTTTGGACTGCTCCTGGACCACGGCTCGCTTCTGCAGCACGTAGAGGTCTTCGGCGGCCGGCGACTCGAAGGTGAACTCGATCTCCTGGGGATCGAACTCGCGCTCGCCGACCAGCTCGCGGGCGACTGAAAGCAGCTCCCGGTAGACCTCTGGGTAGTCGCGCTCGAGCGAGTGCTCGGTGCCGCGGTAGGTGAGGCTGCCGAGCCGCTGGGCTTCGGAGACCGGCAGGGGGAACACGAGGCCGCCGACCAGGTCCTCGCCCTGGCTGCGCACGGCGTAGTCGCCGAACAGGCGCGCCTGCCGGCTGTAGGGCTCGAGCGGGTTGTGCGTGAAGGTCACACCCGAGCCCGACTCGCGGCTCAGGTTGCCGAAGACCATGCGCTGCACCACGACGGCGGTGCCCCACTCCTCGGCGATGCCGAGCTGCCGGCGGTAGATGCGCGCGTGGGGCGAGTCCCACGACTCGAGCACCTTCTGCACGCAGGCCACGATCTGCTCGAAGGGGTCGTCGACGAACACCACGCCCGTCTCCTTCGCCCGGGCCTTGTAGGTGAAGGCGATCTCGCGCATCTGCCCGGGGGTGAAGTCGAGCTTCTGCTCGACCCCGTAGCGGCTCTTGAACTCGGTCATGATGGCGTCGAAGAAGTCGCGATCGATGCCGGCCGACATGGCCCACGACTGCAGAAAGCGTCGGTAGCAGTCCCAGGCCGCCCAGCCGAGGCGTGGCTCCGCCGACAGCGCGTCGGCCAGCTCGTCGTTCAGGCCCACGTTGACGAAGGTGGTCATCAGGCCGGGCATGGAGATCGCCGCTCCCGAGCGCACCGACAGCAGCAGGGCGTGCGCCGGGTCGCCCAGGCGCAGGCCCGTCAGCTTTTCGAGCTGGCCCACGGCACTCCCGATGCGCCTGATGGTGTCGTCGTAGAGGGGCCGGTAGGACATCGCCGGCAGGGCGCCGGCCAGTTCGGTGGTGAGGATGAAGCCCTCGGGCACCCGGTGCCCGTACGACGCCATCTGCTTGAGTCCGAGGCCCTTGAAGCCCAGCGTGGTCTGGTCGTCGGTGCCGGGCTGGGGCTTGTGGATGGGCGAGATCAGGCGGTCCTCGTCGTAGTTCATCATGCGGCTGAGGGCCTGGCTGCCGAGACGTTTGTTCAGGGTCGAGATCTGGCGCAGGGCGGCCGCCACGTAGCGATCGACGGCCTGCATGCCCAGCGCCGAGACCAGCACTTCGCGCAGCACCATCTCGGCCACCGCGTCGACCGACAGCGAGCGCGCCTCGCACTGGCGCGGGTCATTGATGAGCACGGTGTGCAGCACCTGGTCGTGACTCAGGATCGAGCTCGCCGAGAGTCCGGTGACGCTGGTGACGAGAAACTGGAAGACGTTCTGATACTGGCGGAACGTGAAGGTGCGGCTGGCGAAGCTCCCCTTCAGCATGCTCAGGTTGGCGGCCAGGGCCCGGGAGTCGACGCCATCGACGGCCAGCGCCTGTTCGAAGCGCTCGATGATCGTGAACATGCGACGCAGGGAGCCGCGCGTCACAAAAGGCTCGATGCCCTCGGCGACCAGGTCGTCGAGCAGCCGGCCCACCAGGTTCTCGACCCGAAACGACAGGCCCAAAGCGTCGAACTTGGGCTCGCTGTAGTTGCCGTAGATCGAGGGGATGCCCGCTGCGATGTGGCGCTTCTGGTAGAGGTTCTCGGTGGCGGCCGACGCCGTGGGGGAGAGGACGATGGTCTTCAGCTCCTCGAGCACACTGAGGCCGGCGTCGAGCAGGCGATCGCGGCGCGCCGGGCTGGGGCCTGTCTGCCAGGCGTGCAGCGCGCGTTCGAACCGGCGCCGCACCTTGTCGGCGAGCCGCAGGTGCTTACTGACGGCGACGCCCACGTCGTCGGCCGACAAGGAGTACTTCTGGGCCAGCAGTCGATAGATCCGCACCATGAGCGCCACGCGGCGCCGGTCGTCGACGTTGCCCGCACCTTGACCCTCGCCGTCGTTCTCGCGCGACGCCTGGTCTGGCGCGACGGTGGCGAGCTGCGCCTCGAGCACGGCCGGAGCCAGCGTCAGCAGCATCTCGACGAAGGCTTCAGCGCGGGCCGCGGGCGGGACCGGCTCGACCGTCCCGGGAGCCTGCCGGGTGGCGCACTGCTTCTGCAGCGCCAGGAGCGTCTCGTGCGGACCCTGGGCCCACTCCAGCTCGACGCGCACCGCCGCCAGCGTGTTGGCCGACAGGAAGGGCGAAAGGAGCGAGGTGTCGAGGGTCATCCAGTAGTGCAGCACGGCGCGACTGAACGCCACCAGCCGGTTCGACGACTCCGCGTGCGACTGCTTGCGCAGGAAGTGCATAAGGGCGTCGCCGCGCCAGCACATCTCGTCGACCTCGGTGGAGACGGCGCGAAACTCGCCCTCGGCGCCGACCTCGCTGAAATATACGGGCAGGGTGCGCAGGAGCTGCTTGGCGACGAAGTAGATGGGCCGGATGTCGGCGTTCAGGAAGCGGGTGACGTCGCGCTGAAAGAGGTCGGTGTCGGCGATGTACACGCCGCCCAGCCGAAGCTGGACGTTGAGCGCCGCCGCGAGGCGCTCGTAGAGGGCGGGGTTGGACTCGATGATGTGCATCCAGCAGCGGATCTTGGGCAGGTGGTAGGGATTGACCACCGTCTCCCACTCGTCAGTGGACCCGCGGATCTCCGGGTACTGGAAGCGCCACGAGAGGATGTCCTCGAGGAAATGGTCGGCCGCCTCGACGTTGCAGGCCTCGCCGATCGCTACCCCGATGGCTTCGTAGCACTTGAAGCGCATCAGCAGGAACTGATTGTCGCGATCGCGGAAGAACGACGTGAGGCGGCTCAGGATGGTGTCGACATCCATGTGTCTGTCGGGGCGCATCATCTGCTTGACGACACCCAGCAGGTCGACCACGACCTCGTCCTGGCGATAGCCGAGCGTGTCGTCCCTGAGAAAGAAGAGACACACGGCGAAGCGGTCCTCGAGGTTCTGCACGTGGAAGAGCTGGTCGATCGCCCGCCCGAGGATGTCGGAGAACACGGGAAGGTCGGGTAGCAGCAACTGCTCGCCGGTGGCGGTCTGGGCACCGGCGAGCAAACCGGCCAGGTGCCGTTTGGCGAGAAAGGTGAAGCGCCTGGCAATGGCCGCCGGGTCGGTGAGCCCGGCGCCCTGGGCCAGGGCCCAGCCGGGTACGTCGAGGCGCTCGTCTACGCGGCGGTAGCCCGTCAGAAGCAGGGCGCGGTAGAGCTCGGTGTAGACCGGCGCCAGGGCGGCCCGGCGGCTCGCCCGGGAGACCAGGCCGCGCACCAGCGCGTCGCGCTCGAGGAACGCCGAGCACTTCCCCGGCAGCAAACGGGTCAGGGCCTCGCCGATCGTCTTCAGCGACTCGTCGTAGACGGCGCCGTTGGGCCCGTTCAGGACCGCCGTGGACCAGGTCAGCAGCCCGCGCAGCAGCAGCGAGAACTGGGCGTCGCTCAACTGGGCGTGGAGCAGCTCGAGCACCAGTTCGGCGAGCAGCCCGAACAGCGTGGCGCGCTCGTCGGAGCGCTCGAAGTAGCTCCAGTTGCGCAGCAGGATGATCTGGAAGCCTTCGATCAGCAAGTCGACGTTGCGGAAGGTGTGGAAGTATTCGCCGACCGTCTCGGTGAGGGAAGAACGCACGCCGTAGAACTCCGCGACCGCGGAGACCAGCGGCAGATAGCGATCGGGGATCACGACCGTCTGGGCGGTGGTGGCGATATTGGCCCGCAGGGCGTCGGAATCGAAGGGTACTTGCACCGTGTCCATGGTGACTCGAATGATACCTTAGCGGCCACGCCGGCCAAGACGCCGCAACGCGCGCGTTGCCGTACGACGACGACAGCCTCTAGGATGGCGGTGCTCGACTCGGAAAGCGACCAGCCGGCCGGCGGCCGCGGACACCGCCGGACGCGAGACTTAAGAGGCCCCGGGGGCCGTCCGCCGACAGGAGGCGATCAGGCGATGGGTGTGCAACGAACGCTCGGCATCAACGGGCTCGGCCGCATCGGCAAGCTTGTGCTCTGGTATCACCTGGGGCGCGACGACTTCGAGCGCATCGTGGTGAACGTGGGCCGGCCGGTGGGGACGTCGCTGGACGCGGTCGTGCAGTACATCGCCAAGGACAGCACCTACGGTCCGCTGCATCGCTTTCTACACGGGCAGGCGGGTGTGCGCGACGTGCAAGTCGTAGACGAGCAGCGAGGCCTGATCTCCGCCTACGGCAAGGAGATCGTCATTCTGCGCGAGGCGCGCGACCCCAAGGACATCCCCTGGAAGGACGCCGGCGTGTCGCTTGTGGTGGAGTGCACCGGCCGCTTCCGTGACCCCTACGCCGAGGCCGACTCACCCAAGGGCGCGCTGCGCGGCCATCTGGCCGCCGGCGCCTGGGCCGTGGTGCAGAGCTCGCCGTTCAAGAGCGGCCAGCAGGGCACCCCGTTGCCGGACGACGCGGCCATCCTCATCCACGGCATCAACGACTATCAGTTCGACCCTGCCAGGCACAGGCTGGTCTCGGCGGCGTCGTGTACGACCACGGCGTTGGCCCACATGCTGCGGCCGCTGCTCGAGCGCGACCTCACGCGCAACATGATCACCGCTGGCATGAGCACGGTGCACGCGGCCACCAACTCACAGCCCGTGCTAGACGCGGTGCCGGGGGCGGGGGCCACCGATCTGCGCAAGACCCGCAGCGCCCTGAGCAACGTGGTGCTCACCTCGACCAACGCTGCCGCGGCGCTGGAGCAGGTGATGCCCGAGATCGCGCGCATCGGCTTCATGGCCGATTCGGTGCGCATACCCACGGCCAGCGTGAGCCTCATCATCCTCAACGTGACCTTCCAGAGCGAGACTCTTCCCGACGGCACGATCGATGTGGAGCGCGAGGTCATCAATGCCATCTATCGGGATGCGGCGCAGGGCGAAGCCCAGGGCCTGCTCGTCTTCAGCGACGAGCAGAACGTCTCGGCGGACATGCTCGGCGAGAACGCCGCCGTGGTCATCGAAGGCGTCGAGACCCACACCCGCACCGGCTTCATCGACCTCCAGGTCCCCGCGCAGTCAGGTGGGGGAGGGGCGTCACGTCAAACCTTGCGCGTGCCGCTCACGCACGTGAAGGTCTTCGGCTGGTACGACAACGAGATGGGCAGCTACACCCAGCGACTCGGCGAGCTGACCACGCACATGGCAGAGAACATGTAGCTCGAGAGCTCTACGGCGCGACGGCCCCAGGGCTCAACTCGCGGCGCCGGCGGCGGGGCTTAGAAGTCGATCGGCAGGATGAGGTCGGCGTCGAGGGCGGCCACGAACTTCGCAGTCTCCTCCTCGAAATGGTAACGCACGAGCTGGTCGGCCTGGCGGGCGAGTCGCTCGGTGCCCTCATAAAGCGCCCGGTTCAGCCGCTCGACTTCCTCGCGGATGAGCGTGACCGTGCGCACCGTCTCGCAGTTCGGGCAGCGCAGGGTGACGCGCCAGCAGGCTGCGCCGGTGCGCCGCCAGTCGGTCGGGTGTACGAGCTGCGACCCGCACAGCGGGCAGACGTGGGCCTCGCGCGAGGCGGGCGCCGAGGTCGCGACCGGGCACGCGGCGTCCGGCGCGGACTCGGACCCGGACTCGAAGACGAGCATGTCGAATTCGCTGCCGTCGGGAAAGATGAACTTTTCGATGTCGCAGTCGCCCATCGCATGCGCCTCGCGGTCGTCGGGGGCCGCTCCTTTACGCCTTCGGCGCTACCTGCCGGCGGCCTCACTGTCTGTATCGGCGGCGACCACGCGGGGCTTTACAGTCGGGCGCGCCGGGTTCGGAAAGGCACGGGGCCGCGACGCTGTGCGGTATACTTCCGCGGACTTTCCTTACGCCGAGGAGCGAAACGGTGACCGAGCCACCCGCCGACAATCCCGCCGATACTCCCACCGGTCCGCGGCCCGACGACCGCCCCGGCCCGCGCGCCGACGACCGCGCCGACCTGCGTGCCCGTCCGATCGGCATGTTCGACTCGGGCATCGGCGGCCTGACCGTGCTGCACGAGTGCCTGGTCGCCATGCCGGCCGAAGACTTCGTCTACGTCGGCGACACGGCGCGCTTTCCCTACGGTTCCAAGAGCCAGGACGAGCTGCGCCTCTTCGCGCGCCAGATCGCGACGTTTCTCGATGCCACCGCCGTCAAGTTGCTCGTGGTGGCCTGCTATTCGGCCACCGCGGCGGCCCTGCCCGCGCTGCAGGAACAGTTCTCGACGCCGATCGTCGGGGTCGTCATGCCCGGCGCGCGGGCCGCGGTGCAGACTTCGCGCTACCGGCGCATCGGCGTCCTCGCCACCGAGGCGACGGTGGCCAGCGGCAGCTACGTGCGCGCCATCGGCACGCTCGATGGCGGCGCCGAGGTGATCCAGCAGGCCTGTCCCGGCCTGGCTTCGTTCATCCAGGACGGCGACGTCGCCAGCCACGAGATCGTGGCCGCCGTGCGGCACTTCACGGCGCCGCTCAAGGAGCGCCGCCCCGATGTCGTCATCATGGGCTGCACCCACTATCCGTTGATCGCGCCGATGTTGCAGCGCCATCTCGGACGCGACGTCACGCTGGTCAATCCGGCCGCCGAGATCGCCCGCGAGGTGGCCGACCTCCTGCTGCGGCAGGGCATCGAAAACGACGCCGAGCGCGAGGGCGCCTACCGCTTCTTCTGCACCGGCGAGGTCGATGCGTTTCGCTCCGTTGGCGCCCGGTTCCTGCAGATGCCGCTCGACGACGTCGAGCAGATCGGGCTCGAACGCCTGACGGCGCTGGTCGGTCATGACCACTCGCCTTCTCGCCCGCGGTAGCTCCTACGCGGCCGCCTACGTCGTCCTGACGCTGCTCGCCGGCGCCTTCGGACTGGCGTCGGGTCAGGTGCAGTTCCGTATCTCCGAGGCGCTGCTGCCATTCGCCTGCGTCGATCCCGCGGCGGTGGTCGGGCTGACCCTCGGCACAGCGATCGCGAACGGCCTGACGAGCCCCATCGGTCTGGCCGACGTCGTGATCGGCTCGCTGCTCACGCTGATCGCCGCCCTGGCGATGTGGCGCATCGGGCCTCGCGTGGTAGCCTTGGCGGCGCCGGTGGTAGTCAACGGGCTGGGCGTCGGCGCCGAGCTCGCGCTGGTCCTCCATCTGCCCTTCTGGCCCAGCGTCGGCCTCGTGGCGCTCGGCGAGGCGGTCGTGCTGTTTACCGGCGGATTGCTGGTGCTGAACCTGATCGGCTCGCACGGCGCGGTCTTCGGACTGGCTGAACGACCGCGCCCCCCCGAGCGGACATCATCCCGACTGAAGAGGTGACCTGCGTGAGACTCGGCAGAGAAACCGATGAGCTGCGACCCCTGTCCATGGAACGCGACGTGGCGAAGTTCGCTGACGGCTCGGTGATCGTGCGTCTCGGCGACACCCACGTGCTGTGCACGGTCAAGGTGGTCGACGGCGTACCCGGCTGGCGTCGCGGCACCGGCTCCGGTTGGCTGACCGCCGAGTACAGTATGCTGCCGGCCGCTACCGCCGACCGCACGCCTCGCGAGGCGGTGCGCGGCAAGCAGGGCGGCCGCACGCAGGAGATCCAGCGGCTGATCGGGCGCAGCCTGCGGGCCGTGGTCGACCTGGGCTCGCTCGGTGAGCGCACACTGCACATCGACTGCGACGTGCTGCAGGCCTACGGCGGCACGCGTACGGCTGCCATCTCGGGGGCCTACGTGGCGCTCGTCATCGCCCTCGAGAAGCTGAGCGGCAGCGCTCGCTGGCCGCGGCTGCCGCTGTTCGAAGACGTGGCCGCGGTCTCGGTGGGCATCGTCGACGGCGAGCCGCGGCTCGACCTCGACTATGACGAAGACTCGGCCGCGGCGCTCGACATGAACGTCGTGATGACGGGCGAGGGCCACCTCATCGAAGTGCAGGCCACCGCCGAAGGGGAGCCCTTCCCGCGGGCGACCCTCGACACGCTCCTCGATCTCGCCGCCGTCGGCGTGGCGCGCATCGTGGCTGTGCAGCAGGCGACCATCGCCGCCGGCGGCCAAGGTTCGCCGGCCGCCGGGGTCACGCCGAGTGGCGGGCCGGTGGGTTGATGCGCTTCGTGCTCGCCAGCCGCAACGCCCACAAGCTCGCCGAATACCGCGCGATCCTCGCTTCCCACGAGGTCGAGCCGATGCCCACCGGCGTCGAGCTGCCGCCCGAGGGGGTCACTTCGTTCGAAGCCAACGCCCGGGAAAAAGCTGAGGCCCTGGCTCGCGCGCTGGCCGGCTCGAGGCGCTCCGCGGCGGAGCCGGCCGGCGCCGCCGCGGAGCGCCTCGTGGTCATCGCCGACGACTCGGGCATCGAGGTGGCGGCGCTGGGCGGCGCGCCCGGCGTGACCTCGGCGCGCTACGCCGGTCGCGAGGGTGACGACGCCGCCAACAACGAACGGCTGCTCGCCGAGCTTGCCGGGCTCGCCGCGCTTTCCGACCGCCCCGGCGAGCCCGGACAAGGCGACGAGTCCGCCGACTCGAGCGCCGAGCCCGACCGCGCCGCTCGCTTCGTCTGCGTGATCGCCTTCGTGGTAGACGGCGCGGCCGGTTCGCAGGCGGTGCGCGGCGAGTGGCCCGGCGTCATCGCGGCGGCGCCACGCGGCGCCGCGGGATTCGGCTACGACCCGCTGTTCGTCCCGGCCGGGCTACAGGTGACCGTGGCCGAGATGACCGACGCCGACAAGAACCTCCAGAGCCACCGCGCGCGAGCAGCGCGGGCGCTGCTCGCGCGCCTCGCCGACGATCCGCCGCCGTGAACGCGCCCGCGGTGAGCGACGTCCACAACCACGCCCTCAAGGCGCGCGCCGCCTGGATCTCGATCGCCTCGAACGCCACACTCATCGTCTTCAAGCTCATCGTCGGCGTGATCTCGGGCTCGATCGGCATCATCTCCGAAGCGCTGCACTCGGGCTCCGACCTCGTGGCCTCGATCATCGCCCTCGTGTCGGTGAGGGCGGCGGCCAAACCGGCCGACCCCTCGCATCGCTACGGCCACGAGAAGGTCGAGAACATCTCCGGGGTGATCGAGGGCCTGCTGATTATCGTGGCGGCCATCGTGATCGTCTACGAGGCGGCCCAGAAGATCGTCCACGGACCGCACATCGAACACATCGAACTGGGCGTCGGCGTGATGCTGGTCTCAGCGGGCGCCAACCTGCTGGTCTCCCGCAAGTTCCTCTCGCCGGCAGCAAGGCGCACCGACTCGGCCGCGCTCGAAGCCGACGCCGCCCACCTCCTCACCGACGTCTACACGTCGGCCGGCATCGCAACCGGCCTCGTCCTCGTGCGTATCACGGGCTGGGAGTACTTCGACCCGATCCTGGCGATCGCCGTCGCCATGCTCATCGTCTGGACCGGCTGGCGGCTGGTCAGTCGCTCGGCCCGGGTGCTCCTTGACGAGGCCCTCCCCGACGACGAGCTCGAGCTCATCGGCGAGAAGGTGGCCGAGCATCGCGGCGAGCTGATCATCGGCTTTCACCGCCTGCGCTCGCGCAAGGCGGGCAGCAAGCGCCTGATCGATCTGCACATCACCGTGCCCGACGACATGACCGTCGCCGAGGCCCATGCCGTCGCCGAGCACATCATGGCCGACATCGCCGAGCTGCTGCCCAATTCGGAGGCGCTGGTGCACGTCGAACCACGTTCGCACGATCCTGAAAGCGACTAGCCGAGTGGCTCGCGGAGGGGGGGCTACATGAGCGGCGAGACAGCCGCCGCGAAATCGCGCGCCGCCTGGGTGTCGATCGCAGTGAACACGGCGCTCATCGCCTTCAAGCTGGCGGTCGGCGTGGTCTCGGGTTCGATCAGCATCATCTCCGAGGCGGTGCACTCGAGCACCGACCTGGCGGCTGCCGTCATCGCCCTCGTGTCCGTGCGCAAGGCGTCGCAGCCGGCCGATCTCCGCCATCGCTATGGGCACGACAAGGTCGAGAACTTCTCCGGTTTCATCGAGGCGGCCATCGTCTTCGCGGCCGGCATCGCGATCGTCGTCGAGGCCGTCCGTCACCTGATCTCCGGCGAGACGGTCGACCACGTGCCGCTCGCCATCGCCGTGATGCTCGTCTCGGCGGCCGTCAACGTCGGCCTCACGATCTACCTGTATCGGGTCGCGAATCGCGTCGGATCGCCGGCGCTCGAAGCCGACGCCGCCAACCACCTGACCGACATCTACACCTCGCTGGGCGTAGCCGCCGGTCTCGCCCTGATCGAGGTCACCGGTCGCACGTATTTCGATCCGCTGCTGGCCCTCGCCGTGGCCGGTCTCATCATGTGGACGGCCTGGCGGATCGCCAGCCGCTCGACGCGCGTACTGTTAGACGAAGCGTTGCCCGACGACGAGCTCGCCATCGTGCGGGCGACCGTCGCCGAACATCGCGGCGAGCTGATTATCGGCTACCACAAGCTGCGCTCGCGACACGCCGGCTCCAGACACCTGATCGACTTGCACATCACCGTGTCAGACGACATGACGGTGGCTGCCGCCCACCGGATCGCCGAGCATATCGAGCGCGACATCGGCCAGCGGCTGCCTCACAGCGAAGTGCTGGTGCACATCGAGCCGGCCTCTCATGAGCGCGCCGATCAGTCGTAAGCGCTCCGGGCGGGGGCGAGCGGGATAAGGCGTGTGGGGCGGGGCGCCTAG
>PKYM01000266.1:1983-5501 GCA_003132645.1 Actinomycetota bacterium | reverse complement strand
CGCTCGACTGGCACTGGACGCCGCCGGCCGGCGAGGCCTACAGCTTCGACCTGCAGAAGGCCGGCGCCGCGCTCACGGCGGCCGGCTATCCACTGGTCAACGGCGCGCGCCTGAACAAACAGGGCAAGCCCATCGTGCTGCGTCTCTGGGCGCGTCAGGAATCGCCGCAGAGCCAGGTGATGGGCAGGCTCATCACGGGCTGGTTCGCGCGGCTCGGACTGAAGATCCAGTACTCGGTCCACGACGATTCCACGCTCACCGACGGCCAGCTCAACTACGTCGGCAAGACCTACAAGCCCGACTACGACATGTACATCTGGGAGTGGGAGCCGAGCGGCTCAGACCCGCAGCGCCGGCTGGGTTACTTCACCACCGACCAGATCCAGAACCAGAACGACGCCTGCTGGTCCAACCCGCAGTACGACAGCCTCTTCAAGCAGCAGTCGACGACGCTCGATCAACAGCAGCGCAAGCAGATCGTCTGGCAGATGGAGCAGATCATCTACCAGCAGTCGCCCTACATCGTGCTCGACTACCCCAAGCTGCTCGAGGGCTGGAACACCGCCGCGTGGAGCGGCTGGAAGCGCATCCCGCAACCTGATGGGGCGGTGGCCTACCTGAGCGACAACGTCGACAACTACAGCCTGGCCGGCCCGGCGGCCGCGGCGGCCACCGGAGGCGGCGGCACGTCGAGCAGCGCCATCGTCGGCATCGTTGTGGCCGTGGTCGTCGTGGCCGGCATCGCCATCGCGGTCGTCGCCCATCGGCGGCGCAGGACCGTCGAAGAGGACTGAAGTCCCGCGCATGAGGCGAGCCGGCTCCATAGAGGTGCAGGTGTGGCGCGGCCCGGTGGTCGAGAGCCGGCACCTGGTCGTGGCCTCTGTGCACGACGCCGCGGGCCGTGAGCTCGAGCGGTACGGCGACCCGGACGTCGTGACCTTCTGGCGCTCGGCGGCCAAGCCCTTCCAGGCGCGGCCCTGGGTGGACGCCGGCGTCGCCGAGCGCTACGGCTGGGGCGAGCGCGAGATCGCCATCATGTGCGCCTCGCACGTCGGCGCGGACGAGCACGCCGAGCTCGTCCGCGCCATGCTCGCCGACCTGGGCCTGAGCGAAGCCGACCTCCAGTGCGACGAGGGCGCCAGGCGCGGCCGCCACGGCTGCTCGGGCAACCACACCGGCTTTCTTGCCGGCTGCCGGCTTCACGGCTGGGACACGGCCACCTACCGGGCGGCCGACCACCCCGCCCAGCGCGCCGCCCTCTCGGCCACGGCCGACGCCGCCGGTTGTGCGATCGACGACATGGCGCTCGGCGTCGACGGCTGCGGCATCGTCGTCTGCGCCACGCCGGTCGCGGCGCTTGCCCGCGCCTATGCCCGCCTGCCGGTCCTCGCACCGCGCATCGCCGCGGCGATGCGCGCTAATCCGGTGCTCATCGAGGGCGAAGGCGAGCCCGACACGCAGACGATGCGGGGCTTCCCCGGCCTGATCTCAAAGGCCGGAGCCGAGGGCGTGGGCTGCGCCTCGCTACCCGACGGACGGGGCGTTGCCGTCAAGACCCTGGACGGCAACGACAGGGCCACCGGCCCGGCGCTGGCCACGCTCCTCGCGCGCTGCCTGGGCCTCGACGACGTGCCGGACAGCGTCGCGGCGGTCGCGCGTCCCCTGGTGCGCAACGACCATCACGACGCGGTCGGCGAGATCCGCGCCATCCTGCCCTAGTCTCAGGGCCGGCCCCACCAGCGCTCGTACGACGCCGGCGGTTTGAGGCCCTGGGCGAGCTTGTGCCGCTCCGCGGCCAGCTCCCGGGCCGCCGCCAAAGCCTCCGCCACCGCGGGCACGAGACTCTCGTTGAACTCGCGGGCCACCTCGTTGGCCTTCTCGACCTCGGTCTCGATGGTACGCAGGCTGGCCTCGAAGAACTGGTTGGCCCGATGTGCCGTGGCGTGCTCGGCGACATAGCCGACGACCAGGCGCTTCTCTTTCAGATCGATCTCGATGCTGGCATGCTCGAGCTCGTCATCTTCTTCGTGGATGAAGGCGAGCGTCTCGCCGCCGTCGATCGAGACCCACAGGTCGACCCTCGTGCCCGGCACGACGATCGGGGCCTCGTCACCGGGCCCGCCGGGGACGGCCATCTTGATCGCTCGCGGCGGGTTGAAGCTCGCTCTTCCGAGGCGCACCGGCGTGAGATAGTGGCGCTCGACGATCTCGTCGGGCGCCACGCCGTGTCTGGTGGACAGCAGGACGTCGTCGTCGATCGCACTGAGGTCGCGCTGCGCCCGCTCACGCAACGACTCAAGACGTTTGGCCAAGCTCATGAGACTCCCCTCGCTCCTGTCGTTTTCTTTCAGAGCCGGTCGCCAGTCTATCGTGACAGGCGCGCCGACACGCGCNNCGCGCGCCGGCGCGCTCCCACGGCACGTCGCCGGGCAAGAAAGCCGCGGCTGGCGGCGAACTAGTGAGGAAGCGGTCGACCGGGAGCCTGAGGTGAGCGTGACGGCGGAAGAACACACCGCAGACAAAGGTCGACGCCTCGAGGCGGAGATCGCGCGTCTGCTGACGGCGGGCGGCTACACCGCCCGCCGCAACGTGGTCTGCGAGGGCCGTTCCGGGGCGCGTCACGAGATCGACGTCCTGGCCCAGAAGACCGACGGTCTGACGACCTTCTCGATCATGGTCGAGTGCAAGGCCTGGGACCGGCCGGTCGACAAGGAGGTGCTCGCCAAGGCCGCCTTCGTGGCCGCCGACGTGCGCGCCGACAAGACGATCGTGGTCGCCCTGCAGGGCGCGACCGGCGGCGCCGAACTGTCCGCCGCCCAGCTCGGGGTCGAACTCTGGGGCCCCGAGCAGCTCGAGCGGCGCCTGGGCCGGGTGCAGCTTGCCGAGCTCGGAGCGCCGCGCGCGGCGACGGCGCTCGGCTTCGCCGTCGCCGTCGACGAGGCGCGCGCCGTCCGCCTCGCAGAGCGGGCGCGCGGCAAGGGCGTGCTCGGCCTCGGCGCCGAAGAGGTCGCCTGGTTCGGTCTCGTCTGGCTGCCCTGCCTGCTGCTGACCCTGGGCTGCACGCGACAAGAGGGCCGTCTGCGCAAGCGCACGCGACACTCGTCGGTCTTCAATCTCTACGAAGCCCTCGACGGCACGCTGCTCGAGGGCTTCGCCGTCGACCCCTCGATCGCCGAGGTCGAGGTGGACCGGCATCTGCTGCCGCCCCGCCTCAAGCAACGCGCCTTGCGCGCCGAGATCACGACGACCTTCGACAAGTGGCACTCGGCCGTGCAGGGCGCCGCCCGGGAGCGCTGGGCCCAGGCGGCGACGCGGCTCGGCATCCCGCTGCCGATCGACGCCCTCTCGCTCGACGACGCCACGACCTGCGTCCTGCCGGTCTACGTCGCCATACTCAGGCAGAGAGACAGCCGCCGCGTCGTCGTGATCGACGGCGGCGACGGCACGCTCGACGAGCCTCTGTCGGCCGTGCTGACGGCGAACCTCGGCTATCTGACCGAGGCGCTGGACGCCGCCGC
>PKYM01000266.1:0-1963 GCA_003132645.1 Actinomycetota bacterium | reverse complement strand
TCCGATGAACCACAATGATGACCGCAGCGCCGCTCTCGCTCAGGTCCTGGAAGATATCGAAGGCTGTCGGACTGTGGTGGCGAGCATGCTGCTGCTCGATTTGCCCGACGACGTGGTCGACGAGCTCGCAAACTGCGACGAGCAGCTCACAGCGCTGATCGTGGCCGTGCGCCGCAACCTGGGTATCGGCTCAGGCCGAGATCAAGGACGGGACGCAGCCTGACATGCCACCGCGAGTCTCGTGATGGCCGACCCCGGAGCGCAGCCCACAGGCGGCCTTCAGCTGCACTCGGCGCGCGGCCGCTGGGTGATCGCGGCCACCGTCCTGGGCGCCGGCATCGTCATGATCGACGGCACCGTCGTGAACGTCGCCCTGCCGGCGATCGGCCGCACCTTCCACAGCGGGCTGCAGACGCTCCAGTGGACCGTGACGGCCTACACGCTGACCCTGGCGGCCTTCATCCTGGTCGGCGGCTCGATCGGCGATCACTACGGGCGCCGGCGCAGCTTCGTCGTCGGCGTGCTGTGGTTCGCCGCCGCCTCGCTGCTCTGTGGGATCGCGCCCAGCGCCGGCGTGCTGATCGCGGCTCGTGCCCTCCAGGGAGTCGGCGCCGCGCTGCTCATACCCGAGAGCCTGGCGATCATCCAGGCCGCCTTCCGTCCCGAAGACCGCGCTCAGGCCATCGGCACCTGGTCGGGGCTGGGCGGCATCTCGGCCGCCGTCGGACCGTTCATCGGCGGCTACCTGATCCAGACCGTCTCCTGGCGGCTGATCTTCCTCATCAATCTGCCGCTCGTGGCGGCGGTCGTGTGGATCGCCGAGCGCCACGTGCCGGAGACGCGCGACCCGTCGGCGCAGGGCCGGCTCGATCTCGCCGGGGCGGGGCTTGCCACAGTCGGGCTGGGCACGCTGATCTACGGGCTGATCGCAGGACCCGACAAGGGCTGGACCACACCAGGCGTCGTCGCGGCGCTGGCGATCGCGCTCGCGGCGATGCTGGCTTTCGTCGCCCGGGAGCACGGCGCAAAGCATCCCATGCTGCCGTTCGACATCTTCCGCGCCCGGCAGTTCACGAGCGCCAACGTGGTGACCTTCGCGGTCTACGGCGCCCTCGGCGGCGCGCTCTTTCTGCTGCCGATCCAGCTCCAGCAGGTGCTGGGCTACTCGCCGCTCGAAGCCGGCACGGCGCTGCTGCCGATCACGCTCGTCATGCTGGCCCTCTCGGCCCGGGCCGGCAGGCTGTCGCAGCGCATCGGCCCGCGGCTGCCCATGACGCTCGGACCGATCATCGCCGGCGGCGGGCTCGCCTTGCTCTCCCTGGTCCAGCCGGGGACGAGCTACCCGACGACGTTCCTGCCGGCCATCGTCGTCTTCGCGCTCGGACTCGCCCTGACGGTGTCGCCGCTGACCGCGACGGTCCTCGCGGCGGCGCCGGTGGAACACGCCGGTCTCGCGTCGGCGGTCAACAACGCCGTGGCCCGCGCGGCGGGACTGATCGCGGTGGCCGTCCTGCCAGCGGCGGCCGGCCTCACCACCGCGACCTTCGCACGACCGGCGGCCTTCGGGTCGGGCTTTCGCACCGCCATGTTCCTGGCCGGCGGCGTCTGCGCGCTGGGTGGCGTCATCTCGGCCTTCACCATCAGACGCGAGCCGGTGACAGCCGAGCAGGCGGACGAGAGCTCGCGCTTCTCGTGCCCGCTCGACGCTCCCCCGATGTGCGAATCCCAGGGCGACGGCCGCGATCGCGCCGCGGCCTGAAGGCAGGCTCGAGCGCGTCGACCGGGTCAGCTACGCGTCCACCCCCAGCCGGCCACGTGTTCACCCGGTCGATTACGGCTTGACGGCGCGACGTGTTGTCGCCGACGGGCGCCTGGGAATCAGCCGATCAGAAGTCGCCCGCGTCTCAACGGCAGAGACGTGCTGCTTTGTCCGGAGTGCATGGAGCCCGCACCCGCGGCACCG
>PKYM01000187.1:2922-7486 GCA_003132645.1 Actinomycetota bacterium | reverse complement strand
CGACCATCAGATCGTCGACTTCGGTGATGCCTTGCGAGATCAGCCCGTCCGCCGGCGGGCCCGAGTCGGGCGCCCGCCCCCCGTTCCCCTGCCCGCCGTTCCCGTGCCCGCCGTGTTCCTGCGCGCCGCGCCCTCGCTCGCCGTGTGGCGCGCCGTGCCCTCGCGCGTCGCGGTCGCGCGCGTCGTCGTTGGCGTTCTCATGGGCTGGCCGGGTCATCCGGGTCACGATGTGGCGGCACTCGACACGGCTACTGTGGCAGCTTCAGCCCGGGGATGGCGGAGGTCACGTTCATGAGCCCAATCCCTTGCTGGGTCGGTCAGGCGAACTGCTCGAGGCGTACGGTGGCGCTCACGGCTGCTGGCGCTCGCCTTCCGGCTCGAGGTCTTGCTGCCACTGTACCCCGCTTCACGCCGGTCAAGGCGCAAACCGGCGAGGAAGGCCATGATTCTGATCCCCCGAGCCCAACTCACGCCGCGGCTCCGCAACCGGCGGCCGGTGAGGGGTTACGAAGACCCGGGTCGGGAATCGTCTTTAGGGATGCGCGCCACCCGAGACATCGCCGGACTCGTCGCGGCCGTGGCGGCCACAGAGGCTGTCGGCGGCCTGAGCGTGCTGGCCTCGGGCCGCGACTTCGTCGCCTACTACGACCAGCTGCGCAAGCCGCCCTTCACGCCGCCTCCGGCGGCCTTCGGACCCGTCTGGACCACGCTGTACCTGCTGATGGGCATCGCCGCCTGGCTTGTGTGGCGCGAGGGTCTGACGGCTCGTTCGGCCCTCGCTCTGGGCCTGTTCGCCGCGCAGCTCGCACTCAACTTCGCCTGGACTCTCATCTTCTTCGGTCGGCACCGCGTGGGTGTGGCGCTGCTCGAGATCGTGGCGCTGTGGCTCACCATCCTGGCGACCATCGTCGCCTTCTGGCGGGTGCGGCCGTTGGCCGGCGGCCTGCTCGTGCCCTACCTGGCTTGGGTGAGCGTGGCGACCTACCTGAACGCCGGCATCTGGCGACTGAGCTGAACTGAGACCGCGCTCGCCGAGCTCGGGTCGCGGATGGCCTCCCCTCGGAGGGTGCAAGCCGTCGCGTTGGAAACGGCGCCGGGCGCCGCGAGCACGGCGATCGGCAACCCTCGCGGCCGTAGCGGTTTGCGGTAGGATGCCTCCTGCGAGGACCGCGCGCATCCGCGATCAGTGAAAGAAAAAGTGAGGCACCAGTGGACTACGACGCCTACACCTCCGACCCGTCCAGCGGGTCGTTCATCGCTCGCGACTTCGTCCATGGGACCGGCTTCGAGCACGGCTTGCAGTGCATCATCGACCCCGATGTCGTGGTCGGCGACGATGTGAGACTCGGCCACCGCGTGCACCTCGCCTCGGGCACGCGCGTCCTCAACGACGTCGAGATCGCCGACGACTGCGTCACGACCGGCGTTGCGCTGCTGGGCAACCACGTTCGTGTGCGCACCGGCTCGTGTATCTCGAAGTCGGTCGTGATCGACGACTGGTGCTTCGTGGCCGCCGGTATCATGAGCTCGCACACCAAGAACGTCGACCACGGCCGTCCCCGCGCCCCGAAGCGCCAGCTCATCACGCGCTTCGGCTACGGCTCGATCATCGGCAGCCGCACCAACACGAGCGCCGGCGTGACCATCGCGCCCGGCTCGACGGTCGGCTACGGCTCGGCCGTCGTCTTCGACCTCGAGACGCCGCACGGCATCTACTACAACAACCCCAACCCCTGGGCGACCCTCCAGTCGGTGTTGCAGCCCGACAACCCGTTCTACATCGAGATCCCCGCCGATTATGTGCCGCACGAGTTCGACGGGGAGCTGCTGCGCAAGTACCTGCCGCACGCGCGCCCCTGACCGGCGCAGCCCAGTGCCACGCGGTCGGGGAGTAAGGGGCTGAAGATGCAGACGACCACGGCGGCCGACATCGCTGCCTACCTGCGCGAGCTCGGCATGGTCCGGGAGTTGATCGGCGCCGGGTCACCGGAGGATTCCGGCGCGCCGGAGAGCCCAGGGTCGGCGGAGGGCACGGCTGTGCCCCTCAGCGCCGTCGCCACCGACGCCGACGCCGGGCCGGGCGACCTCGCCTGGTCGAAGCGCCCGGGAGCCGCGGCAAGCTTCGGGGGTTCCCTGTTGATCTGTTCGGCCGAGGCGGCCGGGGAGCTTTCCGGCGCCGCCCCTCTCTCCGAGGCCGGCCGCCTGGTGATCGTCTGCGCTCGCCCCCGGCTTGCCATGGCGCTGGTTGTCGGCCGGTTCTTCGCCCATCTCGCCGCCGACGGGCCGCCTGTCTACGCCGACCCTGCGACCGCCCGTCTCGTCGACGAGATGCGCGCCTGGGTCAAGAACGCCGTCGTGGGTTGCAACCTGGGCATCGAGCCGTTGGCGACGATCGGCTGTTCGGGCATGGGATATGAGCGCGACGACCAGGGGCGTCTCGTGCCCTTCCCGCAGCTCGGCCGCGTCGTGCTCGAAGACGACGTGCACGTCGCTGCGCAGGCGATGATCCAGCGTGGCGCCATCGGCGACACCGTCGTGCGGCGCGGGGCCAAGATCGGTCCGCACGTCAACGTCGGTCACAACGTCGAGGTGGGCGAGGACGTCCTCATCGCCGGTCACGCGCAGGTCGGCGGCGGGGCAGGGATAGGCAAGGGTGCGGTCGTCTGGCAGAGCGCCGCCATCGCCAACGGGGTCACGGTCGGGGAGGGCGCCGTGATCGGCATGGGCGCCATGATCCGCGCCGACGTGGGGGCCGGCGAGGTCTGGGTCGGCAACCCGGGCCGCAGACTGCGCTAGCCGGGATCGCGACGAGGGGGAGGGGTCATGGTAGACGTGGCGCCCTGGAAGCTCGGTCACGCCTGCGAGAAGCTGGACGTCGCCGCCTGGGAGATCCCCCGACTGCAGTAGCGCCCGAAGCGACCACGGCGCGGTGCGGCGCGAGAGCTCCTGCTGCATTATGCTTGTGCGGTAGCCAAGGCCAGGAGCGAACTTGCGAAAGGACCGCACGTGAGTGATGCCGCACTGAGGGAGAGTCGCGGCTGCGGCTGCCTGCTGGGCCTCGCGATCGGCGACGCGCTGGGCGCGCCGGTCGAGTTCAGCACGCGTGCCCAGATCGTGGCGCAGTATGGGCCCGGGGGGATCCAGGAGCTGGCGCCACGCGCCGGCCAGCCCGCCGGCGCCTACACCGACGACAGCCAGATGTCGGTGGCTACCGTCCGCGGGATGCTCGACTGGCTGGCCGCCACGGGTTGGTCGGCGGGCGGCGGCCGTGAGCCCGACCTCGACGCGCTGGCGCTGGCGGTGTGGGCGCGGTACGTCGAGTGGTCGCGCTCGCCCGAATGTCCGCAAGGCAGTCCCGGAGCGCAGGTGATGGCCTCCATCAAGGGCGGCGTGCCGCTGACGCTCCAGCACCCCGTCAATGTGTGGGGCAAGGGTTGTGGCGGGGTGATGCGCGTCGCGCCGCTCGGTCTGATCGGCCTCGGCCGTTGGGCCTTCGAAGCGGGAGCACGCTGCGCGACGCTGACCCACCGTCACCCCACGAGCGACACGGCGGCCGGCTTTCTGGCACAGCTCGTCGATCACCTGCTGGCCGACGCGCCGCTACCCGACGCGGTGGCTCGCGCCCGCGAGGCGCTGGTGGGCTGGCCCGGCCACGAGGAGACGCTCGACGCCGTCGATGCGGCGGTGCGCCTGGCCGCTGCGCCGACCGACGTCTACGAGGCGATCGGCCAGATCGGCCACGTCGGCGTAGAGGAGCTCTCGGAACACGGCAAGGGCTGGGTCGCCGAGGAGACCCTGGGCATCGCGTTGTACTGCGCGCTGCGCTGCCGGGACGACTACGCCGCCGCCGTGCGGGCCGCGGTCAACATCAGCGGCGACAGCGACTCGACCGGCTCGGTGACGGGCGCCATCGTGGGCGCGGCGGGCGGCGTAGAGGCCATTCCCTCAGCCTGGAAAGAGCAGGTCGCCGACAGCGGACTGTTGCTCGAGCTCGGGCGGCGCCTGGCGGCCATCCCGGCCTGATACCTCTGATAGCATTGAGCGCCGGCCGCCACCGGACGCACGGCGCGACCGGCCGCTCGTCGTTTGCCCACCAGGAGGATCGCACGTGAGCCCGATCGGCAAGGAGTGGCGTCGCGAGCCGCTCTACGAACTCGACCCGGAGTTGAACGACCTGCTGCGCGCCGAACTGCGCCGCCAGCAGGAGACCCTCGAACTGATCGCCTCTGAGAACTTCGCCAGCCGCGCNNGCGGTCGAGCAGCTCGCCATCGACCGCTGTAAGGCGCTCTTCGGCGCCGAGCACGTCAACGTGCAGCCGCACTCGGGCTCGTCGGCCAACCTGGCCGCCCTCTTCGCGCTGCTCGATCCGGGCGACACCTTTCTCGCCATGGAGCTCGCGCACGGCGGGCATCTCACCCACGGGCTGCCGCTGAACCTCTCCGGGGTGGTGTATCGGGCCATCGCCTACCACGTGCGTCGCGACACCGAGACGATCGACTACGACGAGGTCCGCGCCCTCGCTCTGGCGCATCGTCCCAAGCTCATCATCTGCGGTTACAGCTC
>PKYM01000187.1:0-2874 GCA_003132645.1 Actinomycetota bacterium | reverse complement strand
ACCGGTCCGCGCGCCGGCCTGATCATGTGCCGCGGGCAGTACGCCAAGGCGATCGACCGGGCCGTGTTTCCGGGCATGCAGGGCGGACCGCTGGCGCACGTCATCGCCGCCAAGGCGGCCTGCCTGCGGATCGCCGCCAGCGAGGAGTTCCGCCGCCTGCAGCGCCGGATCGTGGTCAACGCGGCGGCGCTCGCCGAGACGCTGGCCGACGGCGGCCTGCGGCTGGTCTCCGGTGGCACAGACAATCACCTCGCCCTGGTCGACCTGCGCGACAGCGGCCTGAACGGCCTCGAATGCCAGGAGCTGCTCGAGTCGGTCAACATCACCGCCAATCGCAACGTCGTGCCCTTCGACACGACCAACGTGTCGGTCGCCGGCGGTCTGCGCGTCGGCTCGCCGGCGGTCAGCACCAGGGGCTTCACCGAGCTGGAGATGCGCCAGACGGGGCGCCTCATCGTGCGCGCCATGGCGGCGCGCGCCAAGCCGGCCGTGCTGGCCGAGATCCGTCAGGAAGTGCTCGACCTGCTCGAGGATTTTCCGCTCTACGAGTTTCTCTGAGCCGGTTTTCGCGACGGTCACGCCCGAGACGTCGGCGGCTCTGCGCCGGCTCTGCGCAAGCGGTTGCGGTGTCTGGCTCGGCTACGCCGATCCGGCGCCACCGCGTGTCGTTTGTCGCTCTGAATAGTATGATGATGCTGGCTGGCGAGAGGGGTTCCACTCGAGGGGTGCGCCGGGCAGGTCCGTTGTCCCGCGCGCTCTACCTGACCCGCCAAATGAACGGGCGGGCAACGACCTTGGGGGATCCATGAAGAAGCTGTCTGTCGCTCTGTTTCTGGCGGTGGCTGCGGCCGTGCTGTGGCCCGCCGCGAGCTTCGCGCTCGCTCGCGGCGCTGCGGCGCCGCCCCGCCCCGCGCACCTGCGGCTCGCGCTGTCCGCGAAGTCGCGGGCGGCAGTGGCGCCGGCCTTCGCTCCACGGCGTGCGTCCGATCGCTCCATGGCCGTGCGCGCCGCCACCGGCCTGTGCACCGTCACCGGGCACGCCTTCGATTTCGCCGGCAATCCCCTGGCGGGAGTCGAAGTCGATCTGTGGTACAGCGACACCGGTGGCTTCTGGGTCGACACCAACGCCAACGGCATGTTCACTTTCGCCAGCGTGCCTGAGGCTACCAGCGGCGAGCTCGTCGTTTGGCCGGACAGCAGCGGCAACACGGTCTTGTATTCCATCAACGACACCTTCACGGCCGCCGGGCCAAACGACTTCACCCTGCGGCCCGGCATGACCGGCGCGGAGGTAGCGAAGACGAGCGACAAGAACTGGAACGGCTTCACGTCGTTTCGGCTCGACACCTGGGGCAGCGCCGGCGGCGGCTCGACGGTCATCAACAGCGATTCCGGCTTCGGGTTCGTGATGGCGCCCGACTACGACTACGCGGTCGCCTACCCCTGGGACAACCAGGGTATCGAGTGGAACGCAGCCTCCGCCCTGCCGGTGACGCCGGGCATGTCGGACGGCCTCACCATGGTCTTCGACCAGGCGAACGGACGAAGCACCTATGTCGGGGCTCCCTATTGGGTGTCGGGCAAGCCGGGCACCAAGGCGACGGTCGTCCTCAAGAACTGGCCGGCGGGCTATCATGCCGGTCTGTACGGTATCTCCGAGTCGCCTTCGGGGAAGCAGAAGGTACTGCGCCAACCCTGGAAGTTGAGCGGCTCGTACCAGTTGCGCAACGTGAGCGTGACCATCCCGAGCACGGCGACCCCGGGCTATGACTACGACGTTCACGTCTCTCGTACCGACGACGGAAGCATGCTCGACATCACGACCTACTTCCAGGTCGCCTCGCTGAAGGCGTCACCGACGTCCATAAGGCACGGCGGCGCGGTGCGGTTGAGCGGCATCATCCCCACACAGGGACACATGGGAAGCACGGTCGGCAAGTCGAAGTCAGTGATCCTCTACCAGCGCACAAGGGCCGCCGGACCGCCCACCGCGTGGAACGCGGCGGCCAAAGGCTGGCACAAGGTCGCCACCCTGAAGGCAAACGGCCTGGGCAAGTATGCGAGCCGGCTGCTGCACCCGAAGCGCACCACTTGGTATGTAGTGCGCTATCCGGGCGACACCTGGTACTACGCCGGCTACACATCCGTGCTCAAGGTCGCCGTGAGGTAGACGGGGCTCGGAACGGCTCTAGCGAACCGCGAACGACTTTAACGAGCCTCGACCGGCGGCCCTTCGTGGGCCGCCGCGTCGAGGCTCCGCGCGAGCTCGCCGAAAGCCGCGCTCGCGCCGTGGCGGATCGCTCGCCCGTGGGCAAAGCAGGCCACCTCGAACTCCAGGGCCGCCAGCTTGTCGATGCTGTGGCGGCTCTCGAGAACGTGCTCGTGCAAGGCGCCGAGAGCAAGCCGCGCCATGTGGTTGGCCGCGTCGCCCACGAACAGCACGCCGCCCTCGCGTGGCAGCAGCAGGGCGAGATGCCCGTCGGTGTGGCCCGGCGTGTGGACGGCCCGCAGGCCGCCGAAGGGGAGCTCTTCGCCGTCGCCCAGCTCGTGTGCCACGACGACCGCCTCGCCTTGGCGCGACGACCACCGGCCGAGCGCGCTCACGACCGTGCGGCTCAGACGGCTGGGCCCGGCCTCGAGGGGGCGTCCCAGGACCCCTCGGCGCACCAGCGCGGCGTCGGCGGGGTGCATCCAGATCTCGGCGCCGGTGCGCCGCTGCATCTCGGCAAGGCCGCCGACGTGGTCGGGGTGGGCGTGAGTCACCACGATGGCGCGCACGTCCTGCGGCAGCCTGCCGAGGCCGTAGACCGCCTCGGTGATGCGCGTCGGACTGCTGCGCAGCCCCGTGTCGACCAGCACGAGGTCGTCGCCGGC
>PKYM01000274.1 GCA_003132645.1 Actinomycetota bacterium | reverse complement strand
GGGCGACGCGGGCGCCGCCGGCGACGCGGCCGTCGCCGGCGACGCGGTGCCGGTCACCGCCGCGACGGACACGCCGTGGGCCGGCGCCGCCGTCGCGGTCGAGCCCGACGCGAGCCCGCAAGCGCTGGCCGAGCGGCTGCGCGCCGTATCGACAGAGCGCGATCAGTACCTCGATCACCTGCAGCGCCTGAAGGCCGAGTTCGAAAACTACCGCAAGCGCGTGCAACGCGACAACGAGGCCGTCGTGGCGCGAGCCGGCGAGCGCGTCATCGAATCGCTGCTGCCGGTCGTCGACAACCTGCAACGCGCGCTCGAAGCGGCCGCGCGCCACGAGGAAGGGCAGGTCATCGAGGGCATCGAGGTCGTGACGGGCCAGTTGCGCTCGGTGCTGGCGGGACACGGACTCGAGGAGGTGCCGGCCGCGGCCGGATTGCCGTTCGACCCGACCGTCCACGAAGCGGTCGTGGCGCAGGAACACGACGACTACCCTGAGGGCGCGATCATCGCCGTGCTCGAGCCCGGCTACCTGCTTCACGGCAGGCTGTTGCGGCCCTCCAGGGTGATCGTGGCGAGGTAGTCGATGGCCGATTTCTACCAGACCCTGGGTGTGCCGCGCGGCGCTTCTCACGACGAGGTCCGCAAGGCTTTTCGCAAGCTCGCGCGCCGGTACCACCCCGACAAGAACCCCGGTGACAAGGCTTCCGAAGACAAGTTCAAGGAGGCCAACGAAGCCTACGAGACCCTCTCCGATGCCGAGAAGCGCAAGCAGTACGACGAGCTTCTGAAGCTGGGCGCCTTCGATCCGCGCACCGGCCGGCCCTCGCAGGGCGGCTTTCAGGGCTTCGATCCGCGCATGTACCAGCAGGGCGGTCAGACGTTCCAGATGGGCGACTTCGGAGACATCCTGTCGAGCCTGTTCGGCGGGGCGGGGCAGGGAGGGGGGCGCCGCGGCGGCGGCCGCAGCGCGGCCCAGCGCGGCGCCGACCTGCAGGCCGACGTCACGATCTCGTTCGAGGATTCGCTGAACGGCGCCTCGGTGCGCGTGCCCGTTGAGAGCAACGGAGCCTGTCCGGCCTGTCACGGTTCGGGTGCCGCGCCGGGCACGACGCCCAAGATCTGTCCGGAGTGCCACGGCCGCGGCGTGCTGGCGCAAAACCAGGGTCCCTTCGCCATCTCGGTGCCCTGCCCGCGCTGTCACGGCAACGGCACGGTGATCGACTCTCCCTGCCCGACCTGTCACGGTGGCGGCAACACCCGGCAGACGCGCCGCTACGCGGTCAAGATCCCGGCGGGCGCCAAGGAGGGCACCAAGATCCGCCTCAAGGGCAAGGGCGAGGGCGGCGCCGGCGGCGGCCCATCGGGAGACCTCTACGTGGTCACCCACGTCGAAGACTCAGAGCTGTTCGAGCGCCGCGGCGACGACTTCCTGATCGAGGTGCCGGTCACGCTGGCCGAAGCGATGCTGGGCCTGACCGCGCGCATCCCGACGCCCGACGGCGCCAAGGTCTCGCTCAAGGTGCCGCCCGGCAGCGCCGACGGCCGCACACTGCGACTGCGCGGCAAGGGCGCGCCGCGCCTCAAGGGCGGCGGCAAAGGCGACCTGCTGGCGCGTGTGCGTCTGATCGTGCCCAGCAAGCTCACCAAGGAACAGAAGAAGCTCGCCGAGGAGCTCGGCAAGACCGAGTCCGATCCGCGCGCCGCGCGTTTCGGCACGTTGTAGGCAAAGAAAGGCACGGGCGGTGATCTGCCATGGCCCAACGCGATGATCCCACGAGGCCGCTGTTCATGATCTCGATCGCGGCCCAGCTGGCCGCGATGCATCCCCAGACGCTGCGCGTCTACGAGCGTCGCGGGCTGCTGCAGCCGCAGCGGTCGGCCAAAAACACGCGTTTGTACTCGCTCGCCGATGTCGAACGTCTGCGCCGCATCCAGGAGCTGACCGACTTCGGCCTCAATCTGGCCGGCGTCGAACGCGTGCTGGCCCTCGAGAGCCAACTCGCGGTCATGGCCGGGCAGCTCGACCGTCTGCGGGCCGAACTGGCGCGCGCCGCCGACGACCTGCGCGACCAGGTGCGCGAGGTCGAGCGCTCGTCTCGCCACGACCTGGTGCCGCTGGCCCACATGGCGATCGTGCGCGTCGGCAAGCGTCGCCGCTGACACGCCCTCAAGGAAATGGGAAACGAGTGAGACTGCCAGGAGTACGAGATGGATGTGAGTAAGTTCTCCGAGCGGGCGCGCGAAGCGCTCGAGACCGCCCAGGGCGTCGTGCGCCGCGGGCCGGGCAACATGCTGGGCACCGAGCACCTGCTGATCGGCGTGCTGAGCCTGCCCGGAGGCATCGTCGAGCAGGTCCTGAACCTCGTCGGCATCGACAAGGGCGCCGCCATGACGCGCGCCAACCAGTTCGCCCAGAACCAGCCCGCCGGCTCCGGCCCGCCGACGCCCGCGCCGGCCGACATGCTCTACCTTTCGCCGCGCGCCAAGGCGGCGATCGACATCGCCGTCCAGCAGGCCCAAAAGATGGGCGACGAGTTCGTCGGCACCGAGCACCTGCTGCTCGGCATCTTCCTCGAGGGCGAGGGTCCCGGGGCCGCTATCCTCAAGGACCTCGGCGCCAGCGAAGACAAGCTTCGCCAGGCGCTGGCCGAGCTGCGTGCCGGCGGCACCGACTACGAGGCCAGCGCGACTGGCGAGAGCATGCTGAAGAAGTACACGCGCGACCTCACTGCACTGGCCCGCGACGATCGCCTCGACCCGGTCATCGGGCGCGACGCCGAGATCAAGCGCGTCATCCAGGTGCTCAGCCGCCGCACCAAGAACAACCCCGCCCTCATCGGCGAGCCGGGCGTCGGCAAGACGGCCATCGCCGAGGGCCTGGCCCAGAAGATCGTCGCCGGCGACGTGCCCGAGATGCTGCGCGGCAAGCGCGTGCTGGCTCTCGACCTCGGAGCCATGGTGGCCGGCTCCAAGTACCGCGGCGAGTTCGAGGAGCGCCTCAAGGGCGCGCTCGACGAAGTCCAGCGCGCCAAGGACGTCGTGCTGTTCATCGACGAGCTGCACAACGTCGTGGGAGCCGGGGCGGCGGAGGGCGCGATCGACGCCTCGAACCTGATGAAGCCGATGCTGTCGCGCGGCGAGCTGCAGTGCGTCGGCGCCACCACGCTCGACGAGTATCGCGAGCACATCGAAAAGGATTCGGCCCTGGAGCGCCGCTTCCAGCCCATCATCGTACCCGAGCCCACCGTCGAGGAGACCGTCGCGATCCTGCGCGGCCTGCGCGACAAATACGAGGCTCACCACAAGGTGAAGATCACCGACGAGGCCCTGACCGAGGCGGCCCGGCTGGCCGACCGCTACATCAGCGACCGCTTCCTGCCCGACAAGGCCATCGACCTGATCGACGAGGCGGCCAGCAAGCTGCGCATCGAGACGACCATGCTGCCGCCGGAGCTGCGCGAGATGGAGCTGCGGCTCGGCGAGCTCACCCGCGAGGGTGCCGCCGCCGTTCAGGCTCAGGACTACGAGAAGGCCGCCGAGCTCAAAGAGCAGACCGACAAGATCCAGGAGACTTTCGTCGAGGCCAAGAACGCCTGGCTCGCCGACAAGGGCATCGCCGACGCTACCGTCGACGCCGACGAGATCGCCGACATCGTGAGCTCCTGGAGCGGCATCCCCGTGCAGCGCATGCTGCAGGAAGAGGCCGACAAGCTGCTCGCCATGGAGGAGAACCTGCACAGCCGGCTCATCGGCCAGGATCGCGCCGTCCAGGCGGTAGCCGANNTTCCTGGGGCCGACCGGCGTCGGCAAGACCGAGCTCGCCCGGGCGCTCGCCGAGTTTCTGTTCGACGACGAAAGCGCCCTGATCAGGCTCGATATGAGCGAGTATATGGAGAAGTTCTCGGTCTCGCGGCTGGTCGGCTCACCGCCCGGCTACGTCGGCTTCGACGAGGGCGGCCAGCTCACCGAGGCGGTGCGTCGCCGGCCCTACAGCGTGGTGCTGTTCGACGAGATCGAAAAGGCCCACCCCGACGTCTTCAACGCGCTGTTGCAGATCTTAGACGACGGGCGTCTGACCGACAGCAAGGGGCGCACGGTCGACTTCAAGAACTCGGTGATCATCATGACGAGCAACGTGGGCAGCGGCACGATCCGCCAGCAACAGCTCGGTTTCAGCCCCGAGAACGGCCACGAGGCCAGCCACGAGAGCTTCGAAAAGCGCCTGCTCGCCGAGTTGCGCCACACCTTCAAGCCCGAGTTCCTGAACCGCGTCGACGACATCATCGTGTTCGACCCGCTGAGCAAGGAGCAGCTCGCACAGATCGTCGACCTGCTGCTTGAGCACACCCGCCGACTCGTCGAGGGGCAAGGCATGCGTCTCGAGGTGACCGCGGCCGCTCGGGCGAAGATCGTCGACGAAGGTTACGACGTCGAGTTCGGCGCCCGTCCGTTGCGGCGCGCGATCCAGCGCCTGCTCGAAAACCCGCTCTCCAGCGAGCTGCTGCGCGGCAGCTTCCACTCCGGCGACACCATCAGGGTCGACGCCGGCTCAAACGGCGCCCTGGCTTTCGCCCTGGTCTGAGTTTCGAAAGCTCTCGCGGTGGGTGGCGGCGCGGCCCTCTCGGGCGAGGCCGCGGCCCTTCGCGGCCAGGCGTCCAGCCTATGCCGGGATCGGCGCAGCCCGTTGTCTGGGGTCCCGGCTTTGCCTATAGTTGCTGCATGGCACGCATGCGCTCGCTCGTCTTCGGCAGCCTCCTGGGCGGCATCTTCAGCGTCGCTCTGACACTCCGTCTCGGCAACCTGCGCAGCGCGCGGCTCGTCGCGGCTCGTCGCGGGCGCGGGACCTCTGCCTTCGCCGGACCTCCGTGCACTCAAGAATCCTGCGCTGCGGGCGACAAAGAGACTACAGACAACTGACCGAGGCGGGCGCGGGCGAAAGCCGGATGCATGCGGCTGCCGGGATCCGCTTCAGGGTGAAGGAGTGCTCCGTGGAGTTCTTTCTATTCGACGAGGAGAAGACCGTGGACGACCAGCCGGTGATCGTACGGACGGGCGACCCCGAACGCGAGTTCAAGGTGGAGATCGGGTTTCTCGAGCTCGAGGTGGTCGCCTACGTCGGCAACCTGAAGATCGTGGGCTACGCCCATTTCGGCAACGGCGGCCGTGCGACGGCACGCCGTTCGTCAGACCACTTGCGCCACATCACCGACACCAAGCTGACGCTGTCGCGGGCCAGCATCTACCGCGCGGACAGCGACGTGTTGGTCGAGACCGCGCCATACGTCGTGATCAACCTCGACCGCGTCGATGTCGTCTACGCTCGCGACGTGCCCGACGACGAGGCGGACGCGGCGGGCGCACCGGCCGAGAAGTAGCCGCCGATGTACTCAGTCGACGTCCTGCTGCCCACGGCGCGCTTTGCCTTCGCGGTCGACGGCGCTCGAGTCGAGGTCGTGCCCGAGCACCGCTCGCCCGAGGGCTACACCGTCTACGAGAAGCTCGCCGCCGAACGCGCGGTGGTCGGCATGACGACCTTCCCCAACACCGTGCTGCTGCGCGGGCCCAAGACGATCCTGGTCGATCCCGGCATGCACCTGCAAAACCAGCCGGTCGTCAAAGCGCTGGCGGCCCGCGGACTCGGGGTCGACGACCTCGACTTCATCGCTCTCACGCACGCCCACTTCGATCATGCGGGGGCCTGTGCCGACGTGCCCGGGCCGGTCGTCGTCCACGAGCTCGAACTCGACGACCCCGACTGGCCGATGGTGACGGGGCTCTTGCCCACGGCGCGCCTGAGGCTGCTCTCGGGCGACGCGGGTGAGCTCACACCGGGCATCACCTGGGTGCGCACGCCGGGCCACACGGAGGGCGGTGTCTGTTTCAGGGTCGACACCGCGGAGGGCCTCGTGGTGCTCGCCGGCGACACCATCGGGCCGCTGCGCGACGACTATGAGCGCGTCGCGGCCGGCGCGCACGCGGGCGAGGGGTCCGACCCGGTCCTCGCCGCATCCTGGCGGGCGATCGCGTCGTGGCGGGCCGTGCTGCTGATCGCCGGACACGTGCCGCCCTTTGCCCCAACGGCGTGACTGCGACACCGCACGCCGGCCGCCGGGCCCTGCTCGTGGCCGCCGGGCGGCCCTGTGCTAGACTGAATGCCCGAGCCGAAAGCGAGCCCAGGAGCAGGCCTTTGCCAACCTACGAGTACCGCTGCGAAGCGTGCGGCCACACCTTCGAGCTCTTCCAGAAATTCGCCGACAAACCCGTAGAAACCTGTGAGCTTTGCGGGGCCCGCGTCAACAAGGTGCTGCACCCGGTGGCCATCCACTTCAAGGGTTCCGGCTTCTACACCACCGACTACGGCCGCGGATCCAAGACGGCCCGCGCGGCCGACAGCGGCGC
>PKYM01000334.1 GCA_003132645.1 Actinomycetota bacterium | reverse complement strand
GTCGACGGCCGGCGCGGCATCACCGGCGTGCTCTCCGCCGAGCGTCAGGCCCAGCACCTCGGGCAGGCGCAGGAAATCCCGCTTCAGGGTGTCAAGCATGGCCGGCGTGTACAGCGCCGCCGCCGGGTGGAAGATCGGGTAGAGGTAGAGATCGCGCCCGCCGATGCTCGTGCGCTGGGCGCTGCCGTGCACGCGGGTGATGCCCGTCTGACTGCCCGACAGCAGCTTGGTCGCGAAGTTGCCCAGGGTAACCACGACGCGCGGCGCGATGAGTTCGACCTGTCGCAGCAGGTAGGGCTCGCAGGCCTCGATCTCTTCGGGCTTGGGGTCGCGATTGTTGGGCGGCCGCGACTTGAGCACGTTGGCGATGTAGACCTGCTCGCGAGTCAGGCCGATGGTGGCCAGGAGTTGGTCGAGCAGTTTGCCCGCCTGGCCGACGAACGGCCGGCCTTGCTGGTCTTCGTGGTAGCCGGGCGCCTCGCCGACGAACATGAGGTCGCTGTGGGGGTCGCCCTCGCCGAACACGACGCGGGTGCGCGTGCCCGCAAGTGCGCACTTCTGGCAGGTCTCGGCCTCGCGCCGCAGCTCGTCGAGCTGGGCTACGACCGGGTCGTCAGTGGCAGGTGCCACAGGAGGAGCCCGCACACGACGAGCAGCTCTTGCTCGCGCCACCGCCGCCGACGTTAGCCGACGTGGAGTGGACCGCGAAGCTGGACAGAAGGCGGCGAACGTCGCTCGTGGAGCACTCGGGGCAACGCGGTCGATCGCCGTTGCGCACGAGCTCCTCGAACCGGACCTCGCAGTGATCGCATAGGAACTCGTAGATAGGCATGTATATCAGTGTACCACCAGGGGCGCGGCGAACAGTCCACCTGCCGGCGGTGGGTTTGTCCACTGCGGAGCGACGGCAGAATTGACCGTACCAGGCACTGACCCTAAGCTGGTGCTTGAACAATCAGCCCAGATCATGGCTGATTGTTCAAGGCTCTCGCTTCGAGCCCCAGGGCAGAAGACGAGGGTCACCGCACAAGAACCGTGCGCCGGGACGTTAGGCCGGCGCGGTACCGCCCGCCACGGGCGGACTGCAGCCAGAAGGAGCCGACGCCTTGCTTCCACGCGAAGCGCTGCGTGTATGTGTGATCGGACCGGGCCGTCTGGGCGCGACGCTCGTCGCGTCGCTCAGGCAGGCCGATATCGTCGTGTCCGCCATCGTTCCCTCGCCGGCCGCTGCCCTCGACCCGACCGCCGATCCCCCGCGCCTCTTGCTTCGCGACGCCGTGGCCCTGGCCGACGTCGTCTGGATCACCGTGCCCGACGACGAGATCGAGACCGTTGCCCACGGCGTCGCCGCCGCGCTGCCGCGACCGCTCGAACGGCCCGTCGCGGCCCTCCATTCCAGCGGCCTCGGCTCGCTCGACCTGCTCGCCCCGCTGCGCGGCGTCGCCGCCGGCATCCTCTGCCTGCACCCCCTGCAATCGTTCGCGGCGCCCGGCGACGCGGCCGTGCTGCGCGACGTGCCGATGGCCGTGACGGGCGACACGCCGGCAGACGTCGCCTTCGGCCGCTGGCTGGCCGAGCGCCTCGGCTGCCGCCCGTTCGAGCTAGCCGACGACGCCAAGCCTCTCTACCATCTGGCGGCCGCCACGGCGAGCAATCTCTTCGTGGCCCTGCAGAGCGAGGCCGGCGAGCTGCTGGCGGCGGCGGGCGTGCCGCCCGCCGCCGCCGCCGGGCTGCTCGCCCCGCTCGTCGCGACCACGGCCGCCAACGTGGCCGAGCGCGGACCCTCGCGGGCGCTGACCGGTCCCGTGGCGCGTGGCGACGTGGGCACCGTGCGGGCCCACCTCGCCCTGCTCGCCGGCCAGGCGCCGCGCTTCGCCGAGACCTACCGGTCCCTGTCGCTGGAGGCGCTGCATCTCGCCGCGCCGCGCCTCGACGACGACACGGTGCGCGCCCTGCGCGAGCTGCTCGATCGCGAGGAGGGCAGACTGTGAGCGCCGCGCACCACTCGAGCGAGCAGACGGTGACCGTCACCCGCACGATCGCCGCGACGCGCGAGGCCGTAGCCGCGCTGCCGCGGCCGCTCGGCCTCGTGGCGACCATGGGAGCGCTGCACGAGGGCCACCTCGCGCTGCTCCGGGTGGCCGCCGGCCAGTGCGCCGCCGTAGTCGTGACGATCTTCGTGAACCCTACGCAGTTCGGCCCGCACGAGGACCTCTCGAGGTACCCGCGCGACGAGCGCCGCGACGCGGAGCTCGCCACGGCGGCCGGCGCCGACCTGATCTTCGCGCCACCGGTCGCCGAGATGTACCGGCCCGGCGCAGCCACGACCGTGCGCCTCGACGGACCGCTGGCGACCCTCTATGAGGCCGCCGAGCGCCCCGGTCACTTCGACGGCGTGGCGACGATCGTCGCGAAGCTGCTGTCGATCGTCGGGCCGCAGCGCGCCTACTTCGGCCGCAAGGATGCCCAGCAGCTCGCCGTCGTGCGGCGGTTGACCGCCGACCTCGACCTGCCGGTCGAGATCCGCGGCCTCGACACGGTGCGCGAGCCCGACGGCCTCGCCATGAGCTCGCGCAACGCCTACCTCACGCCGGCGCAGCGCGCCAAGGCACCCGAGCTGTATCGCGCCCTCCAGGCAGGTCGCGCGCGGGCCGCCGACGGCTCCCGGGCGATCGTCGCCGAGGTCACGGCAAAGCTCGTCATCGGTTTTCCACCCAACCTGCGACTCGCCGACGACCCCGACGACCCGCGGCCGTCGTTTTCGGTCGACTACGTAGCCGTAGTCGATCCCCTGAGCTTCGCCGCGGTTGGCGAGCAGCGGCCCGACCCGGCGATACTCGACACCATGACGCCCGACACCATGGCGCCCGACCCCGTGGCGCCGGACAGTCTCATCATCGCCGCCGCCCACCTGGGCGCGACACGCCTGCTCGACAACGTCGCGGTGGGCCCGGCGACCGCCGAGGCGAGCGACCCCGGCAGCAGCGACAGCGCCGCGCGCCAAGAGGCGACGGCCCGACAGAACACCACACCCTATGAGCCGCACCCGCACGGCGGGGCGGCAGCGGCCAAGGAGGAGTGACAGACGTGGCGACAGTGATGATCAACGGACGACACAAGTCGGCGGTGCGCGAGGGACTGATGTGCGTCGTGACCGGCACGATCGAGTTCTCGAGCGGCGGCGACGCCGACATCATCAAGATCACAGACGACGTGACCGAGGCCGTGCGCCAGACCGGCCTGCGCGACGGCACCGTGACCGTGTTCGTGCCGGGCGCGACCGGGGCGGTCACGACCCTCGAGTTCGAGCCCGGCGTCGTGCGCGACGTCCAGCTTGCGCTCGACCAGATCGCCCCGCCCGACAGGCACTACGTCCACAACGACAATCTGAAGGACGGCAACGGCCACTCGCACGTGCGCGCCGGCCTGGTCGGTCCCTCGATCACCGTGCCGTTCGTCGACGGCCGCCTCACGCTGGGCAAGTTCCAGACGATCGTCTTTTGCGACTTCGACGCCCGGCCCCGCGAGCGTCAGCTGATCGTCCAGGTGATGGGCGTATGAGCGACCAGACCAACACGAGCGATCAGGCGACGGCCAGCTCGTCCGGCCGCGTCGCCGATCGTGCGTCCGGCCGCGTCGCCGATCGCGCGTCCGGTGAGTCGCCCGTCGTCGTCCAGATCGCGCTCGACTTCGTCGATCTGCCGCGCGCCATCGAAGTCGCCCGCGAGGCGGTGGCCGGCGGTGTCGACTGGGTCGAGGCCGGCACACCGCTGATCAAGGCCGAGGGCCTGCAGGCCGTGCGCGAGCTCAAGGCGGCCTTCCCCGACCACCTGATCTTCGCCGACTTAAAGACCATGGATGCCGGACGCATCGAGGTCGAGTACGCCGCCAAGGCCGGCGCCGGTCTGGTCGGCGTGCTGGGCGTGGCGAGCGACTCGACGATCCAGGAGTGCATCGAGGCCGCTCACAACTACGGCTGCAAGCTGATCGTCGACATGATCGAGGTCGCCGACCCGGTAGCCCGGGCGCGCCAGGCCGAAGAGTGGGGCGCCGACTACGTCGGCATCCACACCGCGATCGATCAGCAGATGCGCGGCGCGGCGCCGTTTACCACGCTGCGCGCCGTCGCCTCCGCCGTCTCCATCCCGGTCAGCGCGGCCGGCGGCATCAATTCGGAGACCGCCGCCGCGGCCGTGGCGGCAGGCGCCGGCATCGTCGTGGTGGGCGGCGCGATCACCAAGGCGACCGACGCCACTGCCGCCGCGGCCGAGATCCGCCGCGCCGTCGACCAGGGTGTGTCCATCGAGACGATCCTCTACAAGCGCGCCGGCGCCGACGCGATCCGCTCGGTGCTGGAGCAGGTCTCGACGGCCAACGTCTCCGACGCCTGGCACCGCCAGCCTAGCCTGCACGGCATCAGGCCGCTGCTGCCCGGTTCGCATATGTGCGGCCCGGCCGTGACGGTGCGCACCTACCCCGGCGACTGGGCCAAGCCGGTCGAGGCGATCGACGAGTGCAAGCCCGGCGACGTGCTGGTGATCGACGCCTTCAACAGCTACCCGGCCATCTGGGGCGAGCTCGCCACCCACAGCGCCAAGGTGAAGGGCTTAGCCGGCCTCGTGGTCTGGGGCGCCATCCGCGACACCCCCGAGATCGCGCGCATCGGGTTTCCGGCTTTCTCGAGTCTCGTCAGCGCCAACGCCGGCGAGCCCAAGGGTTTTGGCGAGATCAACGTGCCGCTGCTGATCGCCGGCCAGACGATCGAGCCCGGCGACTGGGTGGTGGGCGACGACGACGGCGTGATAGTGCTGCCCAAGGCGCAAGCCGTCGAGCTCGCCAACCGCGCCATGGACGTGCTCGAAAAGGAGAACCGGCTGCGCGGCGAGATCGACGCCGGCAAGACCCTGGCAGAGGTCGCCTACCTGCAGAAGTGGGAGAAGCACTAGAGGAAGCAGGCCCTGGGTGGTTCGGTGCGCGCCGGCGGGCGCGTGCCCTTGAAGTCCGGCCCTAGGTCGCCTGGACCTGCGCATAGCTGCGTTCGAACGTCGCGTTGAAGGCGCCGAGGTGGCGCAGGAACGTGCCGCGCGCCATCTGCTCGTCGGGTGGGGCGCATGGAGCGCTGCACCAGGCTGCGGATGAGCGGGTCGGCCGCCGGCACGACGGGCTGGTAGCCCATGATGTCGGCGTTCGCAGCCGCCACGTGGGGCTCGAGCAGGTAGTCGAGGAAGGCATGGGCCGCGGCCGGCTCGTGGGACATTCGACACGGGCCCACGGGTTCCCTCTTAGATACGTAGGACCCCATTGCACGGCGACTCAGAGCCGCGGACCGGCAGTCCGGCGCCGGCGGGCCGGGTCACCGCCCGGCTGCCGACCGGGTCGTAAGGAAGCGGCGCAGCGCGATGACCGCCCAGACGGCTTCGACCACGCCGAACGGCCAGGCGCCGGCCAGAAAACCGTAGGCGCTCGACGCCAGGCAGCCCACCGCGAACGCCGCGATGAAGCCCGGTCCACGCTTCTCGAGGGCGTACATGAGCATCATGAACGTCAGTGCCGTGATGCCGTAGAGGGTGACAGCCGTAACGATCGCCCTCCTTAAGCCCTGCGCCGACGCTGGCTGCGCCGGGCGCCGCCCGCCGGGGGACGCCCGCCGGCTGTGCGTACGGCCGCCTGCAGCGTGCTGAGGCGAGCCGCGAAGAGCAGATGACCCGCACAGCCGCAGTCCGAGGCGCCGAAGCGCCCCACGACACGCACGATGGCTCCTGCAGCCTCGGACGGGACGACGACGGCACCACCGGGCCCGGCTTCCGGCCGTCCGAGCGCGCACAGCCGTGTGGCCAGCTCACATTCGGCCTGGGGCGTGTCGAGCAGCCACGCCTGTGTGGCGGGGTGCCTGCTGAAGAGATAGTCGGCCTGCCAGCGCAGGGGTTTGGCGGCGCGCTGATGGCGCGCGACGCGGGCGTCCCGCCCGTGGCGCGCGCTGCCCACGTAGGCATGCCAGCCACGGGCGAAGGTGACCGGGCCCAGCGCGCCCACGACGATCGTCTCGCGGCGCGGCACCCAGGCGGCCACTACGTAAAGGAGGTTAACGGCCGTCACCGCAGCCGGGGGGTCGGGCGGGCGAGCGTCGAGCGGGCCGCCGTCCGAATCAGGGGACACGAACGGCTGGGCCACGCTATCGTCGACCAGCTGCCCGTAGGTCGTCGGTCGGCGATGGCCGCCTCCCCAGACCTCGCTGCGCCGCCACTCGCGCAGCTCGTCCAGGTCAAAGCGCGCCAGGCAGGTCTCCTCGCCGGCCCCGGCTCGCACGACGAGCGTGTCGCGGCTGGCGCCGTCTGAGTCGTAGACGCAGGGGTGAAAGGCCACCGAATGGCCGCCGCAGTCGTCGTGTGAGGCCGGGTAGTTGGCCAGCGCCACGGCGACCATGTCCTCGAAGGCCCGGGCGCGCAGCTGCCCGGTCCGGTTGTCCTCCATGGGGCAGGCGTTGGGCACCAGGATGAGCTCCGCGCCGTCGAGCGCGAGGATCCGCGCGCTCTCGGGGAACTCACGATCGAAGCAGATCATCGCCCCCACCTCGACCGGGCCCACGGCGGTGTCGAGCGTCGCCACCGGGAAGGTCTCGCCGGGCGTCAGCGACGCCTCGGGCTGATCGAAATCGCAGGTGTGGACCTTCGCGTAGCTCAGCGCCTCGCGGCCCCGCCGGTCAAACAGGGTGACGGTGTTGCGCGGAGCGCCCGGCCACGTCTCGAGGTAGGTGATCGCGACGGCCGTGCCGAGCTCGGCGGCGAGGGCGGCGAAGCGCTGCACGAACGCCCCGTCGCGCGGGACGGCCTGCGCCCGCCAGCGCTCGAGGTCGCCGCCCGCGAAGCCGTACCCGATGCTCCACATCTCGGGGAAGAGCGCG